>JACOUA010000071.1 GCA_016178075.1 Acidobacteriota bacterium
AAACCGCGCGCGATCGTGACGCCACGCCACAGGCCGCCCGAGAGGGCCCGCAGCATGACGAGGCTGAGCCCGCCGTAAAGCGCGGCGTGCACCGTCTTGTCGGTGATGAGCCACGCGCTCGGGAGCGGCGGTGGCTGCGAGATCGACGACAGGGAGAAGATCGAGGCCATGTAGAGCACCACGGGCACCCACAGCCCGAGTGGTGACTTCGAATGTCGGGTGGACACAGGCAACGGCGGCTGGCGGCAGGACTAAAGCGGAAACGGATACATCAGCCAGCCCATGGCGATCGCGCTGCCGACAAACCCCAAGAAGAGATACGTCCCCACCCGAAGCTGCTCGCGCGGGTCATCCCGCATGAGGACCGCGAAGACGAGCGAGGCGAGCGCGGCAAAGACGACGATCAACAGGATGTGGCTGGTCATTCAGGAGCTCTCAGCTCTCAGCCAGGAGCTTCTGGCCGCCGCTATTTTCGCCCCAGCGCGATGTCGTAGGCGTCGATGACGACGAGCAAATTGAGCAATCCCGAAACGACCAGGAAGGCGTTGCCGTACTCGTAGGTGATCGCGGTCACCTGCCCCGCGCCCAAGCCAGCAGCCTTCGAGACGAAATACATCAGCCCGATCCCGATATCCGCGCAGGCGGCCAGCGCCACGAGCGGCTGGGACAGCTCGAACGGAAAAAGCCGGCCTTCGAGCGCCAGGCCGATCCCGAACATGACCGGCAGCGCGACGAGAAAGATCAGACCCTTGGACCAGCGCCCCTGCCAGAGATGTCCTCCGCCCGGAATCACCCACGCCACGGCGCACACGAGCAGCGGCGTGCTCGAATGCGCTCGCTCCACGGCACTCGCTCTCGGCGACGGCATGCCGACAGTTTACCTCACCTGTCGCTGGGCCACGGCGACCACGAGCGCGCCGACCACGATCCCGCACGGCACCGCCGTCGCGGCCCGCACGGCGTTGCCCGGCAGCAGGCCGCCCCATTCGATCACCAACGTCACGACCGCGATCGCTCCCGTCACGACGAGCGCCGTGCGCCAGCGTGTCAGGTCGTGCGTCGGCTTCCAGGTCTTCCACCACGAGGCGCACGCGCCGAACGCCACACCCACGTACAAACCGAAGCACCTGGCGCAAACGGGGAGCTGAATGCTTTCGATGTGAAACGATCGTTCGGGTCGCTGATGACAGATCCAGCTCGCCGCCCCGTAGACGAGCGCTGCCGCGTGGTACACGACGCGATCAGGTTGGCTGTGCGTGAAGATGAGCGGCGAGCCGGCCAGGAGAACGACCCAGCCGCACGAGGACACGAGAATCGCCCGCGCCGCGAGCCCTCTCGTCACGCAGACATTGTAGTCGTGAATCGCTAGTGTGGGCGCTGACGAACGCCCACGGCGGGCGCGACGCTCGCCGCGAGATATCCTGAACGAGTGCGGGGCCGAGCGTCGGGCCGCGACAGGACCCGCACGACCAGACGGCGGATCCCGCCGTCCCTGCGGGTGTTCTTCGGCGTGTAGCCCATGGCGTACTGGCGGGACAGCTCGTTCGAGATCTCGCCGTAGATCCCGGGTAGTTCGTCGATCTTCAACGGAAAGAATGCCCGCGCCCCGGTCTCCTGCGCGAGGGTCCGCATCGAGAAGTCCGACTGCGAGTAGTAGCGGCGCCCGGACTCCGCAACCCGGCGGGCGAGATAGGGAGATTTTATCGCGATCGTATAGATCGTCACGCCGCTCCGCCGCGCGCTCTCCATCACGTCGTCGAAGGTAATCAGGCTGCTGGTATCTTCGCCGTCCGACAGCACGACGATCGCCTGCCGGCGGACCACGCCGGTCTGACGCTGGGCCGCGACGAGCTCTTTGAGCGTCACGTAAACGGCGTTGTAGAGGCTCGTGCCGCCCTGGGCGTTGGTGTTTCGAATCGCCGTCTCGAGGCTCTGCCGATCGGAGGTCAGCGACTGCACCTCTCGCATGCCGGTATTGAAGGCGATCACGGCAGCCCGATCTTCGGACCCGATCGTGTTGATGAACCCGATGGCCGCGGCGCGCACGAGCTCCATCTTGTCCTGCATGCTGGAGCTCGTATCGATCAGGAGCGCGAGATCCATCGGCACGTGGTCGGCGGCGAAGAACGACAGATCCTGCTGGACCCCGTCTTCGAACACCGCGAAATCATCGCGCGCGAGGCCGGTAATGTAGTTCTGCTGCGAATCCGTGACCGTCACCGTGAGGGCGACCAAGTCGACGCCGCTCCGGAAGATCGGCAGGCTCTGGTCGGCTGGTGGAGCTTGCGTGGTCGTGGAAGAAGGCGTCGCCGGCACCGGCGTTTGACCGACCGCCGACGCGCCACCTGCGACGATCACAACGAGTGCGAGTCCGATTGGTCGTTTCACGGCAAACTCCCCACGTTGCGATCGAGCGGCTCGGTGTCCCTCGCGGCTCGGCGCAACACTCAACCGTCTAGCAAGGAGCATTCCTCGAACGAGGCCTTCCCACCTCTACTGGTGTATCGGCGGGTTTCATCCTGTTCTTGAGGGAAGCGTCAGGACCTCGTCACCCGGAGCGGCGGGCCCGCCTGGGCGGGTAGCACGACTCTCGGGACAGGGAGTTCGTGAGGAAAATCGAGTAGGCGGAGGTGACCAAATCGGCTACACGGGCTGCTTGATCCCCTACAGGCTATCTCTAATGAGCTGCGCCCACGTGGCTGCGAGCAGCCATTTCATGATGACATCCACGGCGAGGCCTACCACGGCCAGGCCCACCAGTGGCAGATGATTGGCCAGCCGATAGCGAAACCCGGCCAGTCTGGCAAGCACCGGTCCCCCGAGCACGACCCCAAGGGTGACGAAGCTTGCGACCCTGACGATGGCCCAGGGGTGCCACCCCAGCAGCAGGACCTCGAATGGGTGTGGGCTCGCCGCCGCCAGAGACCCGACGTAGTGGCCCATGTAGTTCATCAACACCGCCCCCATGGGCATCGCGAGCACGCTGCCGGTCGCGAGCGCGAGCGCCACGAAGACCGTGGCGTGGAGGAGGTGCTGCGGGATGAACTGCGACGGCCTGCCCTCCGCGCCTCTGCCGGTCATGATCCAGTCGAGCATCTCGCGGCGATAGGCCGCGGCGTTGAAGAACAGGCGCTCGGTCCGGGCCGGCTGCAGGTAAGCCAATGTCGTCGCGCAGACCGCGAGTGCGAGCGCCCAAACCAGCATCCGAGTGACCGCGAGCGCCGTTTTTTCCTCTTTGAGCGCCAGCAGCAGGAAAGGAAACGCCGGCAGGGTGTTGAGGACCGGCACGAGCGCCGGGATGCCCAGCCAGGCACCCACGAGATAGGACGCTGCGGTACCGGCGACGATCCAAAGCTGCTCGGTCACACCTCGTCGAAGTGGGTGAGCGTCTTGAACGCCCGGAACCGCTCGTGGACTTGTTCGGCGTCCAGAGTCAGAAGACGACTCAGCCCGAAGTCCTCGACAGCGAACGACGCCATCGTGCTGCCGTAGATGATGGCCCGCCCCAGCGTGGCGTCGGTCACCTCGCCGGACGAGGCGAGATATCCCATGAACCCGCCGGCGAAGGTATCGCCCGCCCCGGTCGGGTCCAAGACCTCCTCAAGCGGCATCGCCGGCGCGGCGAAGAGGCCATCGCCGTCGCGCGACATCAGCACGCCATGCTCGCCGCGCTTGATGACCAGCACCTCGGGTCCCATGGCTTTGATGCGGCGCGCGGCCTTGACCAGGTTCGCCTCGCGGGCCAGCTCGCGCGCTTCCGAGTCGTTGATGATGAGGATCTGGATCCGCTCCAGCACGCGCCCGAGCTCCGCCGGCGTTCGCTCGATCCAGTAGTTCATCGTGTCGGCGGCGACGAGCTTCGGCGCCTTCACCTGGTTCAGCACGTCGAGCTGGAGTTGCGGCTGGATGTTCCCCAAGAACACGAACGGGGTCTCCAGATACGACGCCGGAAGACGCGGCGCGAACTGATCGAACACGTTCAGCCGGGTGTAGATCGTCTCGCGGCTGTTCAAGTCGAAGCCGTATTCCCCCTTCCACCTGAACGTCTCGCCGGGCACACGCTGCAGACCCTCGAGGTCGATCGCACGGCCCTCGAAGACTTTCATCTGCCGCTGGCCGAAGTCCTCGCCCACGACCGCCACGACCCGGACGGTCGTGAAGAACGACGCGGACATACTGAAATACGTGGCGGCGCCGCCCACGACCCGAGACACTTCCTTGAAGGGCGTCTTGATCGAGTCGAAGGCGACCGAACCAACAACGACTATTGGACTGGTCATCTTTTCGGGATCAGGGGTCAGGGATCAGGGACGAAGAATCAGGAATCGGGATCATGCTGGTCCCTGATCCCTAATCCCTGTTTCTATGTCGCCGCCAGGTATTTGCCGATGATCGGCGCCAGGTCGTGCCGCGTCTGCTCGGGGATCGCCTCGAGCCGCGTGATGATCGCGGTTGCCAGCGCATTGCCGCACTCGCAGGTGCGATCCAGAGGCAGGCGGCCCACCGCCTCCGCGATGACCCGCTGGGCGGTCCGGGCATTCTGCTGCAGGATCTTGACGATCATGTCGACCGTCACCTGATCGTGATCCTCGTGCCAGCAGTCGTAGTCGGTCACCATCGCGAGCGTGACGTAGCAGATCTCGGCCTCGCGCGCGAGCTTCGCCTCCTGCAGGTTCGTCATGCCGATGACGTCCATCCCCCAGGCGCGATACAGCTTCGACTCGGCCAGCGTCGAAAACTGCGGCCCCTCCATGCAGACGTAGGTGCCGCCGCGATGGATGGTCGCGCCCGCGGCCTTCGCCGCCTGATACGCCACCGCGGCCATCGCGCTGCAGATCGGATGCGCGAACGACACGTGCGCCGCCAGACCCCGGCCGAAAAACGTGCTGACTCGCCCCTTCGTCCGGTCGAAGAACTGGTCGGGGACGACGATCTCCAGCGGCTTGTACTCGTGCTTCAGGCTTCCGACGGCGCTGGCCGAAAAGATCCGCTGCACGCCCAGCAGCTTGAAGCCGTAAATGTTCGCGCGAAAGTTCAGCTCCGACGGCAGGAGTCGATGGCCTTCGCCGTGCCTCGCCAGAAACGCCACACGGCGGCCCCGCAACGTGGCGACGACATACGGAGCCGACGGGTCGCCAAACGGCGTCGTCAGGCCGACCTCTCGTCGATCGGTCAGCTCCGCCATGTCGTAAAGGCCGCTTCCGCCGATGATGCCGATCTGCGCAGTTGGATGATTCATGGGCTCGGGATTCGGGACTCGGGGTTCGGGATTCGCCGGGAGCGGGGGACCTACTCGCGAATCCCGACTCCCGAACCCCGAATCCCGGCGTCTACAGTATTCGTTCGACTCGGCGTTTGCCGCCTTCCTCCACGACGATCCCGGCGGCGATCTCCGGATCGTGCTCGAAGAACACCAGGTGCTCGTTCTTCACGGCTTCGCGAAGCAGCGCCGCCTTGAAGCGCATCGTGTCGAGCGGGACCAGATCGTAGCCCATGACCCAGGCTTCGGGAAGATGCGCCACGGTCGGCACCATGTCGGCCGCGAAGACGGCCGTCGTTCCCCGCGATTCGATCACCACCACCTGATGGCTCGGCGTGTGCCCGCCGCTTCGGCGCACCTTCACGCCCGGCATGATGGTCGCGTCATCGTCGACGAGCTGGAGCACCCGCGCCTCCGCCAGCGGGACGAAGTTCTCGGCGACATAACTGGCGCGCGTGCGCTGGTTCGGTGCGATCGCATCTTCCCATTCGCCGCGCCTGATCACGTATTGCGCCCTGGGAAACCGCGGTCGAACCCGGCCGGCTTCGTCGCGCGCGGTGAAGCCACCGGCGTGATCGAAGTGCAGATGCGTCGCGAGCACGATGTCGATCGACTCGGGCGTGAGACCGGCAGCAGACAGCGCGTGATCCAGATGTTGCTCCCGCTCGAGACCATAAATGTCCGCCAGCTTCGGATCCAGCTTGTCGCCGATCCCCGCGTCGATCAGCATGGTTCGGGCGCCCCTCACGACGAGCGGACGCATCCCCAGGCGAATGCGGTTGCGGTCGTCAGGTTCGGTCTGCCGCGACCAGAGTACTTTTGGCACCACACCGAACATCGCGCCGCCATCGAGACGGAAGAACCCGTCGCTGAGCGAGATGAGCTCGAAGTCGCCGACCGTGATGCGGCGCGCCACGGCGCCTGCCGGCCGGCGCGCCGCGATCTGTTTCAGCTCGACGAGCACGCCGTGCGCGCTCGACGGATGGATGAACGCCACCATCGATCCTGCTGCGCCTGGCCGGGGACGCTCGTCGATCAGACGAACGCCCCGTGCCCTCAGGGCCGCGAGCGCGCCTTCGAGGTCAGCGACGCGCAGCGTGATGTGATGAAGGCCAGGCCCCCGCTTCTCCAGATAGCGCGCGATCGGCGAATCGGGCGCCGTGGCTTCCAGCAGCTCGAGCGACAATGGCCCCGCCGGCACGAAGTGCGCCCGGACCCGCTGGGACGCGACTTCCTCCGGTGCCTCGATCTCGAGCCCCAGCGCGTCGCGATAGAACGCAAGCGCGTCGTCGAGATTCTGCACCGCGATGCCGACATGGTCGAGGAGGGCTTTCATAGTCAGTGGCCAGTGGCCAGTTTCCAGTGACCAGGAGGAAGTGCCTTCATCGTCAGTGGCCAGTTTCCGGACGCCAGCTGTAAACGAACGGTCAGCCTGGCCACTGGTTACTGGCCACTGGCTACTTGTTGAGAGCCCGGCGCATGATGTCGGCCGCCGCCGTGTATGGATCGAGCCGACGCGTCGCGATGGCCTCGACGATGCGATCGCGCTCCTCCGCGCCGAGCACATGGTCGTCGAGGTGGCGGCCGAACTGCGCGGACAGGATCTCCCGGAGTCGCGCGGCGGTCCGGCCCCGGCGCCGCTCGGGCTGTTGAGGCGCGGACGCCTCACGGAATCGGTCGAGCGTCTCCAGCAGCTCTGATACGCCTTGGCCGGTTGTCGCCTGCGTCTTCAAAACCGGTGGCCGCCACTTCCCTTCCCCGAAGCTCTCGAGCGCGAGGGTCGATTCGATCGAGGCGACCATGCGGTCCGCACCTTCGCGGTCAGCCTTGTTGACGACGAAGACGTCGGCAATCTCCATGATGCCGGCCTTGAGCGCCTGCACCTCGTCCCCCGTCCCCGGCACCAGCACCAGGACGGTCACATCCGCCGTGCGGGCGATCTCCACTTCGTCCTGCCCGACACCGACCGTCTCCACGATGACGACGTCTTTCCCGGCGGCGTCGAGCACGAGCGCCGCCTCGTCCGTCGTGCGCGCCAGGCCGCCAAGGTGGCCTCGGGTGGCCATGCTGCGAATGAAGACGCCCGAATCGTCCGCGTGCATTTGCATCCGGATCCGATCGCCCAGAATCGCTCCGCCGCTGAAGGGGCTCGTGGGATCGACGGCGACAACGCCCACGGTTCGGAGTCGCCGGCGGAGCCCGCTCACCAGTCGATCGACCAGCGTGCTCTTGCCGACGCCCGGCGGACCCGTCACGCCGATCAAATACGCGCGCCCGGTGCGCGCGAAGATGCGGCCCACCAGCCCCGCCGCGGCCGCCTCGTCGTCCTCGATCAACGAGATGGCTCGGGCAATCGCCCGCGGATCGCCGGCGAGCACACGATCGGCCAGCGTCGCGCCTGAGGTCGACGAGCTACTCATTCAGCAACTGCCGCGCGATGACCAGCCGCTGGATCTCGCTCGTGCCTTCCCCGATCGTCGTCAGCTTGACGTCGCGGTAGTAGCGTTCGGCGGGATAGTCCTTCACGAAGCCGTAGCCGCCGAAGATCTGCACGCAGTCCTCGGCCGCCCGGACCGCGATCTCGCTCGCGTACAGCTTGGCGATCGCCGACTCCCGGGTCGTACGCCGGCCGCGATCTTTGGCCATCGCGGCTCGGTAGGTCAGCAGCCGCGCCGCCTCGACCCGGGTCGCGTTGTCGACGAGCTTCCACTGAATCCCCTGAAACGAGGCGATCGGCCGTCCGAACTGGCGCCGCTCGAGCGCGTAGGCGCGCGCCGCATCATACGCACCCTGGGCGATCCCCACCGACAGCGCCGCCAGCCCGATCCGTCCGGCATCGAGCACCTGCATCGCGTTGATAAAGCCCATTCCCTCGTCGCCCAGGAGGTGATCAGCCCCGACCGAGCAATCCTCGAAGACCACCTCGCTCGTGTCGCTGGCCCTCATGCCGAGCTTGTCCTCCTTTTTTCCCGAGGACATCCCGGGCGTCCCTTTCTCGATGACGAACGCCGAGATGCCGCGATGCCCCCGGGCGCGGTCGGTGACCGCCATGGCCACCATGAGGTCGCCAACCCGGCCGTGCGTGGTGAAGACCTTCGATCCGTTGATCACCCAGTGGTCATTGCGTCGCACGGCCGTCGTTCGCGTCGCCGCGGCGTCGCTGCCGGCCGCGGCCTCGGTCAGGCCCCAGGCGCCGATCTTTTCTCCGCGTGCGAGTGGAATGAGATACCGCCGTTTCTGATCGCCCGTGCCGAACATGAAGATGTGTGACGAACACAATCCGTTGTGCGCGGCCACCGACAGCGCGACCGAGGGAGACACCCGCGCCAGCTCCTCGATGCAGATGCAATAGTCCAACGCGTCCATCCCCGCGCCGCCGTACTCTTCGGGGAACTGGATGCCCATCAGGCCAAGCTCGGCAAGCCTCGGAACGACCTCGGACGGAAAGTGCTGTCCCTCGTCCCACTCGCGCACGTGCGGAGCGATTTCAGCCTCGGCGAACTCGCGAATCGTTCGCCGCAGGAGCTCCTGCTGATCGGAGAGTCGGAAATCCAACGGCCTACTGCCTACTGTCCTCGGCGGCCGTCCAGTTCGTGTGCGGCGGCCGATTCTCGACGATCCAGCCGAACACGAGGCCCGCGTACGTCTTCCAAGGCAGGCCGTGCTGCGCGTAGAAGGGCACGAGCGCCCGCTGCAGGGCCGGAAGATGATAGAACGGCACGCCGGGGAAGTAATGATGCTCCAGGTGATAGTTGGAATTGATGAACACGAAGTCCCAGAACCAATGGCCGCGCACGAGGGTCGTCCAACCGGCCGGGTCGTCCGGGGTGATGTCGTAGTGCTGGCCGAGCCGGTTCAACGTGAAGGCGACGGGAAACACGAAGAAGACCGGCACGACGTGCGCTCGCAGCGCGGCCTCGACGCCAGCACCGATCCACAAGGCCGCGAGCGCGGCAAGGTGCACCCCAATGGCGACGCGGCGCTCCACGGCAATTCGCCGCCGCAAGTCTGGCGGATACATCGCGTTCTCGCGGCGAGCCGCGCGGAAATAGATTGGGAAGAGGGCCGGAGTGCAGTACAACAGCTTGTACCAGCGCGCGTTGACCTTCGGCGAGAGGTGATGACGCTTGGGATCCTGATCCGACGATCCGAGCTCCGCGTGGTGATCGAGATGCCACCGGGTGAATTGGCTCGCGGAGATGCCGCTCGGGATGGCATAGAGAAGCGCGAGGGCGCGCTCCACTCGCGGGTGGCCTCGCTCGAACACGAGATGGTGCAGGACCTCGTGGAGGAGAATCGTGAAGTTGAACACGGTGAACCCCTGCACGATTGCCAGCGGAACCCAGACGAGCGGCTGCGACCACACCACGAGTGCCCAGGTCGTCGCCCCCAGGATCAGAAACTGACGAGCGGCGACGAGCAGGTGCCGCGCGCCCGACTTGCGGTGGAGCTCGCGCAGCGTGCCGCGTGAAACGGCGGTCGCGAGCTCGGCCCGCAGCTCCGCGGAGGCTTCGCCGTAATAGTGAGTCTTCACGGCTAAGAATCGAATTTTACCATGCGCGCCACGACCACTCACCACACCTGGGCGCGTACCTGCCTCGAACACGCGGGGATCGCGCTGGTGGTGACGTTTCTCTCGGCCACCCCCGCGGCTGCCGACGCGACGCTCTTCATTGGCGCCAACACGACCCCGGCCACGCGTCCGGTCCGCGGCTTCGCCGGCGGCATCAGCCTGCTCGTCCTCGGGTTCGAGTTCGAGTACGCCAACACGGTCGAGGATCCCCTCGCCGCCGCGCCATCTCTTCAGACCTACATGGGAAACTTGCTGGTCCAGACGCCGACGTCGACTCAGCTGTACGCCACCCTCGGCGGCGGGTTCTATCGCGAGCGACTCGGCACGACTCAGGAAACCAGCGTCGGGATCAATCTGGGGGCGGGAATCAAGTTCAGCCTGGCGGGGCCGCTGCGCGTGCGGCTCGACTACCGCGCGTTCGTCCTTCGAGGGAGCCCCATCTATCAGAACCCGCAGCGTGTCTACGCGGGACTGAATCTGGCGTTCTAAGCCGTCAGCTATCAGCCAGCCCCGCAACGGGGCGGGGCATTTGCCCGTCCACAACGAACGGGACCGCGGACGCGGCCCCGTGGTGCTGAGAGCTGAGAGCTGAGAGCTAAGAGCTGAAAGCTACCTACTTGAAATCGGTCAGCTTCAGAAGCGTGGTCTTGTTCATCGACACGAACCCACCGGAGGCCGCCTTGTACAATTCTGTCGCCTCGGTCGGGAACGCTTCGGAGATGATCTTGAAGACGTTGTAGTCGGCATCCTTCACGGCCGGCTGCAGAACCGACACGTAGAGTACGGTCCCATTTGGTCCGGGCTCCACTGCCTTGTAGATCGTCCATGAGGCGGCCTGTTGCTTCCGGGAAGCTGCTTGCTGCTTCAGCGCCGGATCGTCGATCTTGTTGGGATCGATCTTCCCGAACGCCTCCTTGAGCTTCGTGATGGCGGCCTCGTACGCCGACGTCTGATCCGGTTTGATGATGCTGAAGATGAGCCCGGCGTCGCCGCTGATGGTCAGGCCCGCGGGTTGCGCGGCCTGGTCCGTGCCCCCGCGCACGACGGTCGCGCTGAACGCGCCCGCCAGAAACAGCGTGATCGCCAAGAGAGCCGGCCGGCCGGCCGTGAAGAGCCGGGGTGATCGCATGCAAGGCCTCCTTCGACTGAGCCTCGGTTACGAGGAGCGGCTACTCTAGCGTACCGAGCAGGCCGCTGAAAAGCGCGGCCTGAACGTCAAGCGCAGAATGTCGAACGGCGACAACCTTCGAAACACTTTCGTTCTTCGTCCAACGTTCTTCGTGTATCGGTCGGGCCACCACCTTTCAGCGACCTGCTAGACGAACACGGCCATGACTTCGTTGGCCAGGAGCCTGCCGCGCCTGGTGAGTCGCAGACACTCCCCTGTTTTCCGGGCCAGGCCGGCCTCGAGATGCGGCTCGAGCCGGGGGCCGTATGCCGCCCAGACATCGACCGCGTACCGTTCGCCGAGCGCCCGGAGGTCGACGCCGTCAGTGAGCCGCAGGCCCATGAAGAGCGCCTCCCCGAGGCGATCGTGGGGGCGGAGCGTTCGGCGCTCGGCAATCACCGAGTCGCCCGCCTCGACGCGCGCGAGGTAGTCGAGTGTGGACGTCACGTTCTTCCACCGCGCCTCGTCCAGCGTCGAATGCGCGCCGCAGCCGAAGGCCAACCAGTCGCCGTCCCGCCAGTACTTCATGTTGTGGCGCGCGCGCTTGCCGGGCCGCGCCACGTTCGAGATCTCGTACTGTTCCAGCCCCGCCACCTCGGTCCGCGTCATCGCCTCTTCGTACATGGCCGCCGCATCCTCATCCGGCGCCTGGGACCATCCGGCCCGCGCCATGTCATCACGAAGCGGCGCATTCGGGTAAACCTCCAGCAGATACAGCGAGGCGTGATCGGGGTGCAGGGCGATAAGCTCGTCAACCGACTCGAGCCACTGAGACACGCTCTGCTGCGGCAGCCACATCATCAGATCGAGGCTGACGTTGTCGAAGCCCGCCTCGCGCGCCCAGCCCACGACCTCTCGCGCGCGCTCGGCATCGTGCAGACGACCCAACCGACCGAGCTCCTGGTTGCGGAACGACTGCACGCCGAAGCTGAGTCGATTGACGCCCGCACCGCGGAACCGCCGCAGCCGCCCGACCGAGATTGTTTCGGGATTCGCCTCGAGCGTGACCTCCGACTCGCCGCGCAGGCCGAGGCTCGTACGACCGGCCTCGATGAGTCGGGCAATCTCTTCGGGCTCCAGCAAGGATGGCGTCCCGCCACCAAAGTACAGCGTGTCCGGCTCAGGCCGCTCGAGGAACGCGGGCCACCGGACCGGCGCCTCGCGGATCTCGGCGACGAGCGCGTCGACGTAGCGGCGCTTCAGATCGGGATCGAACAGGCTGCGGGTGAAGTTGCAGTAGTTGCAGATCGATGCGCAGAAGGGGATGTGGACGTACAGCCCGGAGTTCAATGAACGTGGCATTTGAAACCTTGGTGATTGAGAATCTGGTGATTGATTGAGGAATTCTCCTATCTGGTGATCGAACATCTATTGAGAGATTGAATCGGCAATCGGCAATAAATCTTCAATCACCAGATCTCCCGATTGACAATCAATCACCAAATTCCCAATCACCCGATTTTCAAATGCGCCTACCCGGTTAATTGCCAGCCTTGCCCCCTGACCACTTGAGGTCGGTCTTGCCCTTGAGCTGCGCGCGCATGGGCCCGCCCGACCGGGTCGGCAGCTTGGGCCGTCGCTGGTTCTTCCAGGCGGACAGCAGCTCGTTGGGGCCCGTATTCGGCGGGCAGTAGCGATAGTCGGCGCCATCGAACTCGAGGAACTCGCACATCTCGTGCAGGCGGGAGTACATGCGGAACCCGACCCGCGCCTGCAGCGAGTCGATGTCGGTATCGTCCTCTTTGACTTCGAAGTTCGAGGTGAAGATCGTCGGGCGGTTCTCGTTGTAACGCGTGTTCACCACGAGATTCAGCGTCTCGCCGACCCATTCGGACGACTTCTCGGCGCCCAGATCGTCGAGCACGAGCAGGTCGGCTTCCATGACGGGCCGCAGAATCTCCATTTCACCCAGCGCCGCGCCGTCCGAGAACGTGCTCCGAATGAGGCGCAGGAGCTCCCTCACGTCGTAGAACAAGCCGCGGGCGCCGCGCGTCTCGATCGCCTGCCTCAGGACCGAGGTCGCGAGATGGCTCTTCCCGATCCCGGGTGGGCCGATGAAGAACAGCCCTTTCTCGACGACGGGAAACGCCTCTGCGAACGCCCGCGCCTTGCCGACCGCTTTCATCAGCGGCTCGTTCGGATACACCAGGAAATTGTCGAGCGCGCAGTGCTGGTAGCGCTTCGGGATGCGCGCCTCCGCCATCAGACGGTCCGCCACGTTCGTGCGCCAGCATTCGCATCGCACGACGCGGCGGGCCCCATCACGCTCGACCGGCTTCCAGCCGGTTCCGCCGCACTGGGGACAGGGGGGATGGTCGGACATGTGATGCCCACGATCGCCACAAATCTCAGAGAGCACACAGAGAAGAAGGCCGATGATAACAGAATGCTATTTTTTCCGCTCCGCGGGAGACGAGGCCGGGGGCGAGGCCGGCGGCGTGCGGACGAGATCGCTCGGTGACGACTTCACGAGCGCCGTCGTGAGGCGCTGCTCCCAGTCGTCGATCCCGCGGGCGAGCTCCTTTTTGACGTACTCCATGAACTCGTTGACCTCTCCCTGCATCTGCTCGATCTTCCGCCGCATGTTCAGGACGATTTCGACGCCGGCCAGGTTCACGCCGAGGTCGCGGGTCAGCGAGAGAATCATCTCGAGCTGCTCGAGATCTTCGTCCGAGTACAGCCTCGTATTCCCGTCGGTCCGCGACGGCTTCAGCAGGCCTTCGCGCTCGTAGAGCCGGAGCGTCTGCGGATGGATGTTGTACTTCTGCGCCACCGCGCTGATCATGTAGAAGGCTTTCCCGGAGCGCTTGGTGCTCATCGGGTCAGGTCGTTGGCGTTTCACGCGCGTAGTCCCCGTTGATGCGCCCAAATTGCCGCAGCAGGTCCTTGGAACGCTCGTCCAGGATCGGCGGCAGCATCAGCCGGACCTCGACAATCAGGTCGCCGCGACGCCCGTCCCGCGACGACGGCGCGCCACGTTCCCGCAGCCGGAACCGCTGTCCCGACTGCGTGCCGGGCGGAATCCGCACCCGGGCTACGCCGTCGACGGTCCGGATCTCGATCTTCGCCCCCAGGGCCGCCTCCTGAATCGCGATGGGCACGAGAAGATGGAGATCGTCGCCCTCGCGCCGGAACCGTGAATCGGTTGCGACCTGCACCGCGACCCACAAATCGCCGGCCGGCCCGCCCCTCCAGCCTCCGTTGCCGTTGCCCGGCACCCGGATCCGCTCGCCGTGCGACACCCCCGCTGGAATCTCCACCCCGAAGGTCTCGCTGTGCGCTTCGACCCCCTGACCCGCGCAAACGTCGCACCTCACCTGGGCCTGGAACCCGGTACCGCCGCAGACTCCGCACGCTTTGGTGAAGAGCATGTGGCCACGTGCCGACCGCAGGATGCCGCTCCCCTCGCAACGCGGACAACGCGTCTCGGCGGTTCGCCGCGCGCCGCTGCCACGACACGTCCGACAGGTCTCCCGGCGCAGCACCGTCACGGATCGCTCGACGCCACGCATCGATTCCTCGAAGCTGACCTCGACGGTCGTGTGGAGATCGGCCCCCCGCTCCGGTGCGGGGCCCGGCTGCGGGCCGCGCCGGTGTTGAAACACCTCTGCGAACAGGTCGCCGAACGTCGACGCGCTGGAACCGCTGGTGGGCTCGCGCGTGAAGTCGAACCCGGCAAACCCGAACGTCGCGACCTCCACCTGCTCGCCGATCAGGCCCTGCTCTTCGTACTTCCGGCGGCGGGCCGGATCCGTCAGGATGTCGTAAGCCTGTGCAATCTGTCGAAACCGCAGCTCCGCCGCCTTGTCACCCGGATTGATGTTCGGGTGATAGCGGCGCGCGAGCCGCCGGAAGGCCCGCTTGATGTCGGCGTCCGGCACGCCGCGCTTCAAGCCCAAAACGGCGTACAAATCCATGTCGGGATTCGGGGTTCGGGATTCGGGGTCCGTCGGTGTCGGGATTCGCATCGTGGCCAGCAAATCCCGAGTCCCGACTCCCGAATCCCATCGCTATTTCTTTTCCTCGTCCACGACCTCCGCATCGATGACGTCGCCGGGCTTCTCCCCGCCAGCGTCAGCCGTGCCGGCACCGCCCGGCGCGCCCTGGGCCGGCCCCGTGGCTTGCGCCTGACGGTAGAGCGCTTCGGCGGCCTTGTGCTGAGCGGTCGTCAGTTTCTGAATGCCGCTCTTCATCGCTTCGGCGTCGTTTTGTTCGATCGCCTTCTTCAGCTCCGCGATCGCCGACTCGACCGCCTGGCGCTCCGCGCCGCCGACCTTGTCGCCGGCGTCCTGCAGTGTACGCTCGGCGCCGTACACCGCCTGGTCGGCCTGATTCCGGGCTTCCACCTCGTCGCGCCGCTTCTTGTCCTCGTCGGCGTGCGATTCGGCCTCCTTCATCATCCGGTCGACCTCGTCTTTCGTCAGCCCGCTCGAAGCCGTGATCGTGATCTTCTGCTCGCGCCCGGTTCCCAGATCCTTCGCGCTGACGTTGACAATCCCGTTGGCGTCGATGTCGAAGGTGACCTCGATTTGGGGCACGCCGCGCGGGGCCGGCGGAATGCCAACCAGGTGGAACCGGCCGAGCGTGCGGTTGTCGCGCGCCATCGGCCGCTCGCCCTGGAGCACGTGCACCTCGACCTGCGTCTGGCTGTCGGCCGCGGTCGAGAAGATCTCGCTCTTGCGGGTCGGAATCGTGGTGTTGCGCGGAATGAGGGTCGTCATCACGCCGCCGAGCGTCTCGATGCGCAACGAGAGCGGCGTCACGTCGAGCAGCAGCAGATCCTTGACCTCGCCCGACAGCACGCCGGCCTGCACGGCGGCCCCGACCGCCACGACCTCATCCGGATTGACGCCTTTGTGGGGCTCCTTGCCGAACAGCTCGCGCACGATCTGCTGGACGCGTGGAATCCGCGTCGAGCCGCCGACGAGCACGACCTCGTCGATCTGCGGCGATTGCACCCCCGCATCCGAGAGGGCTTGCTTCACCGGGCCGATCGTGCGCTGCAGCAGATCGTCAACGAGCTGCTCGAACTTCGCGCGCGTGAGCTTCATCGACAGATGCTTGGGACCGGTCTGGTCGGCGCTGATGAACGGCAGGTTGATGTCGGTCTCCATCACGGTGGAGAGCTCCATCTTCGCCTTCTCCGCGGCTTCCTTGAGCCGCTGCAGCGCCATCCGATCCTTCGACAGGTCGATCCCTTCCTGTTTCTTGAACTCGGCGATGATCCAGTCGATGATGCGCTGGTCGAGGTTGTCGCCGCCCAGATGCGTGTCGCCGTTGGTGGACTTGACCTCGACCACCCCTTCGCCCACCTCGAGAATCGAGATGTCGAAGGTGCCGCCACCGAAGTCGTACACCGCGATCGTCTCGTCCTTCTTCTTGTCGAGCCCGTAGGCAAGCGCGGCCGCCGTCGGCTCGTTGACGATCCGCATCACTTCGAGACCGGCAATCTGGCCCGCATCCTTGGTGGCCTGACGCTGCGCGTCGTTGAAGTAGGCCGGCACCGTGATGACCGCCTTCGTCACCTTCTGGCCGAGATACTCCTCCGCCGCCTGCTTCAGCTTCTGCAGGACCATGGTGGAAATCTCGGGCGGCGAGTGCTCCTTGCCGCCGGCCTGCACCCGCACGTCGCCGTTGGCCGCGCGGATGACCTTGTACGGCACCATCCGCATCTCTTCGGTGACCTCGTCGTGGCGGCGGCCCATGAAGCGCTTGATGGAAAAGATGGTGTTCTCCGGATTGGTGACGGCTTGTCGTTTGGCGACCTGGCCCACCAGCCGCTCGCCCGTTTTGGCAAAGGCCACGACCGACGGTGTCAGGCGGCTGCCTTCGGGATTGGTGATGACGACCGGCTCGCCGCCCTCCATGACGGCCACCACCGAGTTCGTCGTGCCCAGGTCGATGCCGATGATTTTGCTCATGTCAGTTGTCCCCTTGTCGCGTAGATCTTAGGTAGCCACTAATATAAAATATGAGTCGAATATTGTCAAGACAAGTCCGCGCCTCTCCCGTAGCGAGACTCCCCGCAAATGGCTGACTCGCAGGTGGTTTCTGGTGCTATGATCGCCCTGCCCGCCTGTCCGCCATCCTCCCGGTGGCGTTCATCTGTCAAGGACCCGACCATGAAGCGCGCGCATCTCAGCCTGCTGCTCATTTTTGCCGTGATGCTCGGCACTCCCCGAGCGGGTTCAACCCAAACCACACCGGCTCCCGTCGCACCTGTCGTTTCGTACGATACGCCGGCCCATGTGTCGCTTCTCGATGGCGCCGCGGTGTTGGAGCGCGAGGGTCGCGCGGAAGAGTTGCACGCGGGTCTTGCCCTCCTTCAAGGTGATCGCATCAAAACCGCCGTTGGCCGCGTCGAAATTCTGTTTCCCGACGGGTCCGCGCTTTACCTCGACGAGTACACGCAGGTCGACTTTCTCTCCGATTCGCTCGCACGGGTCTTGTCCGGGCGCGTGACGGTTCTGCTGGCCGGCGCCGCCGACGCGCAACGCGAGGTTCGCTATCAGGTCGACACGCCAGGTGGCGTGGTCCGCATGCGGACGCCCGGTGAATTCCGCGTGGCGCTGCTCGACGGCGCGAGCGGCCGTGGCCGCGAAGTCGTGCTCGAAGTCGTACGCGGAGAAGCCGACCTCTCGACCGATCACGGATCGGTGCCCGTGCGGGCGGGCGAGCGCTCCGTGGCGCGCGATGGGTATGCGCCTTCGTTTCCACTGCTCTTCAACTCGGCCCGCCTCGACGCGTTCGACGTGTGGACCGAACAACGTCGCGACGCGAGGCTGGGGACCACATCCACGCAGTATCTGCCGCCGCCTATACAGGCGTACGGTGGGACATTCGATCGCTACGGTTCCTGGCAGTACGACGCGCCGTACGGGCACGTCTGGCATCCGAACGCGCCGGTCGGCTGGCGCCCGTATCTCAATGGCTACTGGCACTACAGCGGTCCGTACGGCTGGACGTGGGTGGCCTCCGATCCCTGGGGGTGGCCGACGCACCATTTCGGTCGCTGGGGCCTCACGCGCCTCGGCGGGTGGTTCTGGATCCCGACGAATCGGTGGGCGCCGGCCTGGGTGAGCTGGGGCGCCGCGCCGGGCTACGTCGGCTGGTGCCCCCTCGGATTCGACAACCGCCCGCTCATTAGCTTCGTGAACTACAACGTGGTGAACTACGACGTCGATCCCTTCCTGGCCTGGACCGTCATTCCCCATCGGTCTTTCGGGCGTGTGCGCCGGATTCAGACCGTGATCGTCGATCGCACGACGTTCAGCCGCGCGGGCCGTTCGGTTCTGGTCGAGCAGCCGGTGCCGCCTGCCGTCGCGCATGCGGCCGCGCGACCGCTCGCGCCACTTCGCGCGCCGACAAGAGGCGACGGCGTTGCACTCGGGTACGCCGTTCCGCGCTCCCCGGCTGGAGGAGCCGTTGCGCCCCAGCCGTCCGCCGCGCCCCCGCAGCGACCATTGTCAATCATGGGTCCCGGGGCGGCGGAGCGACGCGCACGCCCTGACAACGAGCGCAGATCTGACTGGCGAGCGCCGGACGGCAGAAACGAGAATCCGAACGGCACCGCGCCTCGCGCGAACGACACTGGGCCAGTCAACGCCGGACCGCGTGCCGTACTTCGCGGGCCTGCTTCGCCGAGATCTCAGGACGCGTTCGGCCATCCGCCTAGCTCCGATGCCGAACAGCCGCAGCCTTGGCGGTACGCGGCGCCATCGCGGGGGCCCCAGCGCGAAGCCGATCGACCGGACGGGATCGCGCGCCGTCCTTCGACCCTTCGAGAACCTCAGGGTCGTCCCGAGCCCAGTCGAGGGACGACGAGCTCAGGGCGCCCCGAGCGTTTCGGGCCGCCACCGGCAGGGTCGACGGAGCGGGAAGCCGCACCTCGCGGCCCCGCGCGAGACCTGCCGCGCGTCCACGGCGCGAGAGGTAGGACCCGACCGCCAGCCTCACCCTGATGGCCCACTACATCATCAAATTCGCCCGAAACGCGAGCATCGCGGCGCTCTTCATCCTCGCCGCGGTGCTCGGCGTGTTGAGCGGCGTGTTCTTCTCCTACGCGGGTGACCTGCCGCAGATCTCCGCGCTCGACGACTACGCGCCGAGCACGATCACCCGCGTCTACGCCAGCGGCGGTGAGGTGCTCGGCGAGTTCGCGACGCAGCGCCGCGTGGTCATCACCTACGATCAGATCCCGGAACGGCTGCGGCAGGCGATTATCGCCACCGAGGACGCCGGCTTCGATCGGCACGTTGGGCTGAGCCTCACGCGCATCGTCGTCACCGCCGTCAACGACCTGCTCGAGCAACGCCGCGCCGGGGCCAGCACGTTGACCCAACAGCTCGCCCGCAACCTGTTTCCGCAAGGTCCAGAGGCTCCATTCGGTGGCCTGGCTCGACAACATGACATTTGGGAGGACTTGGAGCGGAAGGTCAAGGAAGCGATCGTCGCGATCCAGATCGAGAAACGGTATACGAAGCGGGAAATCTTCACGCTCTACTGCAATCACATCTACTTCGGGAACGGCGCGTACGGGGTCGAGGCGGCGTCGCGGCTCTATTTCGGCAAGCCCGCGAAGCTGGTCAGCCTCGAAGAGGCGGCCCTGATCGCGGCCATCATCCAGGCACCCGAGCGGCTCAATCCGTACACCGACCCGCGCCGTGTGAGCCAGCGGCGGAATTACGTCCTTCAGCGCATGGCCGAGGAAGGCTACGTCCCGGCCGATGTCGTGGCATCCGCGGCCAAGCTGCCGATCACGCTCAGGCCGCTGCCGACGGCCGACGATTCGGTCGCTCCCTATTTCGTCGAGGAGGTCCGGAAGTACCTCGAGTCGAAATACGGCGCCAAGCAGCTCTATCAGGAAGGTCTGTCGGTCCGCACCTCGCTCGATTACGATCTCCAACTGGTGGCGAATCGTGCCGTGACCGAGGGCCTCCGCACGCTGGACAAGCGGCGTGGATTCCGGAAGCCCTCGCGCAACATCCTGGCCGAAAGCCATCGGCTGGACTCCTTCATCCATCCAAGGTGGCAGCGAGCGATCGCCAGGGGGGATATCGTGCCGGCCGTCGTGGCCGACATGCCCGCGCCGTCGGCGCGCGTGATGCTGGGCGGCTTGACCGGCGTCATGGGTCGCGAGGGATTTGCTTGGACTGGCCGGCGCAGCGCCGCCGACCTGTTCAGGCGCGGTGACCTTATCGAGGTCCGTATTCTCGAGCTGGATCAAACGAAGCGTACGGCGACCGTCTCGCTCGAGCAGACCCCGATCCTCGAAGGCGCGCTCCTCGCGATCGACCATCGCACGGGGCAGATCACGGCGATGGTGGGCGGCTTCAGCTTCACGCGGAGCAAGTTCAACCGGTCCATCCAGGCGTACCGCCAGACCGGCTCCGCGTTCAAGCCATTCGTCTACAGTTATGCGATCGACCGCGGCTACACGCCGTCTTATGTCCTGCTGGACGCGCCGGTGAGCTACGTGGCGGGTCCGGGTCAGCCTCCGTACCAACCGCAGAACTTTGATCGGAAATTCGAGGGCCCCATCACGATGCGGTGGGCGATCGAGGACTCGCGCAACGTTCCGGCCGTCCGCATGATGGCCCAACTCGGTGCGACCAACGTCGTCGCCTACGCCAAGCGCTTCGGGTTCAAGTCCGAGATCAAGCCGTATTTGTCGAGCGCGCTCGGTGCGTCGGAAGTCACACTCCTCGAGCTGACCAGCGCGTACTCCGTCTTCCCGAACCAGGGCGTCCGGATGGAGCCGTACATGATTCAGCGGATCTCCAACCGCGACGGCAACGTGCTCGAAGAGAATCGCCCGATTCCCCACGACGCCATTCGCGCCGACACCGCGTTCGTCATGACGAACCTGCTTCGCGGGGTCACCATCAGGGGCACCGGGCAGAAGGCTGCCGCGCTCAACTGGCCCGTCGCCGGAAAGACCGGGACGATGGACGAGTTCACCGATGCGTGGTTCGTCGGGTTCGATCCGAACCTCACACTCGGCGTGTGGGTGGGCTTCGACGACAAGAAGCCGCTTGGGCACAACATGACCGGTGCGGAGGCCGCGCTGCCGAGCTGGATGGCCTTCATGCGGGAGTACATCGAGAAGCGGGGCGACCGCGAGCACCTGCCGCGCTTCGAGCCGCCGGGCAATATCGTGTTCCTCGCCGTGGATCGATCGGGCGCCCCGACCGTGTCCGAAACCCCTGGCGCGATCAGCGAGGCCTATATCTCCGGGACGCAGCCAGGGACGGGGTTTCCAAGGAATTGACGATTGGGGATTGACGATTGACGATTGATTGCTGATTGGCGATTGCCGATTGTCGAACGAAGGACGATTGGGTTGAATTCCCAGGAATTCCTATGAATCGTCGTTGATTCTCGCCAATCGTCAATCAACACTCGACAATCAATCCCTCATTCGTCAATCGCCAATCTCCAATTCTTAATCCCCCGAGGCCTTCTTCATCAAGTACGCCTTGATGAACGAGTCGACGTCGCCGTCAAGCACACGGTTGACATCGCCGACTTCCTCCTTCGTACGGTGATCTTTGATCAGCTGATAGGGGTGCAGGACGTAGCTCCGAATCTGGCTGCCGAACGCGATATCCTTCTTGACCCCCCCCAATTGATCGAGGCGCGCCTGCTGTTCCCTCGTTTTCAGGTCGTAGAGGCGGGCACGCAGCACCTTCATCGCCGAATCGCGGTTCCGGTGCTGCGATCGCTCGTTCTGGCACTGCACGACAATGCCGCTCGGGATGTGGGTGATCCGAACCGCCGAGTCGGTGACGTTGACGTGCTGTCCGCCCCGCCCGCTCGATCGGTAGGTGTCGATGCGCAGGTCACCCTCGTCGATCTCGACATCGGCGTCGTCCGGCAGCTCGGGCCAGACATAGACCGACGCAAACGAGGTGTGGCGCCGCGAGGCTTGATCGAATGGTGAGATCCGTACCAGCCGGTGCACGCCGGCTTCCGCGGAGAGCAGGCCGAAGGCGAACTCCCCCGTAACCGTCACGGTCGCGCTCTTGAGCCCCGCCTCGTCGCCCGGCTGATAGTCGATGACTTCGTACTTGAAGCCGCGACGCTCACACCACCGGAGATACATGCGGAGTAGCATCTCCGCCCAGTCCTGCGACTCAGTGCCGCCCGCCCCTGGATGGATGGTGAGGATGGCGTTCTTGCGGTCGTGCTCGCCGCCGAGCATCTTCTTGATCTCCGCGGTCTCGACGAGGGTCGCCAGGCGCCCGAGGCCGTTCTTCAGATCGGCGTCGACCTCCTCGCCCTGCCCGGCCCATTCGACCAGCACGCCCAGATCCTCCTCGCTCTTCCGGAGCGAATCGGCGAGCTCGTGATCCTCCTCGAGGCGGCGGCGGCGTTGAAGGAGCTTCTGCGCGTCGGCTTGATCTCTCCAGAAGTCGGGCGCGGCGACGCGGGCTTCGATGGCCTGGAGCTCGCGTGCGGGGTTGGCGGCTTCAAAGATAGCTCCGCAGATCCGCGGAGCGTTTGACGAGATCCTGATACTGCCGAATCAGTTCATCGTTTATCACTCATCCCCCTTTAGAAGCTCTCAGCTTTCAGCCTTGAAACCAGCCCCGCGCGGTGCTGGCCCGGCGAAGCCACCAGTCGAGAGCGATCGCGCCGGCGCACAACAACGAAACGAGATAGGCGAACAGATCGCCGAATCGGGCGTACGGCGTGCGGCCGGCGAGCAGCCGCACCTCGCCGACCAGCACGTCGGGCACGAACAGCTCGGACCGGATGACGGCGCGCCCATACGGGTCGACGATGCCGCTGACGCCGGTGTTGGCCGCGCGCGCCAGATAGCGACCCTCCTCAATCGACCGCATCGCCGCCTGCCAGAAGTGCTGATGGGGCGCCGAGCTGCGCCCGTACCACGCGTCGTTGGTGATCGTCGTCAGCAGCTCGCTGCCCGAGAGCACCATCTGCCGGATGAGACGAGGATAAACCACCTCGTAGCAGATCGCGGTGCTGATCCGATGATCCTCGTACGACAGCATGGTCGTGTCCGTCCCGGGCGAAAAATCCGATATCGCCTCGACCAGCGGCTTCACGAAGAACAGCATCCGCTTGAGCGGCACGAACTCCCCGAACGGGACCAGGTGAATCTTGCGGTAGACACCCCGCGTCCGTCCTGCGGGATCCAGCATGAAGGCCGCGTTGTAAGAGCGGGGCGGCCGATCCCGTTCGATCTGATCGCTGCCGAACAGCAGGTGCACGCCTGCGTCGCGGACGAGCGCCCGGAGAGCGCGGGCGCCGACCGGATCGTCCTCGTACAGGAACGGCGTCGCCGATTCCGGCCAGATGACGAGCGTGGCGCCCTGTCGCGTCGCCTGCTGGGTCATCGACAGGTAGCGCTCCAGAATCCTGGGCGCGAGCTGCGGATTCCACTTGTCGTCCTGCGCGACGTTCCCCTGAACGAGCGCGACCCGGATCGGCGTACCCTCGTGCACCAACCGGGCGTCACGAATGCGCCAGTATCCCCAACCGGTCGAGGCGATGAGCACCGCGGCGGCGGTGATCGCGGGCCACGTGCGCGCTCCTCGCCCCTGAGACAGGACGACTGCACCTAGCGCCGCGTTGACGAGCGCGACGAGGGCGGACACGCCGAAGACGCCCAGCACGCTCGCGATCTGCGCGACCGGCAGGTTCGTGGCCTGGCTGTAGCCGAGCAGGACCCATGGGAAGCCACCGAAGAGGTGCGTCCGGCCAAGCTCGGTCAGGACCCATGCGGCCGGCGTCAGGAGGAGACCCGTCATCCCGTATCCGGCAATCAGAACCGCCGCCATCCAGGCGAACAGGGCGGGGAATGCCGCGAGGTAGAGGATGAGAAGGACCTGCGTCCCCAAGGCAGCCAGAAGGTTGAGCCCGCCGTAGGTCTGCATGACGCCGGTCAGCCAGTACAATGTCCCGCTGAAGTACACGAACCCGGTCGTCACGCCGAGCAGGAACGGACGAATCGATCGGCCATGCGCGGTGCGATCTCCTGCCTCGTGGTGCCCGGCTTCCGCCTTCGCATAAAGCTTCGGCGGACCGCCGTAGCCTTGGCGGAGGCGGTTGGCCCGGCTCACGGCGACCAGGAGCGGCACCAGCGCAATCCACGCGAAAGCGGGATGCCCGTATCTTGGAAAACTGAGGACGAGCAGAACGCCCGACAAGACCGCTAGCGAATAATCCAGGGCTTGAACTTCTCTTCCTTTTCCAACCGGCGAGCGACGAGGTCGGCCTCCTGGCGGTTCTGGAAGCGGCCGACCCGCACGCGGTAGATCGCCGCGCCACCCGCGGCCGGCGCGACCACGTACGCGTCGTAGCCCTTGCCGCTCAAACGTTTCGCCAGAGCAGCCGCATCAGCCCGGCTCCCGAGCGCGGCCACCTGCACGGCAAACCCCGGCTGATTGCTCGATTCCGGAGCCACCTCCGACGCCGCAGCGGGCGGACTGACCTTCGGCGGCGGGGGCACCTTCGCAGCCGTTCGTTCCGGGGCGGCGGGCGCGGCTGGCTTCGGAGGCGCGGGCCGAGCGAGCTTGCTCGCCGCCGCGGCAGGCGCGGGCGCCTGAGCCTCGGGGACCTTCAGGCTCTCGGCAGGGGTCCCCTGTTTTTCGAGCCGGTTGTAGTAACTGAGGTCATCGTTGACGGGCTGGGGCGGCGGCGTCGACGTATCGATCTTGGGCTGCGGCGTGGTGGGCGTCGCCTCGCCCGGCACTGGCGAGATCGAGGGCTGCGGTGACATATCGGCGACCTGGGTCTCGGTCTCCGATGCCGCCTCGGCCCGCACGCCCCGGCCGACCATGACCCCGCTGAGAAAGATCACCACGGCCACGACGGTCGTGGCCATGAACAGGAATACGAGCTGTTTTCCGCTGAGCTGAATCTCGTGGAATCCGTCCTCTGACATCCTACTTCCTCAACAGGTTGAGCATTTCGATGGGCAGCGGGAAGACGATTGTCGAGTTCTTCTCGGAGGCGATCTCGGTCAGGGTCTGCAGGTATCGCAGCGTGATCGCCAGCGGTTGCGCGGACATGACACCGGCCGCCTGCTGGAGCTTCTCTGACGCGATCAGCTCGCCTTCCGCGTGGATGATTTTAGCACGTTTCTCCCGCTCCGCTTCGGCCTGCTTCGCCATCGCGCGCTGCATGTCGGGGGGCAGATCGACGTGCTTCACCTCCACCGACGAGACCTTGATGCCCCACGGATCGGTGTGCAGGTCCAGGATCTGCTGGAGCTGATGGTTGAGGCGCTCGCGCTCGGCGAGCAGGTCATCGAGCTCCACCTGCCCGAGCACGCTCCGCAACGTCGTCTGCGCGAGCTGCGACGTCGCGTAGTGGTAGTTCTCCACCTCCACCACCGCGCGGCGAGGATCCATCACCCGGAAGTACACGACCGCGTTCACCTTGACCGAGACGTTGTCGCGCGTGATGACGTCCTGGGGCGGCACGTCCAAGACGATCGTCCGGAGGCTGATCCTGACGATGCGGTCCACCGGGGCGAAGACCAGGATAATCCCCGGGCCTTTGGCCGCCGGCAGCAGCTTCCCGAGTCGGAAGATCACGCCGCGCTCGTACTCGGCGAGGATCTTGATCGAGCTGAAGATATAGAGCACGACGATGAAGACGACAATCAACGGCGGTGAGATGGTCATAATCGCTCCTCGGCGCGACGCACCGTCAGGGTAAGCCCGTCGACCGCACTGACTCGAACCTGCTCGCCCTCGGCGATCGGCTCTGACGCGGTCGCGGTCCAGATTTCGCCGTGGGTTTGGACGCGGCCGGTCATGCCCGGACCAATCGTCGTCAGGGCCAGGCCGATCTGATCGATCATCCCGCTCTCCCCCGTGACGGCGTGCCGGCGCTGCGACGCAATCGCGATCCGAACCAGGAAGATGAGAATCGCCGACAGCGCGATGACGACAGGCAGGATGACCTGGAGGCTGACCTGCAGCTCCGGCGCGTCGGAATCGATCAGCATGAACGATCCGAACAGCAGGCTGACGATGCCGCCCACCGTCAGGAGGCCGAAGCTCGTGATCTTGATCTCGAGCACGAGCAGCAGGATGCCGAACAGCACCAGCAGCAGGCCGGCATAGTTGACCGGGAGGATCTGGAACGCGAAAAACGCCAGCAGCAGGCAGATGCCGCCCACCACGCCGGGCAGGATCGCCCCCGGACTCCAGAGCTCGATGGTCAGGCCGAGGGTGCCGAGGCTGAGCAGCAGGTACGCGATGTTCGGATGGGCGATGGCGCTGAGGATTCGCTCGCGCCAGTTCATCTCAATCGCAACGACGCGCGCGTTCTTCGTCTGCAGCACGCTCGACCGGCCGTCGAACCGTTTCACGGTTCGGCCGTCCAGCGATTTGATCAGATCGTCGAAGGTGGGCGCGATGAGATCGATGAGGGGCGGCATCGCATCGAGCGCCTCCCGCTCGGTGAACGAGCGGCTCTCGATGACCGCCTCCTCGGCGAGCTTCACGTTGCGGCCGCGATTGCTGGCGAGCGTCCTGGCGTCCGCCGCCACATCCGATGCCGCCTTCTTCGACATCGTCTCGTTCATGGCCTCACCGGTGCCCGAGACCGGGTGCGCCGCCCCGATGTGCGTCCCGGGAGCCATCGCCGCAACGTCCGCTGCGAGCGTAATCAGAAACCCGGCGGAGGCCGCACGCGCCCCGCTCGGCCCGACCCAGACCGCCACGGGCGTCCGGGCCGCGATGATCGCTGAATTGATCTCGCGGGCGGAATCGACCAACCCGCCTGGCGTGCGCAACGTGAAGACCACGAGCGCGGCGCGATCGGCGTCGGCGCGCCGGATGGCCTCGACCATGTGCCGGGCGGAGATCGGGTGAATGAGCGCGTCCACTTCCGCTGAGTACACGAGCGGTTGATCCTCGGCGCCTCGAGTGGCCCACGACGCCAGGAGAGCCACGGCACAGGCGAATCGACGGACGGAACGGGTCATCGGAAGCGATTATACGCTTACGTACATTGAGAGTTTGGGAATGCGCATCAACATCTCTGTGGCTTCCTTGCGCTCCGGACTCTCCGGCGTACCCTCGGTCAGCTGCAGGACCCGCTCGAGCTCGCTGCGTGCCGCCGCGAAATCCTTCGTCTGCTCGTAGACGTGCGCCAGCGCGAGATGCGCCGCCGCCGTCTCGCCGCTCCAAATCGACATTTTCAGCTCGTCGATCGCCTCACGGCTCCGGCCCGCCCGAAGGTAGAGTCGGCCGAGCAGAAGGTGTGGTTCAGGCTGGTAGGGCGACAGGAAGAGAGAGCGCCTCAAGTCGGAAATCGCCTCACGATCGCGCTCGGTCTGGAACAGCCGCCGGCCACGATCGAGATAGAAGGTCGCCAGCTCCTGCTGCTCGCGCTGTTCCGTCTTGAAGAGCGACGCCTCGAGCTCGCTGGCCCGATCGGACTTCAGCTCGTGCTTCAGCCGTTCCAGCGCCCGTGGCACGCCATCATCGGCGCTCGCGCGTTTCTTTTCCAGCGTCTCGAAGTCGATCGTTAGCCGCTCGGCGAGCTCCCGCTCGCGGATCGCTTCGGCCGCGGCGCTGGCCTTGAGGAGCGCGATCGACAGGAGGAAGTGCGCCTCGCCGTCCAGCGGGCTGCGTCGCACCGCTTCCCTGAGCCAGTAGATGGCCGCCTGCGTGTCGCGCTCTCGAAGGTACGCATAGCCGAGGTTGAAAAAGTAGTCGGCATCCTCGGGGCTCGCCTCCGAGGCCTTCGTGAAGTAGTACGACGCACGCCCCGCCTCCGCGGTGGCGGGACGACGCATCTGAATCACCCCCATGTTGTTCAACGCCGGTCCAACCGCGCCCTGCTCCACAAAGGCCTTCAGGGTGCTGAACGCATCGTCGTACCGCTGGAGCGAGATCTGCGACAACGCCGCCAGAAAGCGCGCGCCGCGATTCAGCGGCGACTCGGCCGGGACCGCCTGGGCCTGGCGAAGCGCCGATTGGTGCTCGCCCTGCGCGGTGAAGACACGCCAAAGGGCCAGCTTCGCCTCGTCGTACCCGGGGAAGCGCTCGAGCGCTGACTGGAGAAGGCTCACCTGCGATCCAGGCGAGTCGGCCAGCAGCCCCTTCACGTAGGGCTCGAAGGCGGTAAGCGGCGGGCGCGCCCTTGCGGCTACCGCTGGAGCCCGCTGCGACACCCGCGGAAGCGGATTCAATCGTTCGAGCCGATCGGTCAGTCGCTCCACGGTCTCGTGGAGCCCGGTCAGCGGACCGCGCTCGACGATTTCGGGCTGGAGGCGGCCGGTGTCGAGTCTGATGGCCCTCGCGTGCGCGACCAGCTCCTCGCCGCTGACATCGATCGAACCGCTGACGATATAACTGGCGCCCACGACCTGGCCGGCTCGAATCACTGTCGCGCGGCTGAGATCCGCCGTCTGGGGAAGCTGCAGCCGCTCGAACGTCCGCATTCGCTCCTCGCGCGTCACGACCGCCACACCGCGGCGCTGCAGCGTGTCCATCAGTATCACCGAGACGCCCTCACCCAACCACGTTGTGTGTGGTGGGCCGCCCGTCGCTGCGAACGGCATCACCATGACGGGACCGATCGACTCGGCCTGCCGGGCCAGCGCGATGCCGGTGCACAGGGACACGGCCGCGATCGCGGCGACGGCGCGAATTAGCTCGGGACGCACACCACTGCTGCTTCTTTGAGGCGCGGTCCTTTAAGGGCGACGCTCAGCACGCAGCCGGCGTCGCCGACGGCGCGGCACCTCGCCACCTGCGCCTCGCCGTCGAGGTCGAGCCGCTGGAGCAGGCGGGTCACGGCGGCGGCATAGAAGTGGCACAGCCGCTGAGACCCCGGCTCGCGGACCGTGCAGAACAGCGATCCTCGTAGATCGATCTCTCCGGACCCGCGGCGCAGGTGGACGATGGCACGCGTGCCGCTGTAGGTGCGTCGAATCAATCGCCGCGCGAGCGCCGCCGCGAGCCGCTGGCGCAGGCCCAGCGGGCAGGACTTGCAGAGCTGCTGCCTGTAGGCCGGCAGCGCGTCGAACGTCCAGTCGGCGGCGTACTCGCCAGCGCGCGCCGTGATGAGGGCGTAACTGTCGCCTTCCTTCCGCAGGAAGCCAATTACAGCCACGAGCGGCGCCAACCCGAGGCGACCCTTGCGCAACTGGAAAGGGTTCAGCCAGTTTTCGTAGAACTCGAGGCGCGTCGGAAGCAGATCGGCGATCGCCTGATGGAGGCTGGCCACGAAGACACGCCCGATGGCCGCGTCTTTCATGGTTTAATCCCCCGATGGCCGCACGCGGCGCGCGTCACCCACGACCGACCCAGGTCCACCACAACTCGGCACGCTGGACGGCCGCCATTCTGGCGGGCGGCGCCGCGCGGCGGTTCGGCGGTCGGGACAAGAGCAGCCTGATCGTCGCGGGTCAGCCGATCCTGGAGCGCCAGTTTGCCGTCCTGCGTCAGGTCGCCGGCTCCGTTGTTGTCGTGACGAACGCCCTCGAGCGGCAAGCGCCGCCCAAGTGTCAGGTGATTGGCGACGTCGTGCGCGGAAGCGGCGCCCTCGGCGGTTTGCTGGCCGCGCTCCTCAATTCGACCACGCCGTGGACGCTCGCGCTCGGATGCGACATGCCGTTCGTCACTGCGCCCTTTCTTGGGTATCTCTGCAGCCTCGCCGAGGGTGGAGACGTCGAGGCTGTCGTGCCCCGAAGCGCGGATGGCCTGGAGCCGCTTTGTGCGGCGTATTCGGCACGCGCGCTCGCGGTCGTCCGGCGTCAGGTCGAGAGCCGGTCGCTCAAGATGACCGATCTGCTCGCGCAGCTGCGGGTTCGCGAGATCCCAGCGTCCGAGGTTGCGCCGTTCGACCCTCGCGGCACGCTCTTCTTCAATATCAACTCGCCTCGAGACTATCGGCGTGCTCTCCGGCTTGCCGAACCGTGACGGCGCGACCGGCGGGGTCGGAAGAAGAATGAGGGGATAATAGGGCACGCTCGACCACTAGTCTAGTCTACGACGTCGCGACCGCTGTCCACGATGATACTTCCACTTCACGATGAGCTGCGCGCCGCCATCGGCGACGCGCTCGCGCGGCTGTACGGTCTCGGCCCCGACCGGGCGCCGGCCATCGTGCTCGACCTGACTCCGAACCGTCAGCTCGGCGACCTGGCGACGCCCGTGGCGTTCGAGCTGGCCCGCCGGCTGAAGAAAGCCCCGCGGCTCATCGCACAGGAACTCGCCGCCGCGCTCGCCGCTTCGCAGAGTGTCGCTCGCGTGGAGCCGACCCACGCGGGGTACATCAACGTGTTCCTGGATCGCCCCGTGTTCCTTCGGGCGCGCCTCGCCGGCCTTCCACCCCGCAGTTCGGCCGACCTCAAGACCATCGTCGAGCACACGGCGATCAACCCGAACAAGGCGGCGCACATCGGGCACATCAGAAACGCCGCGCTGGGCGATACGCTGGTCCGTGTCCTGAGATTTCGAGGTACCGAGGTCGAGGTGCAGAACTACATCGACAACACCGGCGTGCAGGTCGCCGATGTCGTCGTCGGCTTCCAGCAGCTCGAGCAGAAACACCTCGACGACGTGCGCGCGCTGTCGGAGCGTGATCGGTTCGACTATCACTGCTGGGATTTGTACGCGCGCGTCACGGAATGGTACGAGGCTGACCGAGATCGCCTGCGCCTCAGGGCGGCCGCCCTCCACGAAATCGAGCACGATGTGGGCGAGACCGCGGCGATCGGCCACCTCCTGGCCGATCGGATCGTCCGGTGCCACCTGAGAACCATGGGACGGTTGAACATCGAATACGACCTCCTGACATGGGAGGGCGACATCCTTCGCTTGCAGTTCTGGGCGCAGGCTTTCGAGCTGCTCAAGCAGACCGGTGCCGTGTTTCATCAAGACAAAGGACGCCTGGCCGGATGCTGGGTGATGCCGATCGAGGACGGGTCGACCCCAACCGATGACCCCGAGGAGACCGCGGGAACGGCGGGCGCCGAGCCCGGCACGACTGACGACGACGCCGACAGGCTGAAGGTGATCGTGCGGTCCAACGGCACGGTCACGTACGTGGGCAAGGATATCGCCTACCAGCTCTGGAAATTCGGGCTGCTAGGTCGCGACTTCTTCTACCGAATCTTCGACCGGCGCATCGACGGCGGCCCCGTATGGGCCACCACCGCCACGCCCCCGGCCGACCCCCTGTCACCTCCGCGCTTCGGCGCGGCAGGGACGACCTACAACGTCATCGACGTCAGGCAGTCTTACCTTCAGAAGCTTCTGCAGCAGGCGCTGCGCGCGATGAGGCACGAGCGGGAGGCGGAGCGATCGATCCACTTCTCATACGAGATGGTGGCGCTCTCTCATGCCACGGCGCGGCAACTTGGGTACGAGATCGCCGACGCGGACCGAGAGCGTCCATTCGTCGAGGTCTCGGGGCGGCGTGGACTCGGCGTGAAGGCCGACGATCTCCTCGACGTGCTCGTCGAGAAGGCGCTGGCGGAAGTCTCGAAGCGGAACCCCGAAATGGACGCGCGCGAGGCCGGCCGTGTTGCCCGCATGATTGCCGTCGCGGCGGTGCGCTACTTCATGATCAAGTACTCGCGCGGAAAGGTCATCGCCTTCGACATCGAGGAAGCGCTGAGCTTCGAGGGTGAGAGCGGCCCGTATCTCCAGTACGCCGCCGTCCGGGCCGGGAGCATTTTCCAGAAGCTTCAGGATCGCGAGGGCCTCACCGAGACCGACGTCATGGGGACGCTCGGTAGGACCGACGCGGCCGAACTGACGGCGGGGCCGGACGAGCTCTGGACGCTCGTGCTCGAATCGTCCCGGCTGGACGAGGTCGTGGAGCAGGTCGTCCGGACGCTGGAGTTCTCGAATCTGGCGAAGTTTGCCTTCGGGCTCGCCCAGCTGTTCAACGCCTTCTATCACAAGTACCCGATCCTCAACGAAGAGCGGCGCGACACGCGCCTCTGGCGCGCCGCGGGCGTCAGCTACTTCAGATCACAAATGACGAAGACGCTGGAGCTGATGGGGATTCGGGTGCCCGGACGGATGTAAAGAGTTCGGGGTTCGGGATTCGGGGTTCGGGATTCGCGAGGTCAAGACGAAGACGATGACGAACATGGCGCAGGCACGGCCGCGAGTGGGCATCACCCGTTGCAGCAGGCTCGGAGACTACGTCGAATCGATCAAGAAGGCCGGCGGCAGCCCGATCGTCCTCGACTACGACGCGGACCCCGGGCGCGTCATCGACGCCATCGACGGGCTCGTGTTGACGGGCGGCGTCGACGTCGATCCCTCGCGGTATGGCGAGTCGCCGCACCCGGCCACCGAGATCGATGACGCGCGCGATGCCTTTGAATTCGGAATTGCGGAGCGAGCGCTGGCCCGGGATCTTCCGGTTCTCGCGATCTGTCGCGGCATGCAGCTGCTGAATGTCGCGGCCGGGGGCGACCTCGTCCAGGACATTCCGTCTCAGTTCTCGACACCGCTCGATCATACGGTCGACTCCAGCCCCGATGCCGTCGCTCACAAGGTCCGGATCGAGCGGGGCTCCCTGCTGGCGCGCATCGTCACGAATCCAGCACACCTGGAAACGTGTGGCGTCAACAGCCGCCATCATCAATCGGTCCGACGTGTCGCGCCTGGCTTCAGCGTCTCGGCGACCTCACCCGATGGCGTCATCGAGGGCATCGAGAGCCGTGACGCGTCGTTCTGCGTGGGCGTGCAGTGGCACCCCGAGAACTTCCACCGCACGGGCGAGTTCGATTCGCTGTTCGAGAGCTTCGTCGACGCCTGCAAGCGCGATCGCGATTAACTCGTGTCAGGCGCGATCCATGACCATCACGGTCTCTACGTGCGCCGTGTTCGGGAAGAGATCGAAGCCCATGAGCTCTTTCAGCTGATATCCCGCCTCGGTGAGGATCCGCGCGTCGCGCGCGACGGTGGCCACGTCGCACGACACGTAGACGATGCGCCGCGGCTCCAGACCCACGAGACCCGCCGCCACCGCTTTCGAGAGACCTGTACGCGGCGGATCGACGACCACGGTGGGGCTGGCGAGCTCCGGTGGGCTCTGCAGGTAATCTTCGACGGTTCCGGTCACGATCTGGAAACCGCTGACGCCCGCGGCGTTCTGTTTCAGATCCTGGACACTGAAGGCGTCGACTTCAACCGCGATGACCGGCGTTCGGCCCGACGCCGCCAGCGCCACACCGAACACCCCGACACCGGCATACAGATCGATCACCGGCCCGTCGGGTACGCGCGCCAGCACTTCCGCCACCAGCCGGTTCAGCAGGAATCGATTGCCCTGGAAGAACGATCGCACGTGGCGCCGCAACTGGATCGTGCGCCCGACGATCACCCTCAGCTCATCCCGCACGTGAGGATCCGCGATCACGACCCCGGCGCCGTGCACGCCGGCTACCGAGGTGGTGAACCCGGTCAGCCCCTCGACCCTCGTCATCGCTCGAAGCTCGGCGAGCGACAGCTTTCGATCGAGGCTGAAATGCAGCACGCGCTCGGATGCTTCGACGTTTTCCGTCAGCTCGATCTCGCCCTCGAGCGGCTGAGATCGCGCCCTTCCGCCTGGCTGGTGGCCGTCGCGACCCTCGGCCTGACCAATCGCCACCGCGACGCGCGTTATAACCTCCAGCGACACCGGGAGGAGCTGACCCGTCGATGCGGGATCGCAGAGCCGGTGGGTCCCTTCGCAGAAGAACCCGATGCGGCCGCGTCGAAGGTGAAGCCGTGCGCGCATCCGGTAGCCGCGCTCCGGCGAGGCGACCATCGCGAGTGGTTCGGCCACCGTACTCGGATCCAAACGCCCGATCCGACTGAACGCATCGATCACGACCGCCTTCTTCAGCGAGAGCTGGTGGCCGTAGTCGATGTGGTGATAGACGTTACCGCCGCACGGCCCGTCAAGCCACGTCTCGGCGTCGAGCGGCATCCGCCTGGCAGGGTGCGCCTCGATGACGTCGACCGCCGCGGCGTACGCGACCCCGCGCGCAACTTCGATCACGCGGGCTCGCACACGCTCCCCCGGGATGGCGCCCGCCACGAGGACGACCTGACCCTCGTGGCGGGTCAGCATGCGGCCGCCCGCCACGGGCTTCTCGATCGTGGCGGTGAATTCGGAGCCGGGTGCCAACATCAACGCGCCAGGTCAGTCGAGCGTCAGACGCGGCACGCCGGCACGTTCGCGAAGGAGTCGCGCACAGCAGGCTTCGAGCGACCGGGCATATGCCTCCTCCGGCATGCGTTCGCGGAACGTTTCTAACTCGCGCTCGGCCTCCCGTCGCACCGCGGGCATCGTCTCCGGAGGGCATCGTCTTGCGGCCCAGTCCCCGAGCGCGCTATCGAGGTCCACGAGACGAGCCAGCGCGTTGTCACGCCGCTGGCCCCGAAGCGAACGCGCGGAGGCCAGCATGGCGTCGAGCTCGCGCACCAGATCGCCGAGGAACGCCTGATCGGTGGAACTGATCCCGACGACCCCTCGTACCGCCGTCAGGCGGGCAATCGCGCGCTGCAAGTGCGCCGGCAACGACCCGTGCCGCCTTTCGTCGCCGACCTCCGCGCCTTCCACGTTCGTGGCTGGAGAGGGCGGCTCGGCCCTCACACCCACGGCACGACGCCACTCGTCGAACACGTCCAGCACCTCGTCCTCACAGAACTCGATTCGAATCGGACGCCGTCGTCGATTGCGGCGCTCGGTGGACCCGGCGCGCTCGACACGGTGGTCGATGCCCCGGAAGACGACCGTCAGCGGAATCCCGCGGGCGGCCCAGCCGCGGACGAGATCGAACGCGGGCCCGACGATCCGGATCAGGTGCCCGTCGTTCCTGCGACAGAGATAGGTTTCGATCGCCCGGCAGTAGGTGTCGGGGTCGGTGACCCGGTCCGTCAGCGGTTTCTCTCCCACACCAATCGCATGCCGTGGAGGGTGAGATCGGGCTCGATGTGATCGATGACCGTCGTCTCGGGCGCGATGACGCTCGCGAGCCCTCCCGTCGCCACCGTGACCGCGCGGGCCGTCAACTCGCGGCGGAGCCGCTGCACGAGTCCTTCGACCAGGCCGACATAGCCGTAGAACAAGCCGGCCTGCATCGACCCGACCGTCGTCCGCCCGATCACCTGCGCCGGCTTCCGCACATCGATGCGCGGCAGACGCGCGGCACGCTGAAACAGCGCGTCCGCGGAAATCTGCACGCCGGGACAGATGGCGCCGCCGAGATACTCACCTTGCGCCGTGATCACGTCGAACGTCGTCGCGGTGCCGAAATCGACGATGATGACGGGGCTCAGCTGTGCCCTGCCGTACTTTTCGTACGCGGCGATGCCGTTGACAAGCCGATCGGCGCCGACCTCGGACGGATTCTCGTACAGGACGTCCATGCCGATGCGCGTGGCCGGCTCGACCAGGAGCGGCTTCCGCTCAATGTAGCGCTCGGCCATCTCGGCCATCGTGCCGGTTAGGGGCGGAACAACGGAGGCGATGATCACGCCCGACACGTCCGTGGGTTTGACGCCGTGATGCTCGAAGAGTCGCAGGACCATCAACCCGATCTCGTCCGCCGTCCGTTCGCGCAGCGTCGCCAGGCGCCAGCTCTGCAGCAGACGCTCGCCGCGAAACACCCCGAGCACGATATTCGTGTTGCCGACGTCGATGGCAAGCAGCATACAAAGAAGCTCTCAGCTGTCAGCTCTCAGCTATGAGCTCAGTTGGGGCCCGGAAAGGAATAAAGGTGTCATCTTGGGCGTCGAGGCGCCCGCCCGGCAAGGCGCGAGGAGCGCGCATACCGGGTGTATGTCAGCGACGAGCAACGCAGCCCGGCGGGATGCATCGGCGTCCAAGATGGCACCTTTCCTCAGTGGTACCCCGGTGAAACGCGCCGGCGTCACTCCATTCCACCACGCTGCCGCGACTCGCGGGCGCGAGATCGCGCCAGCGCTCCAGAATCGCCGGCCATTGTCCCTTTTGAAGCTCGCCGTACCGTGTCGCCAGAAACGCCAGCGTCCAGGCCGCGACGGTGCCCCGCTCGACCGGCCTCCCGAGCTCCGCCTCGATCGACGTGACGCGCTCAGCCAGATCTTCCGGATAGAGCGCGGACTTCAGATTGATGCCGTAGCCCAGAACAACCGTATCCAAGCCTTCGGGTGTGCCCGGCAACCGCGGGCGACCGGCCGGCCCTTGCGCTTCCGCCAGAATACCGCCGAGCTTCCTGCGCTGCACGACCAGATCGTTCGGCCACTTGATCTGCGGGAGGAGACCGGTCGCGTATGCCAGGCCTTCGGCAAGCGCGACACCAGCCATGAGCGTGACCTGGGGGGCGAAACGGCGCGGGCGCAACACGATCGACACGTACAGACCGGCTCCGGGGGGCGAGTGCCACGTTCGACCGCGCCGGCCTCGTCCTGCCTCCTGCGTCTCGGCCATGACGGTCGTCCCCTCGTCAGCGCCCGCCATCGCGAGGCGTGCGGCGACGTCGTTGGTGGAGCTGACGGTCGGGTAATAGAAGAGGTGCGCACCGAACGGTCCAAGACGATGGGCGGCGGATGCCAGCGCCACCTGAATATCCGCCGGGACGTCCGACGCTCGCGCCCACATTACTTGGTTACGGCGGGGCTCCACCCCCGCCGCCTGCCGTCGCTTACGCGCCGGATCTTGGTTGTCATGCCAGTCACTCGGCCACGTTCACGGCTTTTTGGTGTAGCTCTCAGTTTGGTTCAATCTCGAAACTGATATCCGCAGCCGGCGCGGAGTGGGTCAGCGCGCCAACGGACACGTACTCGGCGCCGGTGGCTGCAAGCTCGGGCAGCCGCTGGAGCGTGACGCCGCCTGAAATCTCG
>JACOUA010000072.1 GCA_016178075.1 Acidobacteriota bacterium
TCGGCGGCGTCGTTCCAGGAGACGACGCGCGTGCTGACCAAAGCGTCGATCTCCGGCAAGGTCGATCACCTGCGCGGGCTGAAGGAGAACGTGACGATGGGCCGGCTGGTCCCGGCGGGGACCGGGTTCGTAACGTGCGGATCCCGCCGGAGGAGCCGCCGCCGGTGCAGCCGACCGACGACGAGCTCGAGCCGGAGCGGGACATGGAGTACTTCGTCGAGCCGGACGAAGCGATGGCGCCGCGGACGGGCGATCTCGGCGAGTAAGGAAGTCTGAAGTTCGAAGTCTGAAGTCTGACGCGTGAGCTTGCGCGCCGAAGCGCGAAGGCGGGGCGGCGGTCGAAAGATCGCCGCCCTTTTTTTCGAGAACCGCCTTTACTGGCCCGGTACCATGATGTGGGCCTTCGATGTACCCGCATTCATGATCCACGCGCCACCCTGTCGAGGATTGTCGGGCAGGCCAGTCGATTGCGTTGTGGCGCCAGGCACGGCGATGGTGATGTGGTGCGGTCGAGCGTGTTCCCGGTCGGGACCCGCCACTATGTGCCACACGGACCCGTACTCGGGCTTCACGCGGGTTCCGTCCTTTTCCATGGCATCGAGCATCGCCTCCGACCTGGTCCTGTCGCCGGTCGCCTCGGCCTTCAGGTTCTGCGCCTCGCGATCGAGGTTGGCGATGCTCGTGCATTGAACCGAGAACGGCTGCTGTAGTGGAAAGCCGGACCGGTCGTAGCAGACCAGGCGGTTCGTGCCCTTTCTGAGCGTCTCGTAGCTGAAGTCCGGTTTCCATCTGATGACGGTTGCCTGGTCCTTCTGACTGGGCGGGGCGGCGATCAGGGCCTTGTCGACGTCGGCCTGCGACGCGCCTGGCTCGAGCGGCGGTGGCGGCGGAGGAGCGCCGCGGCCGGCGCGTCCTTGTGCGAGCGAGACGATCGAAACCGCCATGATACTGATCACGAACAGGGCAGTGCGCTTCATACGGACCTCCGTGCGCCGATCAACCGGCGCGGTGCGGGAACGTTGACGAAGAGAGCGACGCCACGGCGAAGTATTGACGGGAACGCCCGTCCGGTAGTGAGCCTATTTTACGCACTCGACAGGGCACCTGAGGCTGCAGGACTTGTTTGGCGCGGGACGCATCGGCACCGGCTTCAGTCCGGCCGCCGGTCCGGTCGAGCTGCAGGTTGCGGCGCCGGCAGCACGAAGACTGATCTCGAGGTGCATTCGTCGGTCTCCTCCTGAGGGTTGCTCTTCACCCCGCAACGTCGCTCTCGCCGTCGTTCAAGACGTAGGACGCGTGCTGTCCGGTTCGGTCGAAGCGTGAGGGCGCCATGCGGCGACGGTCGCACGATCCGACGCGCTCTGCAGATCGGCCCAATCCGGTCGTTTCGGACGGTTCATGCAATTGAAGCGGCCGTCACGACGCGCTAGACTGCGGCGTTCGCGGGTGCGACGGAATCGGCAGAAGCGTCGACTACTTGTCAGGCCGTTTCGGAGCGTGGCGCTTGTCACAAGTTTATTACTACGGAAGTCATGGGCACGGCGTGGTACAGCGCGTCCGGGCGAGAATCCGACGACGACACCGTCCCCCTGACAGCCCCGTGTACAAGCTCGGGCCGACTGCCGCCGCGCAGAACCTGACGGCGGTCGCGTGGTTCGACACGTCGACGCCGCTTCGAAGCGGTTGGACGTGGGGACAACGCTATCTCGATGGCGGCGTGGCGGTGATCGAAGCACGTGTCGGCAAGGGCCGCGTCTTCCTGCCCGGGCCGGAAGTGATCAAGCGCGCGCAGCCGCACGGCACGTTCAAGCTCGTGTTCAACGGGATTTACTACGGAGCGGCTGTGAGCGCGCCGACGGGTGCGCCGACGTCATCCGGCGGAAAGCGGTGATCCGATCGTTCGATGCGAACTGACTGCCTTCGTTCCCGGACTGTCGTCCTCATCCTGGCCACGCTCGTCACAAGCGCGGTTCCCCGCCTTCGCGCGCAGCTCCCCGACAGGCTGGACGAGGCGCTGCAAGCGATCTTCGACCGCAACGAGTACGCAGCCGAGTCCTTCGGGCCGACCGCGTGGCTGGATGGCGGCCGCCGTTACACGTCGCTCACGCGCGGCGCCGCGCGCGATCTCGTCGCCTACGACACCGCAAGCGGCCAGGAGACCGTCCTCGTGTCCGCCAAGGATCTGGTGCCGCGCGGGAGCGACACGCCACTGCAGATCAGCGGATACTCCTGGTCGTCCGACCAGTCGAAGCTGCTCATCTTCACGAACACGCGCAGGGTCTGGCGGCAGAACACGCGTGGAGACTACTGGGTCTTCGATGTGAAGACGAAGGCCCTCCGAAAGCTCGGTGGCCAGGCGCCGGAAGCGTCGCTGATGTTCGCGAAGTTCGCTCCAGACGGGCGCAAAGTCGGCTACGTCCGCGCGCAGAACATCTATGTCGAGGACCTCGCCGGCGGACGGATCACGCCCCTGACGACCGACGGCGGCGGCGACGTCAGCAACGGCACGTCCGATTGGGTCAACGAGGAAGAGCTCGACCTCAGGGACTGCTTCCGCTGGAGCCCGGACGGACGCCGCCTCGCGTACTGGCAATTCAACACCTCGGGCGTCGAGCGGTTCACCCTGATCAACAACACCGATGCGCTGTATCCGACGCTGACGCGGTTCCCGTATCCCAAGTCAGGCACCACGAACTCCGCCGTGCGGGTTGGGGTCCTCTCCGCCACGGGCGGCGCAACGACCTGGATGAAGACGGCTGGTGATCCGCGCAACCACTACGTGGCGAGCGCCGAATGGGTCGACGCGGCGACGCTCGCGCTCCAACAGTTGAACCGGCTCCAGAATACCAACGAGTTGCTGCTCGCCGATGTCGCGTCCGGTGTGGTCCGCCGCGTCCATCGCGACCAATCCGAGACCTGGGTCGACGTGCCGGACGAGGTGGCCTGGTTCAATCAGCATCGCGAGTTCACCTGGGTGAGCGAACATGATGGGTGGCGACATGTCTACGCCGTCGCGCGCGACGGCACACGTGAGCGTCTGCTGACGAAGTTCGACGGTGACATCACGAGCGTGGACGCCGTCGATTCCGCGAACGGCCGCCTCTACGTCACGGCCTCACCATCGAACGCCACACAGCGCTACCTCTACATGTCTCGTCTCGACGGCGATGGCGCCGTGCACCGCGTCACGCCCGCCGACCAGCCAGGCAGCCACAGCTACGACATCTCGCCCGATGGAGCCTGGGCGATCCACACCTACTCGCGCTTCGATGCTCCGCCGCGCATCGAGATCGTCAGCCTGCCGGACCACCAGGTGGCGCGCGTCGTGACGCAGAACGCCGACCTCGCGAAAAAGATCGCTCCCCAGCTCGCACAACCGGTGGAGTTCCTGTCCGTCGACATCGGCGACGGCGTGGTGCTCGACGGGTACCTGCTGAAGCCGAGGACCTTCGATCCGTCCCGCAAGTATCCGATCATCGTCCACGTGTACGGCGAGCCGGCGGGCACGACGGTCAACGATCGGTGGGGGGGCGCGACCATCCTGTTCCATCGGGCGATGACGGATGAAGGGTATCTCGTCGCCAGCTTCGACAACCGGGGGACACCGGCGCCGAAAGGGACCCCATGGCGCAAGGTCGTCTACGGCGCGGTTGGAGAGCTCTCTGCAAAGGAGCAGGCCGCGGCCGTCCGGCGTCTGGCCGCCGACCGCCCGTACGTCGATCTGGACCGCGTCGCGATCTACGGCGCAAGCGGCGGCGGATCGAATACGCTCAATTCGATGTTCCGGTTTCCCGACGTCTACAAGGTTGGGGTCTCGATCGCGCCGGTCCCCGACCAGCGCCTGTATGACACGATCTATCAGGAACGCTACATGGGACTGCCACAGGAGAACGAGAAAGGCTATTTCGCGGGGTCTCCGATCAACTTCGCCCCAGGCCTTCGCGGCCGCCTCCTCATCGTACACGGCACCGGCGACGACAACGTCCACTATCAGGGAACCGAGCGCCTGATCAATCGGCTGATCGAACTGGGCAAGTCGTTCGACGTGATGGTCTATCCGAATCGCACGCACGCCCTCTCTGAGGGGAGGGGGACGAGGCTGCACCTGTATCGTCTGACCGCGCGGTATCTCGTCGAGCACGTGCCGGCCGGTCCGCGCTAGAAATAGGAGCATGCATGCGCTACAAAGGCTTCGAGGGGATCGGGCACGGGCCCTCCAAACCAAAATCGAGCCGCGCCGTGATGGAGCACAACCTCCAGTGGTTCAACACGTACATCTGGGGTGAGGCCGCCTCGTCGACGGCCATACCGCCCGAGCAGCCCTGATTCGGCCGATGCGAATCGTGTCACTCCTCCCCAGCGCGACCGAGATCGTGTGCGTCCTTGGACTGGAGGATCAGCTCGTCGGAGTCACCCACGAGTGTGACTTCCCGGAATCCGTCCGGCGCTTGCCGAAGGTCACCCGCACGCTCATCCCCACTGACGCGTCGAGCGCCGAGATCGACCGCCTCGTGCGCGAGCGCCTCCGAAACGACCGGGCCCTCTACACGCTCGACATGCCGGTGCTCGAGCAACTGCGCCCCGATCTGATCGTGACGCAGGCGCTCTGTGACGTCTGTGCGGTGGCGGAGGACGAGGTCCGGGCCGCGGCCTGTACGCTTCCGGGCGCGCCGCGTGTGATCAACCTCGAGCCACGGACGCTCTCGGATGTTCTCGCGTCGATGAAAGAGGTCGCCGCGGCGGCCAACGCAGAGCATGAAGCGAAGGCGGCCATCGCCGGGCTGCGCGCGCGGGTCGACCTCGTCACCGCTCGCACGGCGCGGCTTCCCCGCATCCCGCGCGTCGCGCTGCTCGAATGGCTGATCCCGCCCTTCTCCTGCGGCCACTGGAGCCCCGAGCTGGTTCGTCTGGCGGGAGGCGAGGAAGGGCTCGGACGGGAAGGACAGCCCTCGCGGACGCTCGACTGGCGCGAGGTCCAGGCGTGGCGACCCGAGATCATCGTCATCGCCTGCTGCGGCTACGGCGTCGAGCGCACGCTGTGTGATGTCGACGAGCTGTCGCGCGTCCCTGCGTGGCAGCAGCTCGACGCGGTGCGGGCCGAACAGCTGTACGTCGTGGACGGCTCGCACTACTTCAGCCGGCCCGGGCCTCGGCTCGTCGACAGCCTGGAGATCCTCGCGCACACGTTGCACCCACACCGACACCCTCTCCCCGCCGGACTTCCCCTTCCTGTTCGGGTGAAGGCGGTGAGCGTCGATACGACCGGCGCCTCGCGTCAGTGATCATGGCGAAACGCGTGCTGCTCTCGTGGAGCTCGGGCAAAGACAGCGCCTGGACGCTGCACGTTCTCCGCCAGCAGCCGGATGTGGACGTCGTGGGCCTGCTGACGACGTTCAACGAAGCCGCCGATCGTGTGGCGATGCACGCCGTCCGCCGCTCGCTGGTCGACGCCCAGGCGTCCGCCGCGGGTCTGCCGCTGTGGGCGGTTCCGTTGCCATGGCCGTGCTCGAACGCTGACTACGAGCGGCGCATGCTGGAGGTCATTGACCGAGCGCGGGCTGAAGGCGTCACCCACGTCGCGTTCGGTGATCTGTTTCTCGAGGACGTCCGTGACTACCGCATCCGGCAGATGTCGGGCACAGGCGTGGACCCGCTGTTCCCGCTCTGGACGACCCCGGCCGACACACCGGAGCTGGCCCGTCGCATGCTGGAGAACGGCCTGCGTGCGGTGGTGACGTGCGTCGATCCGCGGCAACTGTCCGCGTCGTTCGTGGGACGAGGGTATGACCGGGAGTTTCTCGCGGACCTACCGGCCGGCGTCGACCCGTGCGGCGAGCGGGGAGAATTCCACACGTTCTGCTTTGCCGGCCCGATGTTCGACTCGGCGATTGCCGTCGAGACCGGCGAAACGGTCACTCGTGACGGCTTCGCCTTCATCGATGTGAACTAGTAGGCCGGGGCCCTGCCCCGGACCCCGGCTCGGTCGCTTGCGGGGGCCCCTACGCCCCGCGCCGCTCCCTCGCAGGCGCGCTGTGCGCGCCTAGGATCCGCCCCCGACTCAGAGGACAACCTGATAGCCGGTGCCGTGGACGGTCACGAGGTAGCGGGGCTCGTGCGGCTTCGGCTCGAGATGCAGGCGCAGCTTGGCGACGAAATTATCGACGGTGCGTGTGACCACGACCTGGTTGTAGCCCCAGACGTCGCGCAGGAGCTGCTCGCGACTGACCACCTCACCGCGATGCGCCAGCAGGTATCGCAGCAGCTCGAACTCGCGGGTTGAGAGCTCGACCCGGTGCCCGCGCCGCGTGACGAGTCGGTGCCGCAGGTTGACGCGCACGTCGCCGAACACGAACTCCTCCGAGGAGTCCGGCTGGGCGGCGTCGCGGCGGAGCTGCGCCCGCACTCGGGCCAGCAATTCACGCACGCTGAACGGCTTGGTCACGTAATCGTCGGCGCCGAGATCGAGCCCGACCACGCGATCCGATTCGGCGGACCGAGCTGTCAGGATGATGATGGGCAGATGCTGCCCCCGGGCGCGCACTTCCCGGCACAGCTCGAATCCGCTCATGCGTGGCAGCATCACGTCGACGATCATGACGGCAAAGGTCCGCCGCGCGATCTCACCCAGGGCCTCCTCGCCGCTCTCGGTCGCCGTGACGGCATACCCCTCGAACTCGAGGTTCTCCTTCAACAAAAAGCGCATCTCCGGCTCGTCGTCGACGACGAGCACCGCCGGCGCCGGATGGATCGCCTCCGCGGCCGCTTTCATGCGGTCCCCCGCCGTCGGGCTTCCCCAGCCATGCGCGGCCCACGCAGCCGAGCCCAGAATCCCGGCAGGATCCGTCGCGGCTCGTGCTCGGCGGCCGCGTGCCCCAGCGGGATTCTGATGCGGAACGTGCTCCCTGATCCCGGCGTGCTCTCGACCTCGATCCGGCCGCGATGGGCCGCGACCAGCTCCTGCGCGATCGCCAGTCCCAGGCCAAAGCCGCGCCGATTCATGGCGGCGCCCGCACCGCGGTAGAACCGCTCGAAGATGCGCGCGCGCTCGCCGGGATCGATCCCGATGCCGCGGTCGATCACGTCGATCGTGGCGTCCGACCGGGTGATGCCGACCTGCACGGTGACTTCACGCGACTCTCCGCCGTATTTGATCGCATTGTCGAGCAGGTTCACCAGCGCCTGTTCGATCGCAGCGGGATCGGCGACGACGACCGGCGCCGCGCCGGTGTCGACGACCTGGATCCGGTAGCCGTTCGACGACAAGGCGCGTCCGAACGCCTCAACGGTCTCCCGCGCCAGGACCGCGAGATTGACGGGCTCGAGCTCGTAGCCGCGCCGCGAGTCGCCGGCGCGGGAGAACTCGAGGATGCGCTCGACGAGGGCCGAGAGTCTCGAGGTTTCGCCGCGGACGATGTCGACGTATTGCGCGAGCTTTTCGGGCGACCGCACGCGATCGAGCGCCAGCGTCTCTCCGACCGCGCTCAAGAGCGACACCGGCGTCTTGAGCTGATGCGACACGTGCGCGACGAAATCGGCCTGCACCCGCGCAAGCTGCTCCGCCCGCTTGCGGCTCTGCACCGCGAAGGCAAGCGCGACGATCATCAGGAGCACCGACAGCCCGGAGAGCCAGTAGCTCTGCGTGCGCGTGGACGCGATGGTCGAGGACGCGCTCTGGGCGCGCGGGCTGATCACCAGCGTCCACTGCCGCGACGGAATTCCGCTCGCCATCCGGGGACCGATGTCCTCCTCGGGATAGAACTGCAAGGCGAATCGGCTGCGCGCCGCCACCGCCGGAAGAGCCATGCGACCACCGAAGACGATCCGGCCCGTATCGTCGACGACCTGCATCTGGAATGGCGGGCTGCCGTCGCGCGGATCGAGCAGAGCCGCGAACTGGCGTTCGTACAGCGCGGGAAACAGTCGGGTCCGCACGGTGTCGAGATTGACGAGGAAGCCGAGCACGGCGAAGAACCGGGTGCGAGCGGCATCCGTGTAGAGCAGCCGGACGAAGAAGTCGTACGGGGTCTGACCGATCCGCTCGCTCACGGCGGCGTAGATGCGCTGCGACTTCGCGTAGCGCCGAGCGGTCTCGAGGACGCGACGACCCATCGGCGAATCGCGGTAGAAGAGGTGCAATGGGTCTCGTTCGCCTTCCGCCCTCGACACCGGGGTGCTGCCCCGCCCCCCGTAGAACAGCACTTCGCCTGGTGCGACCGCTTCGGTCAACTCACTCCAGACGAAGAACCGCTCGACGTGAGGATAGGCGTTGAGGCCTTTCGCGTAGTGAGGCGCCAGCAGATCCAGTCTCCCCGCCGCCAGCAACGGATGATTGACGGCGGGCAGCACGTCGAACACCGGACCGTCGAACGTGCGCCGGATCTCGAGGTTCACGGCCGTGGCGGTCTGCTCCGCCACCTTCTGCAGGATGACCGCGGTCTGCCGATCGAGGGCCACGAGCGCGCGGTGCTGCAGGTACACCACCAGAGTAGACGCGCACAAGAGCGCCACGATCGCGAAGATCACGGGGTCGGGACGCTTGAGCCGGTCCAGTGTGGTGAACATCTGCGGGCAAGCGATGGCAACCTAGTCCCGTGCACCGCACCCTGTCAAGCCGTCGGCTCGCGTGCTCGCCTGCGCGGGGTCCGCGCCGTGCGCGCGGGCGCGAGGAAGCGGAGCGGGGCGGGGGGCCCCCGCGAAGCGACCGAGCTTGGCGGGGTGCGGCCGTGTGGACGGCCGGCTTGAATTCGCGACGCCGGTGCGGATGCGCGGGGTCCCCGCCGTTCAAAAAGAGACAATTTGAAGACATTCCGAAGACATCATTTGACAGCCGACCCGGCCGTTTTTGGGTCAACCTTCTAGCGCTCAGGTCGGCCGGGTCTCCTCCCCCAGCCCCAACACGTCGTATTGTCTGTCGGAGCATTTCGCCCTGGGGGGTTTCTGTCCCAGGCGTTTGCCGAGGAGGCGCTCATGCGCGGCAATCCCCGAGTCGTCGGCGTCTTCGTCGCAGTCTGCGTTGTGGTTCTCCCTGGTGTCGTGTTCGCCCAACAGCAGGCGGCCATCAACGGAAAAGTGCTCGATCCGGCGGGATTGCCGCTCCCCGGCGCCACGATCACGGTGACGGAGCCTGCCACCGGCTTCACGCGGACCGTCGCCAGCGCGCAGAACGGCGCCTATGAGATCCGGAACCTCACGCCTGGCACCTATAGCATCACGGTCGAAATGTCGGGGTTCACGACCTTGACGCGATCGGACCTGACGGTGAGAGCCGGCGCGGAGCTGACGCTCGACTACAAGCTGCAACTGGCGGGCGTGCAGGAAGCGGTCACGGTGACGGCCGCCGCGCCCCTTGTGGAGCGCACGAACAACCGGATTGGCGGCACGCTCACCGGCAAGGAAATCGAGGACGTGCCGTCAAACTTCCGCAACTTCACGGCCCTGACGCAGCTCATTCCGGGCATGACGCCGAACCCGGCTGCGTCGACGTTCGAAGGCGGACAGGTCACGGCGAACGGCACGGTCGCGCAGTCGAACCTGTACCTGCTGGACGGCGCGTATAACAACGACGACCGCCTTGGCGGCAGTCAGGGCACCCAGGTGCGGATCGTGCTGGACGACATCGAAGAGTATCAGGTGCTGGCCAACCAGTACAGCGCCGAGTACGGCGGGGGAGGTGGCGCCATCATCAACATGGTGAGCCACGGCGGAACGAACAGCTTCCGGGGGCGCTTCTACAATTATTTTCGCAGCGACAGGTTCAATTCCAGGAACGCGTTCCTGCCGGCCAGCGCGGCGAAGCCCGAGGAACGCACGTTGCAGTCCGGCATCAGCGTCGGCGGACCGATTGTCAAGAACCGCATCCATTTCTTCTCGACCTTCGAGCGCGACCACGAGAAGAACACTGGCTACAAAGTGTTCCCGGCCGCCGCGGCGCCCCTGGCGGTGAACCAGTTCGGCCTGTTTGAGGTGCGGGCGGAAAACATCTTCAATCGCTTCGATGTGCAGTTGAACAGCAACAACTTCCTCAACTATCGCTCGTTGCTCGAGCCGGCGCCGACCAAGGGCGAAGGCTTCAACACGAACACCCAGACGCCCGATGCCCGCGCGTACGAAGCCGACTGGGATCACCTCGAGGGTCTCTCGCTCACGTCGATCCTCAGCGACCGTGGGTCGAATGTCCTGCGGCTGGGATACGTTGCCGAAGATCTGCGCAGCGGCTCCCAGTCGTTTTTCGAGGACACGAGCAACGTGTTCGGGTACGGCATCAAGGCCGTGGGTTTCAACGGCAGGGACCCGTTCGCCGTGGGTCAATTGAACGTGCACCCCAGTTACTCGACCGGCAAGGGCGGGGCCGGAGCGTGGAACCGGATCCGCACCTATACCTTCGACGATGCCATCAGCTACTTCATTCCGGCCTGGCGCGGCGAGCACACGTTGAAGGCGGGGGGCGGCTACAGCATCAATTCGGACGTGCCCCAGCGCACGGCGAACAGCGGGACCTTCACGTTCACCGGTACCAACGGCGATCTGCCGTACAACCCGGCGAACCCGCTCACCTATCCGACGCAATTCACCGTCACCCTCGGGCCTCCGGCGGCCGCGTACTGGGAGACCTCCTCCACCGATCATCGGTCGTATTTCTTCGTCGAGGACAAATGGCGGCCAACCGATCGCCTTACGCTGAATCTCGGTGTGCGGTGGGATCACCAGTCGATTACGCCCGACAGCAAGGACGACTTCGCGCCCCGCACCGGCTTCGTGGTTGACGTCACCGGCAAGGGCACGAGCGTCATCCGCGGCGGCATTGGCCGGTTCAACGCGTACCTGCCGATCTCCGTTGATCTGGCCCACCAGGCGAGCGGCATCATCACGCGGTTTCCCTCGCTCACCATCACCGCGGCCAACGACACCTGCGGGTGCATCTTGCGGCCCGACGTGATCCGCGATTCGGCCGGCAATCTTGGGGTGGCGGTGCTGAGCGCCGCCGGCATTGCTAATCTGCAGGCGCGTCGTGACGCCATTCTGGCGGGCACCAACTTCAACACCACGAACCCGCGCGTGGACAGCGCCGGACGCCAGATGCCGTATCAGTGGTCCTGGAGCCTCGGTTGGAACCAACAGCTCGGCGGGGACATGGCGGTCACAGCCGACTACGTCGGCAATGTGTCGAAGGATCAGTTCGGCCAGGTCGACATCAACGAACCGGTGAATCGCGTTCGGCCGGGCATTACCGCGATCGAGCCCCTGCTGGTCCCGGGAACGCTTCCGGCGGCCGCCCGCACCTTGGGCTTTGGTCGCGTGCTGCAATCGCAGACCAATCCGGCGTTCGACGGCGATTACCACTCGCTGCAGGTGTCTGTCGTCAAGCGCTTCTCACATCGATGGAGCGCCCGCGGCGCCTACACGCTGCAGAAGAGTCATTACGTCGGCCTCGGCAACCCCGACGCGCGCCGCGTGTGGCTGGACAACGACATCAGGGCCGACTACGGCCGGTTCGCCTCCGACAAGCGTCACGTGCTCGCGCTCAGCGGGACGGTCAACCCCTTCAAGGCGTTCACGATCGCGAGCGTCCTCAGCGCGGCGACGGGCGGCCCGATCAACGAGATCACCGGAACAGACGCCAACGGCGACGGCGACAACAACAACGACCGGCCGATCAAGGGGGTGAATGACGCCACGATTCCGATTCGCTCCGAGGTCGATTCGCAGGGCCGCGCCGTGATTAACGGCATCCAGGGAAATGGTACGCTGCTGCTGGATGTCTCGTTCCGGTATCAGATTCCTGTGACGCAGGTGCTCAAGAGCCTGGACCTCTTTTACGACATCTTCAATGTCGGGAACCGAAAGAACATCACTAATCCCTCAGGCAACCGCTCGTCCTCGCTGTTCATGGTTCCGGTCGCGGCGGCGTTCGCGAGGCAGATGCAGTTCGGGTTCAGAGTGCGGTTCTAAGTAGACGGTGTCTGCCGATTCGTCTATGCGACCACGGTCACTGAGGGCAAGCCTGATGGTGGCGCTGCTCGGCAGCGCCACGATCGGTTCGCTCCAGATGGAGCTCGGCGCAATCCAGGGCACGGTCAAGGACGAGCAAGGGCAACCGATCGAAGGCGTCACCATCAAGTTGAAGGACCTGACGCGCGGTCGCGAGGTCGAGGTCAAGACCGACAAGCGGGGAACCTTTTATCGCCGGGGTCTGCCGGCCGTGGACTACGAGTTCACCGTCGAGAAGGAAGGTTATAACCCCATCCAAGACCACTTGAAGTTGAGCGCCGGGCTCGAGAAGCGCTACGACTTCAAGCTCGTCAGGGCGGTGCCGGAAGGTGCCGAAGAATTCGCGCGCGGCGTTGCAGCGTTCAACCACGGCGACAACGCGGCGGCCGCGGCGGCCTTCGAGGCAGCGATGAAGAAGGCGCCTGACCTCCCGGAAGTGCGGGTGAACCTCGCCCTCGCGTACCTGCGGCTCTCGCGGACGGCGGACGCCGTCGCCCAGCTCGAACAAGCTCGCGCGCTGGCGCCCGACAAGCCGAGTGTGCTTTTTCAGCTCGGCGAGGCGTATGTCGACATGAAGGACTACGACAAGGCGGTCGCCACGATCGAGGAAGGCCTCAAGAAGGCGCCGAACTCGAGCGATCCGGTCGCCCTGGACGGCATGGTGACGCTCGGAGCAGTCTTCTTCGCGCGAGGCGACAACGACAACGCGATCGCGCAATTCGATCGTGTGCTCGCAATCAAAGCGGACGCGCCCGCTCCCAGGCTGGGCCTGGCGAAGGCCCTCTCCAGCAAAGGCGAGGTCGCCAAAGCTCTCGAGGAGTTCAAGCGCGTGGTTTCTTCGGCGCCTGGAACACCCGAGGCGACCGAAGCCGAAGCATTCATCAAGGCGCTCGCGAAACCGAAGGCCCCTGGCGCCTGATCGTGGAGGACGACATGATGCGACGTTGTATGACCGGCGTCACGCTCGGGTTGTTGCTCTACGCAGCACCGGTTTTCGCGCAAGCCAAAGCCAAGGCAACCACGCCGGAAATCCCGTTCGACTCGGTCCCGAATTTTTTCAAGCTGCCGCCGGGCCTCTACATGGGTGAAGCCGTTGGCGTCGCGACCAACTCGAAGGGGCACATCTTCGTGTTCGTCCGCAGCGGCGAGACACGCCTGTTCGAGTTCGATCAGACGGGAACGTTCGTCAAGGAAATCGGCGCCGGAAGCTACGGTTTCAGCTTCGCGCACGCCGTCCGCGTCGACAAGGACGACAACGTCTGGGCCGTCGACGAGGGCACGAACGTGGTCACCAAGTTCAGCCCCGAAGGAAAGATCCTGATGGTGCTCGGCAAACGGCCCGACCCGCTCGAGCAGCTGACGCTGATGCCGGGCGGCGGTCAGTACTCCGGGGCGAACAAGCCCTACTCGTTCCACCGGCAGACCGACATCGGGTGGGATCCGCAGGGGAACATCTTCGTGACGGACGGATACGGCGATTCGCGCGTCGTGAAATACGACAAGAACGGCCGGTTCATCAAGTCAGTCGGCACGCGCGGGAACGGCCCGTTGCAGTTCAGCACGCCCCACGCGATGGCGGTCGACGCGAAGGGGATGGTGTACGTCGCCGACCGCGGCAACTCGCGGATCGTCGTGTTGGACAACGATTTGAACCAGAAGGCGGTGTACGACCACGTTGGCGCGCCGTGGGGTGTCTGCATTTCCGGTGGTCCGCACCAATATCTCTACAGCTCCAATTCGTTCGCGACCGGCAACAACTTCGACCAGGCGCCGACGACGGGCGAGGTCTACAAGATGGAGCTGGATGGCACGGTCCTCGGCCGGTTCGGAAGGGCCGGGCACGCGTTCAAGGAATTCAGCAGCATCCACCAGATGGATTGCCGGAACCCTGACGAGCTGTACGTGGCCGAGATCACGGCCTTCCGCGTGCAGAAGATCATCCTGCGCCCGCAGATCCGGCCTACCGCCGGCAAGTAGCGCTAGCGGCCATGCCAGCGGGCGCAAGCGCGGAGCGCGCCGCGCACGCGAGGCATTAGCGAGCGGGGGTGGGGCCCCGCGAGAAGGTAGAGGAAAGCGTCCATGAAGCGCTCGATACAGTTCGTCGTGGCGGCCGCCGTCGTGGCCAGCGCGTCGCTCGGAGCCCAGTCCTCGCGCGAGATCGGCTACGACGCGAACGCCGACTTCCTGACGCTTCCCGCCAACACGTACCTCGGCGAAGTCGCGGGCGTGGCGACGAACTCGCGAGGTCATGTCTTCGTCTATACGCGGACCGGCCATGCCGTTGCCACGCTCGGCGACGAGCGCACCTTCTACCACGGCGGTTCGCGCCTGTTTCAATTCGATCAGACGGGCAAGTTCGTGAAGGAAATCGGCCAGGGTGTCTACGGCATCAACTTCGCCCAGCAGGTGCGGGTAGACCCGCAGGACAACGTCTGGATCGTCGATGCCGGATCGAACCAGGTGTTCAAGTTCGACACCGACGGCCGGCTCCAGTTGGTGCTCGGCAGAAAACCAGAAAACATCGGGGTCCGGCCCGGTCCCGGGGTGCCGGCGAGCGGCGGCGTGCCTCCGGCCGGTGCGCCGGCGGAGGCTGGCCGGGGCGGCGGCGGCTTCGGGCGCGGCAGCGCCGGACCTCCCGGAAGCGGTATCCATGGTGACAGCTTCAGCCGGCCGTCGGACGTGACGTGGGACCGAGCCGGCAACATCTACGTGGCCGACGGGTACGGCACCAACAACCGCATCGCGAAGTTCACCAAGGACGGGAACTTCCAGAAGTCGTGGGGACAAACCGGGTCAGGACAAGGCCAGTTCGACAAGATTCGCGGCATTGCGAGCGATGCGGCGGGCAACGTGTATGTCGCCGATGCGGGCAACAACCGCATTCAGGTCTTCGACGCCGAGGGCACCTTCAAGTCGCAGATCACCAACATCGGGACGCCTCAGGCAATCTGTGTTTCAGGCGGCACGACACAGTACCTCTACAGCTCCAATTCGAACGATCTGGAAAGCATGGACCACGGCGAGATCTACAAGATCCAGCTCAACGGACAGGTCGTCGGGAAGTTCGGCAAGGCGGGCAAGCTGCCGAAAGAGTTCGGCATCGTCAACGCGATCGACTGCCGCACGGAAAACGATCTGATCGTTGGCGAGATCTGGAACTGGCGTGTGCAGAAAGTCACGTTGCATCCATCACGGGCCACTCAGTGAACGTCAGCTAAGGGCCCGGAAAGGAATAAAGGTGCCATCTTGGACGCCGATGCATCCCGCCGGGCTGCGTTGCTCGTCGCTTACATACACCCGGTATGCGCGCTCCTCGCGCCTTGCCGGGCGGGCGCCTCGACGCCCAAGATGACACCGGTCGCGAACTGGCCGCAGCCGTTGCCGGACGGACCGGATGGCGTGAAGCACGACGGGTGGACCTGGGGGTCGGTCGGTGCCGTGTACGCCGAGACTCCCGACAGGATCTGGATTGCGCAGCGCGGCGAGCTGCCGCTGCCGTCCGGGGCCAAGCCCTGGACGCCTTACGCCATGCTCAACCCCTCCCGCGGCAATCCCACCGGCAATGACGATGGCTTGGGCGCCACGTGTGAACCGGCGGCGAAGCGCGGGTGGGAACGGCGGTATCACCACGTTCTGTTCGTCGTCGATCGCAACGGCAAGATAGTCCAGTGGTGGCCGCAGCACGACAAGCTCTTCGAGATGACGTGCGGGCGCGGACCGCACAAGATCAAGATGAGCCCCTATGACCCCGAGAAACACGTGTGGGTCTTCGACGACCAGTTGCACGTCATCCACAAGTTCACCTACGACGGGAAGCTGGTCATGACGCTCGGCACGAAGGGCCAAAGAGGACGCGACGGCGGGAGGCTCTTCGATCGGCCCACCGACATCGACTGGCTGCCTGACGGGACCTTCTTCATCAGCGACGGGTACGGTGGCAAGCGGGTCGCGAAGTTCGACAAGAACGGCAAGTTCCTGATGGACTGGGGCGTCGCTCCCAAAGACCCGAACAAGCCGGGCCCGAATGAGTTCAACACCGTTCACAGCATCGCGATCGGCAAGGACCGCCGTCTCTACGTCTCGGACCGCGGACACAGTCGAATCCAGGTCTTCGACGAGAACGGCAAGTTTCTCGACATGTGGCCAAATATTCGGTCCCCGTACACCGTGCACATGTCGACCGACCAGCACCTGTGGATTGCCGACGGCGTGACCCAGAAGATCCTCAAGTACGACTTGAACGGGAAGTTCCTCTACGGCTGGGGATCCGCGGGGCCGCGGCCCGGGAATTTCAACGGCCCGCACTCGATGTCGGTCGATCAAGAACGGAATCTGTACGTCTCGGACGTGTTCGGCGGCCGCGTGCACAAGTTCCGGCCCAAGCCTGGTGCCGACCCTGCGAAGATCGTGGGCCCGGAGCTGCGTTACCAGAAAACGTCGGATCACTGAGGTAAGGACCCGGAAAGAAATAAAGGTGTCATCTTGGGCGTCGAGGCGCCCGCCCGGCAAGGCGCGAAGAGCGCGCATACCGGGTGTATGTAAGCGATGAGCAACGCAGCCCGGCGGGATGCATCGGCGTCCAAGATGACACGGAAAGGAGCCGGATGCGATGCGGACGATAGTCGGCGTCGGAGTCGTGATTCTTTGTCTCGGCCTGTCGATGGCTGCGGAGGTCGCGGCCCAGGGCGGGGATGGCACCCTGCGTGGAACCATCGAGGACCCGCAGGGCGGTGCGCTACCCGGCGTGACCGTCACCGCCACCAGCCCTGCGCTGCTCAGCCCCGTCGTCACAGTGACTGACAGCGCGGGGAACTATCGTCTCATCAATCTACCGCCCGGCACCTACACAGTGACGGCGGAGCTGACGGGGTTTGCCGTCCTTCATCGCGAAGGTATCCTGCTGCGGGCGGGCGCCAACTTCCAGATCGATGACCTCGTCATGACGCTGGGCACCGTCCAGGAATCGATCACGGTGTCCGGCCAGTCGCCGATGATCGAGGTGTCGAAGCCAAGCAACGTGCTCAATATCGATGGCGACTTTCAGAAGACCTTACCGCTCGTCGAAGGCAAGTACTGGAGCGACTTCCTCCATATGACGCCGGGGGTCATGTCGCGACCGCACAATGACGGGAGCGGCCGGCAGAACTACTTCGGGAACGCGGTGGATCACCGGGACGCCGTCGTGGACATGGAAGGGATGATGGCGAGCAACTACAACGACTCGAACATCAACCGGACGGCCCTGAGCACCGAAGCGGTCGCGGACGTGCAGATCAAGACGGGCGGCGTCGATGCGGCCTCGCCGATGGGGTACGGCCTCGTGCTGAACATGATCAGCAAGAGCGGCGGCAACCAGCTTTCGGGCTCGGCCGGGTGGACCTATCAGCCCTTCGCGTGGAACGGCGACAACACCGGAGGTCGGGGCACCCCGGCTACCCGGAGCATCAACCAGGCCGATTTCTCGCTTGGTGGCCCGATTGCGCGGGACCGAGTCTGGTTCTTTGGGGCACACCGGTGGCAGAACAACGAGACGACGCCGAGCCGCATCCCGATTGTGGTCGCTGCTCTCCGGGCGCTCTATCCGGGAGTGGACTTCGAGGACACCTCGCTCAAGAGCCAGCAGCCATATGCGAAGGTGACGGCGCGGCTGGGGAGTAACCACACGCTGGCGGGGATCTATCAGGGTGACCGGCTGCACATGCTCAACGTCGGGCAGACGATGGCGACGTTTGACGAAGTCTTGTCGACGGGTGGCGGGCTGTACGGCGCCAAGCTAACGTCGGTGTGGGGGACCAATCTCACGACCACCTTTACTGGCAGTTACAACAACAAGGGGGGCAACGGCCTGGACAGTTACGAGGGGCGAATCATCCCAGGGCCGAGCATCGACGTTCACCCGTCGTTTACGGTATCGCAGGGCCGCGCCACGGGGACCGGTCTGCTCGTGACGACTGGTGGCAACCGGTCGGTAGGATGCAGTGGGTGCATGCTCCTGGACAGCTCTTCGGTGATCATGCTGCGCGGCGACATCACCTATTTCAAGAGCGGATGGGGCGGGTCGCACGAGCTCCAGACCGGCTTCCACGCCATGCCCCGCAACGCGTTCGACCAGGAGACTCGGTACCTGAACGACGGCTTCATTCAGGAGGATCAGCGCCTCAGGGATCCGAACAACCCGGCGGCCGGAACCGTGCCCTTCCACCGTCAGTACGTCACGGGCAACTTGAATCTCGTGTCGGCCTCGGGGCGCGACAAGGACATCGGGATCTACGTCCAGGATACCTGGAAGCCGGTCTCGCGGCTGACCGCCACGATGGGCGTCCGGGTGGACCTCGTACGGCGCTTCGACTCGCAGCGGGGCTTCTCCCGGCAGTCCAGCACCGAAGTGGGACCGCGGCTGGGCTTCTCGTATCTGGTGACCAAAGACGCGAAGAACGTGTTGCGGGGCACCTTCGCGCGGATGCACGAGCAGTTGCAGGGTGGACGCCACGGCGTGTCCTCCTTCGGCGGCTCCGACCGCTCGGCCACTCGGGATACCTACGATCTCGATGGCGACGGAATCTTCGAGTCGGTGTTCAACACGCCGGCTCGGACCGCCGCCGTTTCGAGCGCGCAGTTCGATCCCAATATGAGCCAGCCGATCATCGATGAGTACATTGCCGGGTACCGCCGGCAGTTCCCCGGGCAGGTGAGCGTGGATGTGGCGGGGATCTACCGCAAGGTTCACAACATGTTCGCGCAGACCGACATCAACGGGTTCTACCCCGACGGGCCGGGCATGCCTTTCGGCGGCTTCGGCCGGATCGATCCGAACCAGGGCATCATTTACAGGCTGACCAACGTTGATTGGCACGCGATGCACTATCAGGCGTTGCAAATCACGCTGACGAAGAACCTGTCCAATAACTTCCAGGCGATGGTGGCCATCCACCGTCAGTGGCAGCAGGACAAGGGGACGTGGAACCCGACCGACCCGGCGCGCTTCATCCAGCCCGATGCGTTCCCCAACAACCGCATGCTGTGGCGGACGCGTGACCCGAACGATCACAACAGCTATCCCGGCAGTACCACCGCCCCGATGTGGAATCCGTTCTCGTACCGGTTCAACGCCACGTGGTATGCCCCGTACGACTTGGTGGTGGCGGGCAGCTATTCCGTCGTGTCTGGCGGCTGGAGCTCGTGGATCGTCAAGCAGCTTCCGGCAAACGATCCCGACGTGCTGCGGTACGGGCCGGCGACGGTCGTGTCCTCGACCGGATCACGCCAGTCGAACCCCCTGGCCACGCGCATCCGCTTTGTCTACCCGACCCGTGGGGAGGGGCAGGTGCTGCTGGCTGCCCACCACGTGATGGGGCTGAAGCTCAGTAAGCGGGTTGCATTGGGGGGACGCCGCAATCTGGAACTGGCCGCTAACATCCTGAACCTGCTCAACGGCGGCCGCGGCACGGAGTACGCGCGCGGCGGGGCGAACCGGCAGTACAACACCGTGGCCTACCTGCAGCCGGGCAACCTGCAGCCGGCGCGGTCGTTCCAACTGGACCTCATGTTTCGGTTCTGAGGAGAGTCGTGATGAGCCATACGAGAACCCGGATGTTCCGCAGCATGGCAATGGCCGTGCTCTTCCCGGCGCTTGCGGTCACGTTCCTGCGTGGCCAAGGAAAACCGGCCGCGGACCCGCTCTCCGACGGCGCGCAGAGCGTGAGGCTCGTCGGGCATAGCGACCTGCAGGGGCGTGAATCGCTCGTCGTGACGACGAAGTCGGACCAGGCTAATGGGAGCTGGGTCTACGTCGGACATCACGACAACTATTGGGACGACAAGCCCAAGCTGAATCCCATCACGGGCAAGATGGAGTGGAACGGCACGTCGATCCTCGACATTGCGGATCCGTCGAAGCCGAAGCTCGTATGGCACATCCCGAACGAGACCAACCGGAATTCCCGCGGCGTGTCGGTTGTTTACGACTACAAGTTCGACTCGTCCGGCCGCGACTACCTGATCCGGAACTCCGAAGCCCTGACCGAGGGTGAGACGGGGACGGACTTGAAGTTTCAGATCTTCGACATCACGTCGAGGGGGACCGACCCGTCGAAGATCTCGCTGGTCTCGGAGATCGCCGGGACGCCGCCGAATTCCTGCGGGCCGGGGTGCGGCGGTAAATTCATCCGCCGCGCGCACAAGGGCTGGTGGTCGCAGCAGACGGGCTACTTCTATTCAGCCGCCGGCGAACCGGGATTCCAGCAGGTGATTGTTCAGATCTTCGATCTGCGGGATCCAACGTCGCCGAAATTCGTCGGGCGCGCCTGGATCCCGGGGCAAAAGGACGGGGAGCCCGGCTTTGAGGGCCAGTACGCGCATCATCCGATCGTCGATGAACAGAACAAGCGACTCTACGTCGGGTATCGCAACGCCGGACAGGCGGCGGCGTTCGACATCTCGAACCCCGCTCAACCGAAGCTGGTCTGGGAGATCGACATGAACCCGCCGCATCGCGGGCCGCACACCGTCTCGCCCATCGTCTACAAGGAGGTGCCGAACTTCGGCAAGGCCGCGCTCCCACGGACCTACGCCTTCATCGTGGACGAGGCGGGTGGGGCGGCGGACATGGCGCCGTGCCCGGGAGGCGTGCGAACGGGGTCGTACATGCTCGACATCACGACGGAAACGAAGCCGTTCCCCGTGTCCGTGTGGCAGGTGCCGGTCGGTAACTTCTGCAGCAAGGGCGGCCGGTTCGGCCCGCATCAATCGGCCGAGACCGTCAATGGTCACATCAACAGATTCGAGGACAAGATCGCCTGGATCGCGTATTTCAACGCCGGCGTCCGGGTCGTCGATCTCTCGAATCCCTACAACCTGAAGGAACTCGGCTACTACATTCCCAAGACGAACAAGAACTCGCACCCTATCGCGAAGGGACAGCCGACGGTGATCCAGATGAACGACGTCGACATCGATCACCGTGGTCTCGTATACGCCTCCGATCGCGTCGGGACGGGCCTGTTCATCCTCGAGTACACCGGGCGACGACCGCCGACCTCGAACTGACGCGAGGTAAGGACACCCTCCAGCCGGCACGCGCCGATCTCGGCGCAGCCTGACGGCCCGCTCTGGCATGCGCCGCCTTCCCACCAGCAGGCTGCGCCCGCGATTCGAGGTGAGGTAAGATCCGCCGAAGCCGCTTCATCGATCGGTTACATGTGGGGAGAATGAAGATGACTCGCCGCACCTTCTTTGTGCTCTTGGTCCTGCTGGCTCTGGTGACGCTGACCCTCCCGGGGATTCGGGCGCAGGCGCCCGCCACTCGTTCAGCGGCGATGGCCAGCGTGGACGCCGCGCTCTTCAAGGGGCTGCGGTATCGGCTCGTCGGTCCCTCGCGCGGCGGCCGCGTCACAACCGTCACGGGCGTGCCGTCCCAGCCGCGGACCTTCTACATGGGCGTGGCCAGCGGCGGCCTCTTCCGGACGACCGACGGCGGGGCCACGTGGGTCCCGATCACGGACGGCAAGGTGCCATTGGGATCGAGTGGCTCGATTGCCGTGGCCGAGTCGGATCCGAAGGTGATCTATTACGGCACCGGATCGGACGGCGTGCGAAGCAATGTCTCGACCGGCCGCGGCGTCTACAAGACGACGGACGGCGGTGAGACGTGGCAGTTCGTGGGCCTCTACAACGCCGGCCAGATCGGCGCGGTGCGGATCCATCCGACCGACGCGAACACGGTGTGGGTGGCGGCCGTCGGGGACGCGTTCAAGTCCAACGCCGAGCGCGGCGTGTTCAAGTCGAATGACGGCGGAAAGTCGTGGCGCAAGACGCTCTTCATCTTGGACGGCGTCGGCGCGATGGACGTCGAGCTGCAGCCCGGCAACCCGAATGTCGTCTATGCCTGGATGTCGCACCTCGAACGCAAGCCGTGGACGATCATCAGCGGCGGCCGCGAAGGCGGCTTCTACAAGAGCACCGATGGCGGCGAGCACTTCACGAAGATCATGACGGGGCTCCCGAGCGAGCTGATCGGCAAGGCCAACCTCGCCGTCACGGCGGCCAAACCCGATCGCATCTACGCGCTCGTCGAGGCGAAGCCCGGTGGTGGGTTCTACCGGTCGGATGATGCCGGGCAGACGTGGACGCTCGTCAACGCTCAGGGCTCGCTGATTCAGCGGCCGTTCTATTACACGACGCTCGGCGCCGACCCGACGAATGCGGACGTCGTGTATGCGGGAGCCGAGGGGTTCTTCAAGTCGACCGACGGGGGCAAGACCTTCGTGTCGATGCGGACCCCGCACGGCGACAACCACGACATCTGGATCAACCCGAAAGACGGCAACACCATGATCCAGTCGAACGACGGCGGCGCGAACGTCTCGTTCGACGGCGGCCGCACCTGGTCCACGCAGATGAACCAGCCGACCTCGGAGATTTACGGGGTCTGGGTCGACAACCAGTTTCCGTACAAGCTGTACGGCGCGCAACAGGACAACTCGACGCTCATCATCTCGAGCCAGGCCGACGCGTTCTCGCCGAGCGACTGGCGCTCGGGTCCCGGCTGCGAGACCGGCCCCATCATGCCGCACCCGTCGAACCCGGAGATCGTCTACGGGTCGTGCAAGGGCCAGTACGGCGTGATGAACCTGAAGACCGGCCAGGAGAAGAACTACTGGGTCGGCGCGCAATCGCTCTATGGGAATCCGGCAAGCGATCTCATTCTTCGCTTCCAGCGCGTGTCCCCGATGGCCACGTCGCCGCACGATCCCGACGTGCTCTACTACGGGTCGCAGTACGTGCACCGGACACGCGACAAGGGCGTGACGTGGGAGAAGATCTCGCCGGATCTCACCGCCAGACCTGAAGGCACGCAGGGCGCCAGCGGCGAGCCGATCACACGTGACGTGACGGGCGAGGAATTCTACAGCACCCTCTACGCGATTGCGGAGTCACCGCTCGAGAAAGGTGTCATCTGGGTCGGGGCGAACGACGGGCCGTTCCACGTCACGCGCGACAACGGCAAGACCTGGACGAACATCACGCCGAAGGATTTGCCGTCGGGTGGCCGAGTGCAGTACATCGATCCGTCGCCACACCGGAGGGGATCGGCGTACTACGCGGCCTACCGCTGGCTCCTGGGCGATTACCAGCCGTATCTCTATCGCACGGACGACTACGGCAAGACGTGGACGAAGCTGACGGATGGGAAGAACGGCATCCCTGCCGACTGGCCTACCCGCGTCGTCCGCGAAGATCCGGACCGCGAAGGCTTGCTCTACGCCGGAACCGAGTTCGGGATGTTCATCTCGTTCGACAACGGCGCCGACTGGCAGTCGTTCCAGCTGAACCTGCCGAACGTGCCGGTCTCCGACATCAAGCTCCATCGCAAGGATCTGATCGTCACGACTCAGGGGCGGGCGTTCTGGATCATGGACAACATCAGCTCGCTTCACCAGCTCACACCGCAGACGACCACGGCCGCGCCGCACCTCTACAAGCCGCGCGACGGGTACCGCACGCGCGTGGCGGCCAGCGTCCTGGGGCCGACTGTCGAGTACTTCCTGCCGTCCTCGCCAAGCGCGCCGGTGACGATCGATATCCTCGATGCCGCCGGGAAAGTCGTGAATTCGTATAACAGCGATGCGCCAGCCCCACCTGGCGGCCGCGGGGGGCGCGGCGGCGGCGGTGGCGACCCTGACGATCCCGACGAGGGTGGTGGCGGCCGTGGTCGTGGCGGTCCTCCCCCGCGCGCGACGAAGAACGCAGGACTCAATCGCTTCGCCTGGGACGTGCGGAACCAGGCCGGCCTCACGGTCCCGCCCGGCCCCTATCAGGCGCGCCTCACCTCAGGCGCGACGACGGCCAGCCAGCCGTTCAACGTGCTGATCGATCCGCGCGTCGCCGCCGATGGGGTCACCGTGGCGGATCTGCAGGAGCAGTTCGATCACAACATGCGCGTGCGGGAGCTCGCGACGAGCGTCAACCAGCTGGTCGGACGCGTGCGCGACGCTCAGGCGAAAGCGAAGAGCGGCGGCGGAGACGCGAGCCGGATCAACGCCGTCGCCGCGAAGCTGCTGACCGAGCCGGTGCGCTATGGAAAGCCGGGGCTCCAGGCGCACATCACCTATCTGGCCGGTATGACCGCCGGCGTCGACCAGAAGATCGGCCGCGATGCGACCGAGCGGTACCAGGTCCTCAGGAAGGAGTTCGATGCCGTGCGGGCCGAATTCGACCGTTTGGCGGGATCCTCCCAGTAGCCAGCTCCGGGAACGGACGCGACCGGCGATTGCGCCCGTTCCCCCGAGTTTTCTTCGGAGCCCAGAATCATGAGAAAAACGCTCCTTCTGCTCTCCGTCGTGGTGATTTCGACCACCGCTGGCCCGTTCGCTCAGCAGCCGCGGCCCTCGAACCGTCCACCAGCGCTAGAGGTGGCCTCGCCGCTCCGTACACACGCGCCGGAGCTCCGCTTCTCGGCCGACCGTCTCGCGCGGATCGACCGCGTGCTGCAGCAGTACGTCGATGAAAACCGCGTGGCCGGCATCGTGGCGCTCGTGCTCCGCGACGGGCAGCCGGTGTACGAGCGTGCGATTGGTTGGAGCGACAAAGAAGCCGGGCGGCGCATGACGACCGACACGATCTTCCGCATCGCCTCGCAAACGAAGGCGATTACCAGCACGGCGATCCTGTCGCTCGTCGAGGAAGGCAAGCTCGGCCTGGGCGATCCCGCGGGTCGCTTCATCCCCTCCTTCGCGAAAACGACCGTGGCCGTGCGCAGCGAGTCCGGCGTCACGATCGTGCCGGCCAGGCGCGCGATCACTATTCGAGACCTGCTGACACACACGTCAGGCATCTCCTACTGGACGGGCAGCGACGTCGCCACGCTCTATGAGGCCAAAGGCCTGGGACCCGCGGCGGGCAACGGCTGGTACACCGCGGACAAGGACGAGCCGATCTGCGACACGATGGAGCGGCTCGGCTCGCTGCCGTTCGTCGCTCAGCCGGGCGAAGCGTGGATCTACGGCACGGTTCTTCCTGCCGCCCGAGCAGCGCGACCGGTTGGCGGCTGTCTACGCGAGTGGGACAGACGGGCGCATCGCGCGCGCGCCCGAAGGCGGGAAGGGACAAGGCTCGTATGTCGACGGACCTCGCCGTAGTTTTGCCGGCGGCGCCGGTCTTCTTTCGACCGCCCGCGACTATGCGCGGTTTCTGGAAATGATCCGCAACGGGGGCGCACTCGACGGCGCCCGGGTCCTGGCGCCGCGCACCGTTCAGCTGATGACGACGAACCAGGTCGGTTCACTTCATTCGACGGCGGGACTGGGATTCGGCTTTGGATTCGAAACCACCGACCGCTTCGGGGCGAACGGCATGGATTCGGAAGGAGCCTTCGGATGGGGCGGAGCGTATGGCTCCGTGTACCGCGTCGATCCCGAGGCGCGGATCGTGCTCGTTCTGATGATCCAACTGATGCCGAACCGGACCGACGTGCGAGAGAAGTTCCCCACGCTGGTGTATCAGGCGCTGGTGGAGATGCCCGCCAGGCCGACGCAGTCGTCTCGCCGCTGACCTAACAGATCCTCTCGTGGTGATCGACCGCAGGGAATTCCTCGCCGCCAGTGTCGCCGCACCCTTGCTTTCTCTTACGACGTGACCTACCGCGAATTCGACGGCGGCCACACGCTGCCTCCCGCCATCAGGCGGGAGGCATTCGAGTGGTTCGTTCATGGATGACGCGTCTACCAGCGGATACGCGAGACGAGCTGAATCACGCGTGCGGTATTCGTCCCGGTAAGGCCCGTCACCTCGTACCCGTCCGGATTGCTGCCGTCGGCTCGGTTGCTCGTAATGCTCATGCCGCCGACCGGGGCGAAGTTCACGTTGTCGAAGGCATTCAACACGTCGACTCGGAATTCGCCGTTCACCCGGCCCCAGAACTGCACGCGCTTGACCACGCTGAAGTCGAACTGCTTCAGGATCGGTCCTGTGACGATCACTGAACGCAAGCCGCAGTTCCCGAGACCGCGCACGGTTTCGGTGCACTGCAGGCTGTCCGCCGGCGCGATGTAGCGTCCACTTGGCGGGCCGAGGTTGCCGTACCCGGTTGGTGAGGTCGCGCTGACACTGAACGCCTTCAGGCTTTCGTCGATGATCTCCTGCGGAAGCAGCCAGACTAGGCTGTCAGCCGTTCGCAGGCGGCCGAGCGTGGCATCCCGTGCGTCTGGGCTTAGCGTTCCCCTGCTCACGGATTTCGCGAGGTTGTCTTCGATCGTTTGCCGTGCACGACTGAGCGCCACCGGGGACACGTCGTAAAGCTGTACCAGGAAGCCAGCCTCGGCAAAGACCTGGGCGATTCCGGTGCCCATCGCGCCGGCGCCAGCGACCCC
>JACOUA010000073.1 GCA_016178075.1 Acidobacteriota bacterium
TCGGCGTGGAGAGTCCACAAGCGCGTCCGGTGTACCGCCGGGGGACAGGGCTGGCCATGGCCCCGCACTCGGTCCTACCGGCCGACGTCGCGGACCGCTGGCTCGTCGTCGACACCTTCCGCGACCAACCGATGGAACCGCAGCTTTCCGGTCTCGATCTCGAATACCGAATCGTTCTGCTTTACAGTCGGGATACCGGACGTCGTGAGGCACAGCTCGGCGCGCAGCTTGGCGTCGGTACCGACGACATTGGATTTCGGAATCGGACGGCGGTGTTATTCGAGATTGCCCCGTCTCGCGACGTCACGCTCCACGTGCGCGACGAACTCGGACGCCCGACCACGGCCTCGTTCGTGATTCGGGACACGCTCGGCCGCGTTTACCCGGCGCGCTCGAAGCGTCTCGCGCCGGATTTTTTCTTTCAGAATCAAATCTACCGCGCCGACGGCGAAAGCGTGCGCCTTCCGACCGGCGAGTTCACGGTGCTCTGCGGCCGCGGGCCGGAGTACCTTCCGGAAGCCCGCGTTGTCACGCTCAACGGCGCTTCCAACCCCAGGGCGCTCGACTTCAACCTGCGGCGATGGATCGACCCGCCCGCGCATAAATGGTATTCGGGAGACCATCACATCCACGCCGCCGGGTGCGCCCACTACGAGAGTCCGACTGAAGGTGTCAGGCCCGAGGACATGATGCGCCACGTGCTCGGCGAGGCGCTCAGCGTCGGCGCGGTCCTGAACTGGGGACCCAGCTACTATCACCAGCGGCAGTTCTTCGAGGCGAAAGACAACAAGCTCTCCACGAAGTCCACGCGGCTTCGCTATGACGTCGAGGTGTCCGGCTTTCCGTCGAGTCATTGTGGGCACCTTGTCCTCCTGCGGCTGCGCGAGCAGGATTTCCCGGAGACGCGACAAATCGAAGACTGGCCCTCATGGGACCTGCCAATTCTCAAGTGGGCGAAGGCGCAGGACGCGATCGCCGGCTTCGCCCACTCGGGCTGGGGACTGGAGGTCAAAACGCGTGACTTGCCGAACTACGAGATGCCGAACTTCGACGGGATTGGCGCGAACGAGTACGTCGTGGATGTCACGCACGACCTGGTGGATTTCATCTCGGCCGCGGACACGCCGTTCGTGTACGAGCTGAACATCTGGTATCAGACGCTCAACTGCGGCTTCCGGACTCGCATCAGCGGCGAAACGGACTTCCCGTGCATCTCGGATGAGCGCGTTGGCGCGGGTCGCTCCTACGTCCACCTGCCAGACGGCCTCACGTACGATGCCTGGTGCGAGGGCGTGCGCCTCGGCCGTTCGTACGTGTCGGACGGGTTCAGCCATCTCATGGGATTCGCGGTCAACGGCCAGGAGGCGGGTACCGGCGGGAGCGAGCTTCGACTTGAGCAACCGGGGACGCTGCGGGCGACCGCGCGAGTCGCCTGCCTGCTTCGAGAAGAGCTCGAGAAAGCGGAGGCGCCCGAGCCGACTCGCCAGCCGTACTGGACTCCACAGCACGCCCGAATTGCTGGGTCGCGCGAGGTCACGGTGGAGGCCGTCGTCAACGGCCGTCCCGTGGCGAGCATGCGCGTGATCGCCGATGGGGTCCTGCACGACGTCGCGTTCGACATTCCCGTGGACCGAAGCAGTTGGATCGCGCTGCGGATACTCGGTTCGGCGCACACCAACCCGATGTTCCTGTTGGTTGGGGACCGACCGATTCGCGCCTCGAAGCGAAGTGCGGAATGGTGCCTCAAGGCGGTGGACCAGTGTTGGTCGCAGAAATCGGGCCGCATGCGAGCAGCGGAGCGCGAGGCCGCCCGACAGGCGTACGAACACGCGCGCGGCCGGTACCGGCAGATCCTGTCGGAGTCCGAGACGTAGCGTCCGCGCCGCCGGGCACCGTCGTGCGGACTCGACAAGCAAGTATCAAGTCACTCCTGAACGATCAGCTACAGTGCTATGCAGTTAGCTCTGCGGGAAGAGTACGCGACGGCTTCTACTGACACCGGTCACAAAGGCGGGGGCGATGACGGTTCGTTTGCGTCGCACAATACAAGGGCACCGGCAGCACCAACGACGCCGCGAATTTTGTTTGCAAGGTGCCATGGGACGCAACGTGCAGCTTGGGGTGAAGGTGTACTTCTGATACGCGAATCAAGCAAGATCGAACGTCCGCTCCCACCGGTGACGCCGCAGCTCTGACATCAGGTCGTCGGACAACGGCTGGCTGTCGCTGATCCGCATGTTCTCGTTGACGTGCGCCGGCTTCCGCATCCCGGGAATCACGGTGCTGCCGGTGAGGCTTCCTTCGTCGAAGGGCACCCGTGCGATCACCGCGATGTCGCGCTCCTGACACGCAGGCAGTAGCATATCCTCCGGCGACTGATCGAAGATGTTGTAGACGACCTGCACGCTGTCGACGAGGTCTGTGTCCAGTGCACGCAGCACGTTCGCCGGCTGCCAGCGGTTGACGCTGATGCCGAACCCGCGCACGAGACCTTCGGTCTTGAGGTCGGACACGGCCCGCTGCCAGAGGTCGTCGAGCGCCCACGCGTCGCTCCACACGTGAAACTGCTGTAGGTCGATCGTGTCGATGCCGAGGTTCGTCAGGCTCTTCTCCGTGTATTCCCGGATGTGGTCGGCGGGGAAGACCTCGTCGATCCGATCCTCCGCGCGGCCCGGCCAGCGGCGGTTCTTCGGCGGGATTTTGGTGGCCGCGGAGAGCCGCTTGTCGCGGTGGCGCCGCAGAATCTCGCCGAGCAACCGTTCGCTCCGGCCGTCTCCGTACGCCCAGGCGGTGTCGAAGAAGGTGCAGCCGAGCGCGACGGCCCGCTCGAGCGCGGCCAGCGACTGCTCGTCGTCCGAGCCAGTCCACCCGGCCATCCCCCACATGCCGTACCCCACTTCAGAGGCGTCCCACCCGAGCCGCCCGAATCGTCGATTCTGCATCGCCGCACTATTACCACGTCACCGGTCGGCCGCGCACGTTAGAATCCGAAGGGCCGGTCCGGTAGGGCCGGCCCCCGGCAGGTTTGGAGTAGAGGTGATCATGAGAACCCGTCACGTCCTCGTCGCGGCGCTGATCAGCGGATCGCTCGCCGCCGGTGCCATCGGTCAAGAGGAATCCACGCCAGCCGGCCGCCGCGGTCCTGTCCTCGTCGGCCGATCCAAAATCGCCACGACGTACGGCATCGTCGCGGCGAGTCAGCCGCTCGCGGCGCGGGCCGGTGTGCAGGTGCTCGAACGCGGCGGGAACGCGATCGACGCGGCCATTGCGACCAACGCGGTGATGGGTCTGGTCGAACCCCCGATGAACGGCATTGGCGGCGATCTGTTCGCCATCATCTATGAAGCGAAGACCGGGAAGCTCTACGGTCTGAATTCCGGCGGATGGGCGCCGACGGGCCTCTCGGCCACGCTCCTCAGGTCGAAGGGGCTCGAACGGATGCCGAATCGCGGCATCTACAGCGTCACGGTGCCGGGCGCCGTCGCCGGCTGGGAGGCGATGCGATCGCGGTTCGGGACGCTGTCGTTCTATGACAGTCTCGCGCCGGCCATCTTCTATGCGGAGCACGGATTCCCGATCACCGAGGTCATCGGCGAGGGCTGGGACCGGGCCGCCCGTGGTCTGTCGGCCACCCCCAACGCGGCGAAGACGTATCTCATCAACGGCCGCGCGCCGAAGCCCGGCGAGGTGTTCAAGAACCCCGACCTGGCCGGCTCGCTGCGGCTGATTGCGGAAAAAGGTGCCGCGGGGTTTTACACCGGCAAGACCGCCGAGGCGATTCTGGCCACCTCACGCGAGAACGGCGGGACCATGACGGCCGCGGATCTGCGCGAGCTCACGGCCGAATGGGTCGAGCCGATCTCGACGACGTATCGGGGCTGGACGGTGTCGGAGCTGCCGCCGAACACGCAAGGCATCGCGGCGCTGATGATGCTGAATCTGATGGAGCAGTTCCCCATGGGCGAGTACGGGTTCCACAGCATGAAGGGACTGCACGTCATGATCGAAGCGAAGAAGCTCGCGTACGCGGACATGCTTCGCTACGTCGCGGATCCGAAGTTCGCGAAAGCGCCGGTGCCGCAGATGTTGAACAAGGAGCATGCGAAGGCGCGCGCGAAGCTGATCGATCCAGCGAAAGCGCGGTGCGCCGTGGAGCCGTCGCACTTCTCGGGCCTCACGAATTCGCAGGGGGGCGACACCATTTATCTGTCGGTCATCGATCGTGATGGCAACATCGTGTCGCTCATCCAGAGTCTCTATGGCTCGTTCGGGAGCGGCCTCGTGCCGGCCGGCACGGGCTTCATGCTCCACAATCGCGGCGCGCTCTTCACGCTGGACGAGAGGCATCCGAACGTCCTCGCGCCGCGCAAGCGGCCGCTCCATACGATCATCCCGGCCTTCATGCAGAAGGGCGACATCAGGATCGGGTTCGGCATCATGGGCGGGTTCAACCAGGCGCAGGCGCATGCGCAGTTCGTCGCCGACATCGCCGATTATGGGATGGACATTCAGCAGGCGCTCGAGGCGGGCCGGTTCACCAAAGGATCGTTCACGGGCTGCGACGTGCAGATCGAAGAGCTCGTGCCCGAATCCGTCAGAAACGAGCTGAAGGCGCTTGGACACGAGCTGAGGGTCGTGCCGCCGCGGAGCGGCGCTTTCGGATGGGGCCAGGCCGTGATGAGCAACGGCGCCGGCGTGCACTTCGGCGCGTCCGAACCGCGGCACGACGGCGCCGCGATCCCTGAGGCGCCGCCGGTGTTTCCGCGCTAGGTGTTTCACGGTCACCACAGAGCGCGCAGAGCATACAGAGCATCTGTCTTTTGGCGAGCGTCTATACTGGCCCCGATGGATGCCGAGCCGTTCCTCCAAAGCCGAGTCCCTACTTCGACGCGAGCCGCGGCGCGAAGATGAGTGCGCTGCCGTAGACCACGAGCGCGACAAACAGCATCGCCGGCTCGCTCTGTCGGAAGTCCTCGAACAGAATCTTGAGCCCGAGGACGACAAGGAGCGGGTAGATCAGCCAGCCCGCCTCGCGCACGCGGCCACCTCGCGCGAGGCCTCCAATCACCACCACGGCGAGCGCCAGGATGGTCGTCCGAATCGTCGCCAATCCCCACAAGAGGTCGCGACCGGTGCGGGCGGTCGCGGACGAGGCGACCCAGAGCACCGCGACGCCGGTGCAGCAGAGGACCAGAAGCGACAGCGCAACGGCGCGTGGCAGCCCCACCGACCATCGACGCCCCGCGATCGTGCCGACATTCGGGCCGAACGTCCGGACGCTGACGGGCGCGATGGCGCTGCAGGCGCCCGCCGCGGCGAGGGTGAGCCAGGCGATCGGCGTGAGATCCACAAGAGACGCGAGGGAGTCCCCGATCAAGCCGCGCCCCGCGTAGACGACCAGCCCCGAGGCGACCGCGGCGGCCACGAGGTACGTCCCGCCGTGAGCGGCGAGCGTGGTGGACGCCGTACGCCGGCCCAACCAGGTCCCGGCCATCGCCAGGGCGATCCAGAGGGAGGCGGAGGCCAACGGCCGGAACGTCAGGATGCCACCCGCGACGACGAGCGCTAGCGCCAGCGCCGCGACGTAGTGGAAGGTCCGTCGCGTGAGCGCCGCGATGCCAAACGCCAGCCCGTAGCCCGACGCGCCGGCGGCCACCAGCGCGCTCCCGAACGGAATGCCGTTCAGGTTGAACGCGCGGATCACATATCCCATGCTGACGCACGCGACGAGCAGCGCGGCGCCCGACTGCGTGATCTCGAAGGGGATGGCGTCTTCCCGGCGCGCCAGCATCCGGATCACGAAACTGCCGATCGTCGTCGCCAGCAGCACCGATGCGGTGGCCAGCGCGAGCATCGCAGCCCCAGAGTCCTGCAACCGGACGGCCTCTCGCGCCACCCAGAAGACCGCCACATCCGCGACGAGCGCGGCCGGCCAGAGCGCACGCCACCAGGACCGCGTCACCACGACGCCGTAGGTGACGGCCGCGAGCACCACGAGGTGAAGCGCGAACGGCGCCGGCTCGCCGCCCGTCCACAAGAGGACCGCCGAGGTCCCGATCGCCGCCGTGGAGAAGATCCAGACGACGGCCTGCAGGCACCGGCGCCACGCGACGGCCATGCCCAGCGCGGCCACCGCCGTCATGGCGATCGCGAGGCTCCAGGCACCCAGCAGTCCGAACTTGACGAGCGACTCGTACAGAAGGGGAAAAGCGATCGCGGCTGCAGCGAGTGCGTGAAACGCGGCGCTCGCGTGCTTCTCGGCCGCACCGGCGCGATCGGCGAGCGCCAGCCAGACCATCGCGTACGCGAGACCCAGGGTGATGCCAAACGGGCGCGGTACAAGCCCGGCTTCGGTCAGAGCGCGCAGCAGATAGCCGCCGCCGAGCACGAGGGAGGTACGACCGGTCAGCGACGCGATGAGAAGTGGGGTGACGCGGCGCCCGGGAAGGTGATCCGCCAGCGTCGAGGGTGTTGCGCCGGCGGCAGATTGCGCCGCGGCGGCCAGGCCGGCTTCCACGCTGCGCAGGCGGCCGTCGAGGTCGTTCAGGCGATGCAGCACCTCGTCGATCTGCGCCTCGACGTTCGAGAAGCGGTCGGCCATGGCACCCCGACTATACCGGTTTTCGAGGGGCTACCGATCCGTGGACTTGAAGGTCGCCATCGCCCTCTTGATCGCGTTGACGGTAATCGTGGCGCGGTAGGCCGCGAGCTTCTTCCCGTTCTCGACCATCTTGGCGACCGATCCGATCTCGACGCCGTTGATGCTGAACCTCTTGGCCTTCATCCGCTGGTCGGGATGAACGAGCTTGGGATTGGTGACCGCGACGAGCGACTCGTAATGATAGTCATCGTGAATGTCGTAGCGCGTGGCCGACTGCACGTCGGGTTTCTGCAGAATGCCGAGCTGCTTCAGATAGCTGAAGCTCCACTTGTCCTCTTCGTAGTACTCCGGGATATAGAACACGCGTGCCGGTGTGCCGTTCCACTTGGCGTTCAGCGCTTTTGTCACGTCGATCATGCCGGGAGGATTGCCGCCGCTGTCGGCGACCATGACGATGTCTTTGAAGCCCATGCTCTTCAGGCTCGTCGACATATCCGTGAGGACCGCCCTGAAGGTGGCCTGCGTGATGAACACGCTGCCCGGCGTCAGTCCCTCGCGGTCTGGATTCCCCGGTTCCAGCGTGACGATCGGGGCGACGAGCGTGTTGCCCAGCGCTCGCGCCGTCGCCTCCAGTGTTGTCCGAAGGGTGAAGTTGTGCTTGCCGGTCGGCTCGTACGGACCATTCTGCTCGAGGCCGCCGCTCCCGATGAGGGCTGTCGTCTTTCCGGCTTTGATCAGATCGCGGACTTCCATCCAAGAGAGCTCCTCGATCCAGACCGAATCCAGCATGTCGATCGGACGAACCGCGTTCGGCCCGGATGCGGCTTCGCGGGCCGCGCGGATCTTCTCCTGTTCCGGCGTCAGCGCGCCCTGTGGTCCGCGCTGCCGCGCGAGGAGCGCAACGCCCCAGACCAGCGCGAGGGGGAGAAGCCATGAGGCCGTTTTCTTCATAGATATGCCCTCCGAGCGGCTTCGGACTCCGTCATTCTAACGCGCTGACACGCATGCGGTCGCATTCACCGTCCGCTGGTGGCCTTATTGATCGCCGTCAGATGGTGGTGCGCGTGTGGCGTCTCGACCGGCGGGTCGCAGATGCCGAATCAGCACGGCGATGAGGCTGGCGACTGCGAACAACTGTCCGACCCAGAACAGGAAGGCCCATTTCAGGATCTCGAAGCGCTGGCTCGCGATGTCCTGCCGCAGGCCTGCCACGGAGCTGTCCCAGGGTGTCTTCAATCCTGTCTTCGCGCCGGACGGCCGATCCATCGCGTTCTACAGTCTCGCGGATCAAGCGCTCAAGCGAATCGCCGTGAGCGGTGGGGCACCGGTCATCTCATGAACACATCGTCGGAGTTGTCGACGCGTCCAGTCACCATCGGCGACACCCAATCAGTTCCAGGTGGTCGTGAACTGGTTCGAGGAGCTGAAGCAGCGCGTGCCGACGCGTTGAGGCAGTCAGACCCGGTCCGGCAAATCCAGCGCTCGTGCGAGCGCCCCATCCAACTCCCGCAGCTTCACCAGCGACAGCCGGCCGGCGAGGGTCTTCAGCTTGTGCTTGAACATGAGCCGCGACACGATGACGTAGAAACCCGGTTTGTCGCCCCGTTCCACGACGCGCTCGCGGGTGCGGTACACCTCGCCGCGCCTCATGGCGTCGCTTGCTCCCGAACCAGCGCTCTGGCCTGACGGGCCAGCCGCCCCCGGTGGCGTCGATATGCCGCCCGTTCGCTGTCTTCGTGTGCCTCACGCTTCCGGCGCGCCAGGAACTCACTCAGCGCCTGCCGGACCAGCTCCGATCGCTTTCGCCGCTGCCGGCCGCGGCCGGCGAGGCGGTCGAGCGCGTGGATTGTAGGCTCATCTATTGATACTGCAATAGTCCTCATATCAGAAGTCTAATAGTCTGACCGCGCCGGGCGCAAGCTATAGTATGCTCTCGCATCACGCGAGCCGGATGACCCTGTCCAGCGGTACTCGCCTCGGATTGTACGAAGTGGTCGCCATGCTCGGCGCGGGCGGCATGGGCGAAGTCTATCGCGCGACGGATACCAAGCTCGGTCGCTCGGTGGCGGTGAAGGTCCTGCCCGAAGTCCTCGAACTCGACGCTGATCGGGTGGCGCGGTTCGAGCGCGAGGCGAAGGTGCTGGCCTCGCTGAATCATCCGCATATTGCGGCGCTCTACGGGATGGAAGAAGCCCGCGGCCGGCACTTCCTCGTGATGGAGCTGGTCGAGCGGGAGACGCTCGCTGAAAGACTGGCTTCAGGCTCTGGGCTTCAGGCTCCGGGCCTGGGTGCGGCCGAAAGCCCGAAGCCTACAGCCCAAGGCCATCATGCCATTCCCGGCGGCGAAGCCCTGGGAATTGAGCTTCAGATCGCGGACGCGCTGGAAGCCGCTCAT
>JACOUA010000105.1 GCA_016178075.1 Acidobacteriota bacterium
AGTGGCCACCGCGGAACCGGTTGAAGGCCGTAGCGTTGTCCACAATGGATTGATTTTGAGCAAGCAGGTCATCGTAACGGCCGCGTAAATGTCATCCACATTCGCCTGGCTCGATTACTCAGAAGAACAGCGCCGCAAGGTGCTCGACGTGCTCGACCTATTCAAGGAAAAGAGCACCGTCGACGAGCTCGGACTCGGCACGATCCGCGATGCATTCGCGGACATGCTGTTCCCCGGGACGAGCGCGCCGCAGACGCGAGCGCGGTACTTCCTCTTCGTGCCGTGGACTTACCTGAAGCTTGAGGCCGATCGGGTCCCTTCTGGGGACGTTGCGAGAAGAGCGCGGCGCGAGGAGCTCCGGTTGATCGACCGCCTCTTGGAAGCCGGTGAGACGGATGGCGTCATTGGCAAGCTGGCGAAAGGCTCCCTCCAGCGTCTGCCCAGCAACATCTACTGGACCGGCCTCCGACGCCTGGACATCTGCCTGTTCAATGGCTCGCAGGACAGCTACCACAAATCCTTGGACGCGTTCTACCGGCGCAGGCGCGCCGGCGTGAAGACCGATGACGGTGAGGTGCTTGGCGCCGCTGGGCCGAACTGGCATCCGAGTCTGCCTGAAGCGCCTGCGAGCTTTCCGGAGAAGGCATCGCTTGGCCTCACGCACCGAGAAGCCGAATACCTGCGTGAACGCATCGCCGTAAATGCTCCATCTTCGCTCTTCGCTCACATCGCAAACGCCACCAGGGCAGGAGACGAGACGGAATACCCGTGGGCGCACCCGAGGCGTGACGAGTTCTCAATAACAATCCGCGATCAACTCTGGCACGGCCAGAACTTCTCCGAGCTAATGCACGGCGCTTCGCTCCTGTACAACCTGATGCTCGCCGAGCTCACTCCGCCTCAGGATTCGGTCGAACCGTACCGCCAACAACTGGGCGAGTGGGCGGCGATGATCGGCGGTCGGCTACCGGACCTGGAATCGTGGAACAGCGCGGACTTTTGGCAATGCGTTCAGTCTGAAGGGATCCGGATCAGTCTGCAGACTCGCGCTTTCGTCGAGCGCTGGTGGGAGTTGGCGCTGAACCGCCGCGAGTTCGAAAAAATTTCGGATCTGCGGGACGCACGAGAGCTGATCCACCAGCGGGAACGATCGCTGAAGGGCCCGCTCGCTCGCATCGACAACCAGCGGGCGCGGGAGCGGTGGGGCGGCGACTCGGGCACTCGGCGGCTGACATATCGATGGCCCAACGCGGCACGCATCGCGCGAGACATCCTTGAGGCGCTGGAGGAGAAGGCCGATGCTTGAACCGCACGCCCGTACGCTGCTGTTCGATATCCTGCGACCGCCGGAGGATCACCGACTCGACATCGCCGTGGCGACCACGTACACGCTCGACCTGCTGGCGTTGCTCACGGCGCCGGTCGCGTTCAGCCTCTTCGAGGTGGACGATCAGGCGGAGTTGCTGAATCACGATTCGTTGACGCTCCTCGAGAGCCTGCGGCGGTACGCGGACCGCCTCACCGTGTTCTGCCAGGCGGGCCAGATCGCGTTCCCGAAGGCTCAGTTCCCTCAGCTCGAGTACCTTGAACACTCCGTTATCGAGTGCCGCCGACCAGGTCCCGGCGCTTCGTTCCATTCGAAGGTGTGGCTCCTGCGTTTTCTCGGCCCTGATGAGGGCGTGAGGTACCGACTGGCGTGCCTGTCACGCAATCTGACTTTCGATAGGTGCTGGGACACCGGCCTGACACTCGAAGGACCGCTCCTCGATCGTCAGAAGGCCATTGCCGCCAATCACCCCCTGGGTGACTTCGTTCAGGCGCTGCCCGCGCGGGCGCTTCGGACTGTTTCTCAGGAGATCGCTGGGCGCGTCGACCGCATTCAGGCCGAGGTTCGCCGGGTGCAATTCGAGCTGCCCGAGGGATTCGACGAATACCGGTTCCATCCGCTCGGCGCCGGCAGGCGCGCGGCGCTACCGTTCGACGGAACTGACGGCCGAATTCTGATCATTTCGCCGTTTGTGTCGCAGGACGGGCTGCGCCGAGTTACGAAGGGCCGGAAGGGGTCCATTCTCGTGACACGGCCGGAAACCCTGAAGGAAGGAGCCTGCCGCACGCCTGAGACCGAACGGTTTTTCGTGCTGGCCAGCGAGGCGAGCCCGACGAGTACCGATGTGGAAGAGGTGCCCGCAAGCAAAGGACTTCATGCCAAATGCTACATCGTCGACGACGGCTGGAATGCGCGCGTGTGGACAGGTTCGGCGAATGCGACCGAGTCAGGATTCAGCAGGAACGTCGAATTCCTGGTCGAACTCGTTGGTCCGAAGAGCAAGTTCGGGATCGATGCCTTGTTGCAAAGTGAAGATGGAAAGACCAGCCTCGCTGACCTTCTGCAAGAGATGTCGGCACCGGATGCGCCGGATCAGCGCGATGAAATCGGCGACGGCCTTCGTGCGGCGATCGACCGGGTTCGCGACTCGCTATCGAGCGCCGGATTGGAGGCGACTATCGTTGAAGCCGAAGGCGGCTACGATCTTCGGATTATCTCCACGTCTCCGCTGAAGGATCTCCCGGCGGAAACAAGCGTTTCGTGCTGGCCCGTCACGGTCGGGAAGGGGCGATCGCGACCGGTTGACGCAGGTGCCGTCGATGTGACCTTTCCGGCGCTTTCCGTGGAGGGCCTGTCGGGCTTCATCGCGTTTGAGGTCCGGGCATCACGTGAAGGCCGCAACTCGATCGAGACCTTTGTCTTCAATCTGCCACTCGAAGGCGCCCCGGCGGATCGTCGAGAACGCCTTCTGCGCTCCGTTCTCAAGGATCGGCGCAGATTGTTCCAGTACTTACTGCTCCTCCTATCAGACGAGGGCATCGAGCTCGCCGAGCGCATGCGGATCGAGCAACACGGAAACTCTCTGCGTGCCATGGGGGGGCGGGCAGACACAGTCATCGGCTCTACTCGAAGCATTCATGCGAACGCTGGAACAGGCCCCAGAGCGTCTCGATCACGTCGCAACGTTGGTGGACGATATCCGTAAGCAGGAAGACGCTCGGGAGCTGCTTCCTCCCGGATTCGATGTTGTCTGGGAACCGATCTGGGGTCTCCGGCAGGAGATCAAGGCGTGCACGAAGTAGAGAGGCCGAATGTCCGTGCGGAGCTGCTCCGCCTGAAGAACTTTCAGCGTGACACGGTAGAGCACGTCTTCGAGGCGATGTACCGGCCAACGAATCCGGTACGCCGTTTCCTCGTTGCGGACGAAGTCGGACTCGGCAAGACCTTGGTCGCCCGTGGCATCGTCGCCAAGGTGATCGACCGACTCTGGGACACCGTGAAACGGATCGACATTGTGTATATCTGTTCGAACGGGAGTATCGCCCGTCAGAACATCAATCGGTTGAACGTGATGGACGCCAAGGAGGCGAGCCTTCCGTCGCGAATCACCTTGCTGCCGAAGTTCGTGCACGGCCTGGAACGACGAAAGCTGAACTTCGTTTCGCTGACGCCGCAGACGTCGTTCAATCTCCGCTCGAACCTCGGGACGGCTGAAGAGCGGGCACTCTTGTACTGGCTCCTGCCAGACGACTGGAAGCTCAGAGACGCAGGCGCGAGAAACGCGCTCCAGGGTGGCGTTGAGCGCAGAGAGCGATTTCGCGCGCGTGTGGAGGACGCGGCGCACGATGAGGTGGACGCGAGTCTTCGCGAGGCGTTCAGGCAGCAGCTCCAAAGCGTCTCCGATCTGAACAGCGCCTTCGCACAGCTCTGCGAACGCTTCGCGTACTCGCGCACGGTGATACCGGATGATGATCGCACCTTGCAGCGCCGTACGATCGGGCGTCTGAGGCTGGAACTGGCCCATAGTTGCCTGCGGGCGCTGGAGCAGGACTTGATCATTCTCGACGAGTTCCAGCGGTTCAAACACCTGCTCGACGGCACCGATCAGGCAAGTGATCTCGCCCGGCGGCTATTCGCGTTCGGAGACGCTCGCGTCCTGCTCTTGTCGGCCACTCCGTACAAGATGTACACGACCAGCGGCGAGACAAAGGGCGACGAACACTTCCGCGACTTCCTCCAGACGGTTGGGTTTCTGCACAACGACGCGTCCAAGACCGAGCAGTTCAAGACGTACCTGGGCGAGTACCGCGCCGAGCTGTTCAGGCTGAACGCATCCGCAGAAGACGGGCTTCGTCTGTGCAAGGCTGCGGTGGAGCGCGAACTGAAGCAAGTGATGGTGCGGACCGAGAGACTGGCCGTGACGCCGGATCGGAATGGAATGCTGGCGGAGGTCCGTCCAGCCCCGATGACGATCGATCGAGGGGATCTGACGTCGTATGTAGCTCTCGCGCGGGTTGCACGCGCCCTCGATCACCACGACATCATCGAGTACTGGAAGTCGGCGCCCTATCTCCTCAACTTCATGGACGATTACGAACTGAAAGAAGCGTTCAAGGAGGCAGTCGGGATACCGGGTCGGTGCAAAGAACTGCGCCAAAATCTGTCCGGCGTTGGCGAGGCGCTTCTCAGTTGGGATGACATCGAGCGGTATCGAAAACTCGATCCTCGGAACGCCCCCCTCAGGCACCTTATGGCCGACGTCGTGGATAGCGGCACGTGGCGGCTTCTGTGGATGCCTCCCGCTCTTCCGTACTACAAGGTCGGCGTGCCTTTCGCCGATTTCGATGCGGACCGGTTCACGAAGCGGCTCGTCTTCTCGTCATGGAAGGTCGTGCCGAAGGTCGTGGCCGCACTCCTGTCGTACGAGGTCGAGCGGCGCATGTTCGGTCACGATTCCGCCAGCGACGAACGGCCCAATACGCCGGAAGGGCGAGCCAGGCACACGGCCTTGTTGCAGTTCACGAGGAGCAGCGACCGGCCAGCGAACCTGTCGCTGCTCGGTCTGCTGTATCCGAGCATGACACTCGCCGCCGCGGGCGATCCACTGAGGTTCGTGTCGCATGAAGGCGCCGCGCCTCCGACCGAAGCCGAGGTCCTGAGCCTGGTTGAAGGGCAGCTTCGACGTCTGCTCGACGAACTGCCAAAGTCAGGGGAGAGATCTGGGCAGCCGGACGAGACTTGGTACTGGGCGGCGCCGATTCTTCTGGACCTGCAGCTCCACCCGCAGACCGCGAAGAACTGGTTGGGCCAGGATTCGCTCGCGGAGGTGTGGCGCGGCGACGAGGCGCGAGAGGACGAAGAGGACTGCACAGCCCGCGTAACTGAGGGAGATGCCGAGGGCCAGGACGCGTGGAGCGACCACGTGGACGAGGCGCGGCGACTGGCGGTGAAGTCGCTGAAGCTCGGTCCACAACCGCAAGATCTTTGCGCGGTTCTGGCCCGCCTGGCCGTCGGCGGACCTGCGGTCGTCGCTCTTCGAGCGCTCTCTCGAATCAGCGGCGGTGCATCCGCGCTCGAGCGCCCCTATCTACGCAACAAGGCCGGCTGGATCGCGTGGGGATTCCGCAGTCTCTTCAACCTGCCGGAAGTGGCGGCGCTCATTCGATCGATGAACGATCAGGAGCCGTACTGGCTCCGCGTCGCGGAGTACTGCGTCGCCGGCGGACTGCAGGCCGTCCTCGACGAATACGTCCACATGCTGCTCGAGTGGGAGGGAGTTGCACACAGGCCGCCGCGTGAGGCGGCCAGAGCCGTCGCCAAGCGTATCGCCCAGGCGCTGCAGCTTCGCGCTGCGAATGTCGGCGTAGACGCCATCGCCGTGAATGCTGACGAGATCACGTTGACCGACAAGCGCATGCGCGCGCGATTCGCCGCGCGGTTCGGTGCGCGCCAGAGCGATGAGGGCGCCGGCGCGGTTCGGCAGGATGATGTCCGCGCGGCGTTCAACTCGCCGTTCTGGCCATTCGTGCTCTGCTCGACCTCCGTGGGGCAGGAGGGCTTGGATTTCCATCTGTACTGCCACGCAGTGGTCCACTGGAACCTGCCCAGCAACCCGGTGGACCTCGAGCAGCGCGAAGGGCGCGTGCATCGCTACAAGGGTCACGCCGTTCGAAAGAACGCAGCGCGGCTGTACGGCAGTAGATCTGGTGCGCGATCTGCTAGACCGCTTTGTCGTTCTTCGTAGCTCGCAAGGCGTTTCGGTGTAAACCAGGAGCAGATATGCCCGCAGCCTACAGTGATCTCGAGCGTCTGATCCTCGAGCGCTGGGACGATGTGTCCTCGAGCGCTGGGACGATGTGATCGGCCTGATCGAGGCGCACCGCAGCCTCCAGGATCGAGTTGAGGCGGTCATCGACATCGTCAAGGAGCGCCTCGGACGGTGGGCGGGACCCAAGGGGTTCGTTGTCGACGCCGACGCGAGAAACTCAGAGATCTTCGCTTGGCCGACCAACTGGGCGGACAAACGCAGGGGGCCTCGCGTACGCCTCGTGGTCGGCGGGTTCTGCCCCCTGGGGTTCCGCAAGGTGGAGGCCGATTATCCGTACTTATCGGTGTACACGGACACGCTGGAGGACTTCAGGGTCAAAGAGCCAGAACGCAGGGCGTTCGGGCAAGCCTTGCGCAGCGCACTAGGCGACCAGGCAGAATCGTGGGAGGCCCACGATGTGGACGACTCCTGCGAGCCGCTTGGACGATACCTAACGCAGTACAACAACGTCGCTCGCGCCAGACTGATCGCGGATCCTGATGCGGTGTTCAACTTCTGTGTGGAGCACTTCCCTGCGCTGTTCGGTCTCGTCCCGATCATTCAGACCGAGTTGGACAAGCTAGGCCGGTGATACAGGTGTGGTCCATCGTTCTTGGCTCTCTTTGATCTATTTCTTCTTTTCTCGGAGACCCGCGCCCTCGAACACCTGCTTGACGGCGTCGATGACCGAACCCGGCGGCTCCTCGACGCCGACGAGAATCTTGCCGTCGGAGACCTCCGGATCGTAGAGCGCCGGCTTCGGGCTCGGGAGCTTGGCGGTGACGAAGAGCGTGACCGCCGTCGCCAGCATCCCGCCCAGCATCGTCAGCTCGAACATCACGATCAGATTCGGCCACATCGCCACGATCGGCATGCCTCCGGTCGCGAGCGGCCACGCCTGCTGGGTCGTGGACGTCAGCCAGTAGCCGGCGGCCAGGCCGGTCGCGCCCCCGAGACACGCGATCTTGTAGAGCCACGTCGCTTTGTCCCGGTGGCTGAACTCGTATTCCTCGAAGGGCTCGGACGAGATCACGACGATCTGGCGATCGGGCACGCCGGCCACCCGCAAGGCGTCGACCGCGCGCTGCGCGGAGTCCGGGTGCGAATACAACCCGTAGAGCGCCCTCACGGCCGCGCCCTCCACAACCCGTCCGCTTCCCGCTCTTCCTTCGGTGTGACGACCGGCATCGACTGTCCGCCGACCTTGAGCTCCCAGATCGAGATGATCGGCACGACCTTGGAAAACAGCACGTAGAGCAGCGCCATCGCGGCGAAGGTCGCGATCGTGATGATGATCTCGACCGGCCGCGGTCGATACACGCCCCAACTGTACGGAAGCTGCTTGTGCGACAGCGACGGCACGATGATCAGAAATCGCTCGAGCCACATTCCGACCAGCACGGTGAACGACGCAACGACTGTTCCGGCGATCGTCCGCAGTCGCCTGAGCGACAGGATCGGAAACGGGATCACGAAGTTGCACACGATCATCGTCCAGAAGAGCGGGGCGAACTCGCCGCGCTGCGTGGCCCAGAAGACCGCCATTTCCGACGGCTCGTTGCCGTACCACACGGTCAGCCGCTCGGCAAAGATGAAGTACGTCCAGAGCAGGCTCATCATCAGCAGCAGCTTGCCGAGGTTCTCGAAGTGCACGGGATGCAGGTAGTCCTCGAGGTGCAGGAACCGGCGCAGGAACGCCATCGCGATGATGAGGGCGGCGATGCCGCTGAAGATCGCGCCGGCCACGAAGTACGGCCCGAAGATCGTCGAGTGCCACATCGGCACCGGCGCCATCGAGAAGTCGAAGGACACGACTGTGTGGACCGAGAGCGCCACCGGGATGATCGCGATGGCCATGATCTGCATGGCCGATTCCAATCGGTGCCACTGCTTCGTCGTGCCCTGCCACCCGAGCGCCAGCACACCGTAGATCTTCCTGCGCCAGCCGGTCGTCCGGTCGCGCACCAGCGCGAAGTCGGGGATGAGCGGCAGAAGGAGAAACAACAGGCTGCCCGCGAGATAGGTGTTGATGGCGAAGAAGTCCCAGACGAGCGGGGAGCGGAAGTTGGGCCAGATCTGGCGCTCGCTGGGATACGGGATCAACCAGAAGAACAGCCAGGGCCGGCCGAGGTGGATGATCGGAAACATCGCCCCGATCATCAGCGCGAAGACCGTGATGACCTCGGCGCAGCGCGTCACCGGCCGCCGCCACCGCGCGTTCACCAGCCGCAGGATCGCCGAGATGAGGGTGCCCGCATGACTGATGCCGATCCAGAAGACGAAGTTCGTGACGTAGAACCCCCAATACGTCGGCCACCTGATGCCCGTCACGCCGAAGCCCTGATACACCTGATACGCCCAGGCGCCCAGACCGGACGCGACGATCCCGCCGAGGAGTGCGACGACGAGATAGAAGCGCCACGACGTGTGGAGCAGGGGACGCAGCAGGTCGTCGCCGATCTGGCGGGCGGTCGTGGGGCTCATTCGCTGGACTGTCGCTGGAGATACGTGACTTTCGGCTGCGTGCCCTGATCATCGAGAAGCTTGGTGCCGCGTGGCGACCGCGAGAGCCGGGACACCTCGCTCTCCGGATCGTTCAGGTCGCCGAACACAAGGGCCGTCGCCGGGCAGGCCTGCGCGCAGGCCGGCTTGAGCTCGCCGTCCTTGAGCGATCGATCCTCCGCTTTCGCCTGAACCTCCGCCGCCTTGATGCGCTGCACGCAGAACGTGCACTTCTCCATCACCCCGACTTCGCGCACCGACACGTCCGGGTTCAACTGCAGATGCAGCGGCTTGTCCCAGCTCGGATTGAAAAAGTTGAAGAAGCGGACGTTGTACGGGCAGGCGTTCGCGCAGTACCGGGTGCCGATGCACCTGTTGTAGACCTGCGCGTTCAGTCCCTCGTCGGTGTGATGGGCGGCGTAGGTCGGACAGACCGGCTCGCACGGCGCGGCGTCGCACTGCTGGCACATCACCGGCCGGAACTTCAGCCGGACGTCCGGGAACTCGCCCTCCCAGTACCGCTCGACCCGCATCCAGTGGAGGGCGCGGCCGCGCGCCGCCTGCGTGTCGCCGACGGTCGGGATGTTGTTCTCCGCGTGGCACGCCGTGACACACGCCTCGCATCCGGTGCAGCGGTCGAGATCGACGGCCATGGCCCATCGATGTGGCATGTCGGTTGGCTCGCCCTTTGGGCTTGCCGCGGCATGAGCCGCGGCCTACCGTCCTTCGTGCTCGTGCGGGCGCTCTCTCAGCGCGCCCGCGAACAGAATCAGTTGGAGGTCCGCGCCGACGACTCGTGAGACCCGCACGCGGGTGGCGGCCCATGCCAGCGCTCCGGTCTCTTCTTCGACGATCGGCGCGAGAAGGCTGATCGGGTTTGCTCCCCGACCGGTCGCGTACCGCGTGTAATGCTCGTGGCCCTGTCCCACCGGCATCGCGATCACATCAGGCGCGATGCCTGGCGAAAGCAGAACCGGTGCCCGAAGCGATCCGTGACGCGACGCAATCTCGACCACGTTGCCCTGGGCGATCTGGAGCCGCTCGGCGGTCTTCGGGTTGATCTCCGCCCAGCTCGACCACATCGCCGTGGTGACGACGTCCGGCAGCTCCTGGAGCCACGGCAGGTGGGCCAGCGATCCGTCGAGGAACGCCTGCGAGGCGTAGGGCAGAAAGTGGAACGGGTACTCGTTTGTCTCGCCGTCGAATCTCGCCGCGACGAAACTCACGGGCCGACCAGGGTCTCGTGTCGCTACGTTCGGCGGCGGTCGGGTCCCCGCCGGCGTCTCGGCCCACCAGCCGCCCTGCTCCTGCGCTTTGCTCCACACGTCAACGGCCGGCTGCACGCCGGGCGTTGTTTGCGGGGCGGCGCGCGCAGGCAGGGCCTCGAACGACGCTCGCAGCATCTGCTCGAAGGTCTGCCACGGCAGCGGCGGATTGAGACGAGGAAGACGCCGGGCGACGTCGAGCAGGACGTCGGGCATGGCCCGCGTCTGATGTAATGCCTTCATGACCGGCGGCGCCACGCTCGCCACGGCCATCGTCGTGCCCGCTTCGGGCACATCATCGACCCATGATTCGAGGAACGAATGGTCCGGAAGGATCAGGTCGGCGAGGATGCTCGTCTCGTCCAGGAAGTTCCCGAAGCTCGCGATGAACGGAATCTTCTGCAGCGCGTCTTTCACGCGCCAGGCGGGCGGCGCCGCGAAGACCGGATTCGCCTCGTCCAGCAGCAGGATCTGGATTGGCGGGCGCTCGGCCGACAAAATCCCGGCGGCGAGCTTGTCGAGCGTCGGAGCTGCCGATTGCCGTCGCCGTTCGCGCTCGCCAGCCGCATCAGGCTTCGAGGATGCGTTGGGGATTGGCGTGAAGAAGACGCCGCCAGGCGTTTCGACGCTGCCGACGAGGGCGTTCAGCGCGTTGACCGCGAGCGCGTGAAACAGACCATTGGTCTGAGCCAGCGGGGCGCCCCCGATGATCGCCACCGCCGGCGCGGATTCGGCGAGCTCGCGGGCGATCCGCTCCACGCGCGCGGCGGCAATCCCGGTGAGCGTTTCGACGTGTGGCAGCGTAAAGTCCGGCAGGCCGTTCATCCAGCCGTCGACGAGCGTCCCGGCGCGGCCGGCGGCGTCGGCCGATCTCATCCGGCCGTTGAGGATGACGTGCGCAAGCCCCAGCGCCAGCACGCCCTCGGTACCGGGCCTGATCGGCAGCCATTCGTCCGCGTTGGCCCCTGTCTGCGACATTCGCGGCTCGAGCTGCACGAGCTTGGCCCGCTGACCGGGCCGTCCCTGCCGCATCAGGCCGTACCCGATGTTCTGCGACACAGGTGAGTTCCAGGTGCCGAGAAAATCGGCGCCGAAGGAAATCACGTACCGCGTTCGCGCGAGATCGAACGTCGGGAGCTGCTCGCGTCCGAAGCTCAGGGCGTTGGCGCGGCGAAGCACGTCTTCGCCGAACAGCTCGAACGAGAACGGGGGAGGCGCGCCGAATCGATGCAGAAACTGCGCGACGAGCTCGCGCCGCTGGCCCCTCGAGGGCCGCATCCAGAATGCAAGCGCGCCCTGGTTGTTGGCCTCGGCAAGCGCGCCCACCTTCGAGGCCAGCTCGTCGATCGCCTGATCCCAGGTCACCTCCTGGAAGGCGCCCGCGCCCCGCGGTCCGGTGCGCTTCAGCGGATGCCTGAGGCGATCGGGATGGTAGGTGATTTGAATCGCGGCCTGCCCGCGCACGCAGAGCTTCCCCTGGCTGATCGGATGCGCGGGGTTGCCTTCCAGCTTCTTGGCGAGCCCCATCTTGATGAGGCCGATCTGACCGTTGCGAACGACCTCGGCGTCGCCCTCCATGACGCGCACCAGCAGGCCGCAGCCGGCCGGGCACAACGGGCAGATGCTCGGTTTCCATGTGGCGACGCCCGGGACCAGCTCCTCCTCCGGAATGAAGCGGATGAGCTGATGCTCGGGGTGGCCACACCCGGCGAGCGTCGCACTCGCGCCGGTGATCGCGGAGGCCTTCAGGAATTCGCGGCGATCCATACGCTCTCGGGATTCGGGATTCGGGATTCGGGACTCGGGACTCGGGTTCACTGACTGCGCCTCAGAAATGACATGTCAGACAATCGTTCGACGCCTGCTTCGTCCGGTGACAGTTCACGCAGAACCCCATGTTGAGATCCACCACCCGCTCGGCGACCGTCTGCTGCGCCACGTTCCCGTGACAGGTCGCGCACTCGACCTTGGCGCGAATGTGAGGTGCATGGTTGAACCGCACGTGCGCCTCCGGCGCGTATCCGTAGACGCGCTGCCAGGAGATGTCGACACCGCGGTTCTGATAGTCAGCGACTTGCTGGACGGTCGGCCGATCGGTCGCCACCGATTCGTGGCAGATCATGCACGTCTTCACGCCGGGGAGTCCGGCTCTCGGTCCCTTCGTGACGGCCTCGTGGCAGTAGTCGGTGCACGTCAGCTTGTTGGCGATATGGACGTTGTGCGGGAACGGGATCGGTTGCTGCGCGTCCCGCCGAATGCCGAAGAAGTCCCTGGCGGCGTCGGCGACCGTCCGGTGGGCCGTCGTAAAGGTCGGCGGCGTTGCTTCGCGCGGCGGCAGCATTCCCGCCTGGCCGCGCGATGAGACGCTCTGGCCGGGCGGACCGCAGGCCAGACCGGCCATCGCGACCGCGATCAGGACCGCGATTCTCAATCCGTCAATCCTTCTTGGTGGTCGAGACAAGGCTCCGGAGGTAGTTCACGAGGCTCCACAGTTCCTTGTCCGTGAGCTTGCTCTTGTACGGCTTCATGACGGACTTCTGGTCCGGACCGTCGCGGATGACCGTATAGATCTCACCGTCGCTCGATCCGTGATCCCAGGTGTCGTCGGTCAGGTTGGCCGGATGCGATCCCTTGGGAGCCTGAGGTCCGTCACCCTTGGCTTCGTCCCCGTGGCAAAAGCGGCAGTACTTCCGGAAGACCTGCTGGCCGGCCGCCGCGGATTCCGCGTTGGCGGGCACCGGGTTCTTCAGGGTTCTCGCTTCAGGGTTGCCCTTTGATTCGGTTTGAGCACTCCGCCCGATCGCATGGGCCGTCGCAAGCATCAGCGTTGTCAGGGCTGCGCACGCAACGGCGGTGGCGACCACATTCGACACACGACTCACGGCTCGTCTCCTTTCCGGATGACACTCGGAGGATTCGACATTCTAAGCGAGGGAGGATCTCGAATGGAATGACGAATGAAGGACCGAACAGTGAAGAACGAAAAACGAAGGGGTCGCCGTGGGTTTCCGTTTTGTGTCTTCGTTTTTCGTTCTTCGTTATTCGCCTCGTTCGATTTCGTTCGTCGTTCTTCGTTCTACGTTTTCCGTTTTCGTGTGTCGCTCCGTCCAGTCGACGACCGTCTGCTCAGCCCAGTAGCCGTCGTAGCCGTCGCGCTCGGCGGTGAAGAAGCCACAATGTCCTCCGTGTGGCGTCAGCATGACGGTCACGGACGGATTCTTGGCGACCGCCGGATCCCTGAACGGCGCGGTCGGGACGAACGGGTCATCTTGCGAGGTGACGATGAGGGTCGGAACCCGCACCTGCGCGATGACGCGCGCGGCGCTGGCGCGGTGATAGTAGTCGGCCGCGTCGCGAAAGCCGTGGTGCGGCGCCGTGAAGCGCTCGTCGAACTCGCGGACGGTCCGGACCGATGGAAGGGCGTCGAGCGGGAACTTGCCGGGCCACGCCCGCGCCTTGCGCCGCATCCGCCGTTTCAGGTTGCGCACGAAGTTCCACTGGTAGATCCAGTTGTCGCGCCGCTCGAGCGCCTCCACGCACACCGCCAGCTCCATGGTCGGCGACACCGCCACGACCGATCGAAACTCGCGAGGCGCGTGCTCACCGTATTCCCCGGCCAGCTTGAGTGACAGATTGCCGCCGAGCGAGTACCCGGCGAGGCCGATCGCCCGGAGCCCGTCGACCTCGATCAGCTCTCGCATGATAACGTCGGGATCGTTCGTCAGGCCGGAGTGGTAGAGGCTGTCCGACAGGTGCTCGGTGCCGCCACAGTTGCGCTGGTTGACCCGGACGACATTGAAGCCGCGCGTCCACGCCTTGTCCGCGATGCCGAGCATGTAGGGGGCGCTGCTCGATCCCTCGAGGCCGTGCAGGACGACGAGCGTGGGATGCTTCGCGGGCGAAGTCTGCCAATGGCAGTGCGCCATCACGCGCGCCCCCGGAGCGACGTCGAAGTAGCGGACGGCAGGCGCGGGCAGGGCGGGGAAGTGTCGGGGCCGGCCCCAGACGTAGAGCGTCATGCGGTGCCCGCCTCGAAGACCTGGTGGAGCCGTGTAATGGGTCACAGAATTGGCGATTGATGACTGGCGATTGACGATTGATTGATGATTGACGATTGGATCGACATTGCCAAGAATAAAGGACGATTATCCTGGATCGTCAACTCTTGTGAGGCCAGCATGCGATCCGACCGATTGGCCGTGGTTCTGACGACCGTCCTCGCCATCGGCTCTCAGAAGCCTGGAGCGTCAGACGTGGTGTCCGGCTCCAGCCGGGCCCAAACGCCCGGCGACGCGCAAAAGGTCGCCGCGGCGACCGTGAAGGTCGATGCCCGCTTCGAGAAGCTGAAGAGAGAGGCGATCGATCAGATCGACTCCATGAAGGAGTTCACGCAGCAGATGGTCGATTCGATCTTCAGCTATGGCGAGCTCGGGTTCCAGGAGTTCGAGACCTCGCGCTACCTGAAGAGCATCCTCACCGAAAACGGCTTCGCCGTGCAGGAAGGCCTCTCGGGGATTCCGACGGCCTGGATGGCGACGTGGGGGTCGGGGAAGCCCGTCATCGCGCTCGGGTCCGACATCGACGGGATTCCGCAAGCGTCTCAGAAGCCAGGCGTTGCGTACCACGACCCGATGATCGAGGGGGCGCCGGGACACGGCGAGGGACACAACTCGGGTCAGGCGGTGAACATCACGGCCGCGCTCGTCATCAAGCGCCTGATGGCGCGAGAGAAGCTGCCGGGGACGATCAAGATCTGGCCGGGCGTCGCCGAGGAGCTGGTCGGCGCGAAGGCGTGGTTCGTGCGCGACGGCTTCTTCAAGGACGTCGACATCGTGCTCTTCACGCACGTCGGGAACAACTTGAACGTCTCGTGGGGGTCGGGGAGCGGCAACGGTCTCGTGTCGGTGGAGTACACCTTCAACGGTGAGACGGCCCACAGCGCGAGCGCACCGTGGCGGGGGAGGAGCGCGCTCGACGCGGTCGAGCTGATGAACGTCGGGTGGAACTACCGGCGCGAGCATCTCCGGCTCACGCAGCGGTCGCACTACGTCGTCACGAACGGCGGCGACCAGCCGAATGTCGTCCCGAGAAATGCGAGCGTCTGGTACTACTTCCGCGAGACCGACTACCCGCACATCAAGGAGCTCTGGGACATCGGGAACACCATGGCGCAGGGCGCCGCCGTGATGACCAACACCAGCTTCACGTCGCGGATTCTCGGCACGGCCTGGCCGCAGCACATGAACAAGGCGGTGGCCGAGGCCGTGTACGAGAACATCAAGGAGGTGGGGCTGCCGACGTGGAGCGAGGAGGATCAGACGCTGGCGAAAGCCTTGCAGCGCGAGCTGAAGGTGAAGCCCGACGGCCTGGCGGTCGAGATCGCCAAGCTCGAGGCGCCCGTGCCGGAAGAGGACAAGCGCGGCGGCGGATCGGACGACATCGGCGACATCTCGTGGAACGTCCCCACCGTGACGCTCCGCTATCCGTCGAACATCCCCAACCTTCCGGGCCACAACTGGTCGAATGCGATCTCGATGGCGACGCCCATCGCGCACAAAGGCGCGACGGCCGGGGCGAAGGTCATGGCCGCGACGCTCGTGGATGTGATGACGAGGCCCGAGCTCGTGAAGGCGGCATGGGACTATTTCAACAACGTCCAGGCCAAGGAAGGCAAGTACATCCCCTTCATCACGAAGAACGATCCTCCGGCCATCTGGCTGAACAAGGCGATCATGGACAAGTACCGGCCGGAGATGAAGAAGTACTACTACGACCCGACGAAGTACAAGACGTATCTCGAGCAGCTCGGGATCAAGTACCCGGCTGTGAAGCCCTGAGGCCGGCGTCTCCCCTGAGCCGGACGGCGCGTCAGCGCCGACCTTGTCGCTCCTTCTTGAGCTCCCAGAGCAGCCACTCGTCATCGCGCACGTACCGCTTGAGCGCATTGTTCCAGCGCCTGGGCAAGCGATGGTTGAGCGCCTCGAGGAACGGGAGCAACGGGCGCTGGAGTGTCCGCCCGCTCTCCTGCGCGTCGAGGGGGATGCGTCGCCACTTGAAGCGCTCGCGGTACGGCTCGAACCCGAAGCCATCGAAGAATCGCTCTGTGCCCACCAGCGTCATGTACCACAGGCTCGGCACGCCACCGGCGTTTTCCTTGATGGGCACTTCCTTTTCAAGACGCTTCAGAAGCCTCATTCCTCTCTGGTTGCCCCTCAGGTGAGCTCTCAGCCTCTCGAGCGGCGGAAAGGTAACCGCCGGGCTCACGAACAGCACCGGTTTGCGCTGCTGGCGGCAGACCACGATTTCATGCGGCGTGCCGACACTGTAGAGGTTGGTCGGACAGTAGGCGACAACGAAGTCGCTGGTGTCGACCATGCGCAGATCGATGTGCAGCGACTCCCAGAACTTGCCGGAAATCCGCGCGCGCTGGCTCGCGCCTGCCGGCCCGGGCGCGAATGTCCATTGCCGCCGGATCTTGTCGGTGTCGATCCCTTCGCGGCCGTACTCGTGCAGGCCGCGCACATCGGGTTTGGTCCATGGGTCGAAGACCGTGACGCCCATGGCACGAAGAAACTCGCCGACGCGCGTCCGCCACCCGTGCTTGGCTTCGGCGGCGCGCGACGCGACGAAGTCCATCGGGCCCGACAGATAGACCCGGGTGCCGGAGAGAAGCTTCGTTGGTCGTGATCGAGTGGTCAAGGCGTCGCCTCGCTGTCTCTTCAGTGCGCGATTGACTTCAGAAACCCTTTCACGACTTGGCGCGCCATCTCGAGATAGGTCTGACCGGGTCCGAGCTTGTATTTGAGCGCTTCCACCTCGAGATCGAAAAGCCGTGTGGCATCCGCGCCGCCGGCACCGTCTTTGAGCTTGATGGCGATGCGAATCCTCTCCATGAGCCCTTGAAGGTCTACCAGGCGGTCGTTTCGCAGCTTTGCCAGCTCGGGGCGATCCAATCCATACACCTCAATCGACG
>JACOUA010000106.1 GCA_016178075.1 Acidobacteriota bacterium
GATCACGGCCGCCCGGCGACCGAGGGCGCGTACCTCGTCTGCGACCTCGCCGAGTCGATCGGTGCGACGTGCGAGCAGCGCGACGTCCGCACCCTGACGCGCGAACGCGCGCGCGAGCGCCGCGCCGATGCCGGACGAGGCGCCCGTGATGAGGACGACTTTGTGAGAAAAGCTCGGCATTGTCGATTGCGGATTGGCGATTGCAGATTGATTGACGATTGATGATGACACGATTGAGGAATGAAGGACGATTCGGAGAAATTCCGTGTGATTTTGATCAATCGTCCTTCATTCGTCAATCTGCGTTCGTCAATCGACAACAATCTTCAATCGTCAATCGCCAATCCGCAATGCGGAGATTGTGATACAACCCTGCCCATGACGCCCCCCGAAGCGGCCCCAACCCTGCGACGCGAGCTGGGCAAGTGGGACCTCACCGCGATCGGCGTGAACCAGGTGATCGGGAGCGCGATTTTCCTGATGCCGTCGCAGATCGCCGGGCTCGTCGGCGGCTGGAGCATCGTCGCCTTCGGGTTCGGGGGTCTCGTGTCGCTGTGCGTCGGACTGTGCTTCGCCGAAGTCGGCAGCCGCTTCGATCGGACCGGTGGTCCGTACTTGTTCACGCGCGTCGCGTTCGGGCGCTTCGTAGCTTTCGAGGTCGGCTGGATGCAGTGGCTGGCCCGGACGACCGCGCACGCGTCCGTCATCAACGGGCTCGCCCTCGCACTCGGATTCTATTGGCCCGCGGTCAGGCTCGGCGTGCCGCGCGCCTCGATCATCGTCGGGCTGACCCTGGCGCTGGCGTTCATTCAGGTGCGGGGCATTCGCGAGAGCAAGTGGCTCGTGAATGCGCTGACGATCGGCAAATTGGTCCCCCTTACGGTCTTCATCGTCATTGGCGCGTTCTATCTGCAGCCGTCGCTCATCGGACCCTTCCCGCCCATCACCATCGACCAGGCCTCGCAGGCCACGCTCCTGATGATCTTCACGTATGGCGGCTATGACGTGATCCCGATACCGGCTGGTGAGGCGACCAATCCTCGCCGGCACGTGCCGTTCGCGATGATCGCGACGCTCCTCATCGTCGCCGCGGTGATGTCGCTGGGGCAGGTCGTGGCGCTCGGCACGCTCTCGAATCTGGGTCAATCACAGACGCCGTTGGCCGATGCGTCGGCGGTCTTCCTGGGCGGCGCGGGCGCCCTGATGATGGGCGTCGGTTCGATCCTGTCGATGACGGGCAATCTGACGGGCCAGATCCTGAGCGGCTCGCGCCTGGTCTTCGCGCTCGGCGAAAACGGGGATTTGCCGGTTTTCTTTGGCAGGATTCATTCGAAGTACCGCACGCCTGCGAATTCGATCGTGTTCACGGCGGCGGTGGCATTGGCGCTCGCGTTGAGCGGCTCGTACGTCACGATGGCGGCGATGAGCGCACTGGTGAGGATCGTCACGCTCAGCGGCACCTGCGCTGCCACGCTCGCGCTGAGGCGGCCGAAGTACGCGGACCGGGTCCAGCCGGCCACCTACACGACCCCGTTTGGCGCGACCGTGCCGATCGTCGGTTTGATCGTCATGATGCTCGTGGCTGCGGCGGCGACGAGGCAGCAGCTGATCTTCGGGCTGTATGGAATGCTCGCCGGCGCCGTGCTGTTCTTCGCAGCGAGCTTCAGACGATCAGGGACTGCCGCGCCTGCGGCTGGGGTGTAACGCCTATGCGTACGTAGTGGAGGCCTGTCAGGACTGCCCCGCGCCGTCCTGAGGCAGACCTAAAAGGTCTGCGCCACGTCGAGACGGCGCGTGACATGTTCCAGGCACGCACCGATCACGTCGAGACCCTCGTCCAGCTCCTCGTCAGAAACGACAAGCGGGACCAGAATCCTGATGACATTGTCGTAGGTCCCGGCCGGCATCAGAATCAGGCCGCGCTCGCAGGCCATCCGAACGATTCGATTCGTTTCATCCTTGGCCGGCTCCTTCGTCGCGCGATCGCGCACCAGCTCGATCCCAACCATCCCGCCAAGGCGACGAATGTCGCCGACGAGTGGGCTCGTCGCGGCCCACGCGCGCGCCCGCGCCTCGACGCGCGCGCCGATCACCTCGGAACGGGAGAGAAGGTTCTGCTGCTCGAAGGTGTCGAGCACCGCGTGAGCCGCGGCGAGCGCGAGGGGGTTGCCCCCGAAGGTCCCGCCGAGCCCCCCGACGCCGGGCGAATCCATCAATTCCGCTCGGCCAACGACAGCGGCGAGCGGCAACCCACCCGCCAGTGATTTCGCGGTGACGAGAATGTCCGGGATGACGCCCGCGTGCTCGCACGCGAACATCCGGCCTGTTCGCCCGAACCCCGATTGAATCTCGTCGGCGATGACGAGGATGCCGTGGGACCGGCACAGCGCAGCGAGCCGGCTCAGATACTCGCGCGGGAGGACGATGAACCCGCCTTCCCCAAGCACCGGCTCGAACAGCACGGCAGCGATCGTCGACCGTTCGGCCACATTCCTCAGGCGTTGTTCCACGAGCTCGAGGCACGCGATCTCGCAGGCGGGATACGTCCGATCGACGGGACAGCGGTAGCAATACGCGACCGGCGAGCGCACGACGTCGTCCACCATCGGGCCGAATCCCGCCTTGTACGGCTCGACCTTGCTCGTCAGCGACAGCGTGAGGAGCGTGCGGCCGTGGAAGGCGTGGTCGAAGCAGAGCACGCCAGGTTTCCCCGTGGCGTGCCGCGCGATCTTGACCGCATTCTCGATCGCTTCCGCGCCGCTGTTGACGAACATCGCCTTTTTTGGAAACGCGCCGGGCGTGAGGCGGCACAA
>JACOUA010000107.1 GCA_016178075.1 Acidobacteriota bacterium
TATCGACTACCGACTATCGACTACCGACTATCGACTACCGACTATCGACTACCGACTATCGACTACCGACTATCGACTATCGACTATCGACTACCGACTCGACGCCGAGTGTGAGCCAGGAACCCAAAACGACCAACTCAAGCGACGAGGAGGTCCCGCGCTTTCGTCCGCGGGAGCGCTTCTGGCCGTACGTGGACGTGCCCGAGCAGCCGACGCCGGAAGAGCTCGCCGCGCTCGATCCCGACCTCCGCGCCGCGCTCGACGGTGGTCAGGCAGACGAGGGGCCGTTTTCGGTGACGGTCGTGTTTCCGCCGTTCGACTCGCCCGACTACGAGCGGGCCGTCGCGTTGGCCCGCGAGTCGGCGGACTACCGGGAAGTTCGGCACGGCACGACGGTTCTGCACCGTGCGCGCTATCCCGCCTCCGACGTGCGCAAGCTGCGCCAGCTCTGGGAGCTCGTCGAGCACCTCAATGACGCCGAGGTGCTGGTCAACGATCGGCCGGTGCCCTACGCGCGCGAGCTGTGGCTGCCGCTCATCTGGTTCCTGCTCCTGGAATACTTGGAATAGCGCGCGCGATGTCCTCCACCTCCGACGTCCCGCCGGATCTGCAGGCCCTCGAGAACGAGATGCGGCGTCTCGAGATCGAATACAACATGTTCTTCGCCGGGGCGCGTCTGAAGCCTCCCTCGGACCAGCGGGCGCGCGTCGAGGCGATCGTCAGGCGCTACGACCGCGCGCCGATGACGAACACGGCCGATCGCTTTCGCTTCAGCACACTGCAACAGCGATTTGCCGCGTTCGCCGATCTGTGGGATCGGGCCATGAAAGCGCGCGAGGAAGGCCGGCCCACGCCGTTCGCCGCGGTGGGCGGTGCGCCGCTGGGCCGCGCGGCCGAGCACCCGCGCGCGCCCGAGGCAGGCAGCTCCGCGAGGGAGCAGGTCCTCCATGTAACGATGATCTCGGATCCGGTGAGCGAGATCGACAAGGTGCAGCGCCTGTACGAGACGCTTGTGAGAACGCGACAGGATCTCGGCGAGCGGACGGTGCCGTTTCACAGGTTCGCCGACATGATCCGCCGACAGGTGGCGGAGCTCCACGCGTCAGGCAGCGGGGAAGTGGCGTTTCGGGCGTCCCTCAAAGACGGAAAAGTTCGTCTCACGGCGAGGGCTCGTCGAGAAGTGAGAAGTGAGAAGTGAGAAAGTCGGAAGTCGGAAGGCAGAAGTCGGCTTCTAACTTCTCACTTCTTACTTCTCACTTCGATTGGATCGGGATCGGCGAGCACCCTGAGGGCAGCGGCGGCCGCCGCTGCCCTCAGGATGGTGTCAAGCGTCAAACCTTGGTGACGTTGCCGGCCTGCGGGCCCTTGGGACCCTCGACGATCTCGAACTCGACCGCCTGGCCCTCCTCGAGCGAACGGAAGCCGTTGCCCGAGACTGCCGAATAGTGCACGAACACGTCGCTACCCGACTCGCGCTCGATGAACCCGTAGCCCTTGGCGTTGTTGAACCACTTGACCTTGCCTGTGATACGCATTCTTTCCCTCTTGCACTTTCGCGGCCCCACCGGCCGCCACGAACGAACCCACTCCCTCGAACCTTCGCCGCCCGCGGGAGCATAAAAAAAGACCGCGCGCGCGGTCTCGACTTACGGCGCTTACGAAACCAATAGCGCCTGAAAAATAATACGGGACGATCAAACGAAAGTCAAGAGTCACGAGCGTCCGATGCGCGCACTGCTCAGTGTTTCCAATAAAACGGGGCTCATCGAGTTCGCCCGGGCCCTCCGTCAACGTCGCTGGGAAATCGTCTCGACCGGCGGCACGGCGCGCGCGCTGGGCGAGGCGGGCGTTCCGGTCGTGCCGGTCGCCGAGCTCACCCGTGTGCCCGAGATGCTCGACGGTCGGGTGAAGACGCTCCACCCGGCCATCCACGGCGGCATCCTCTTCCGACGGCATCGATCCGACGATCGCGAGGCGATCGCGCGCCACGGCATCGCCCCCATCGACCTTGTCGTCGTCAATCTCTATCCCTTTGTCGAGACCGCTGCCAGGGCGGACATCGACGCCGACGGCCTGATCGAAGAGATCGATATCGGTGGGCCGTCGCTCGTCAGGGCGGCGGCGAAGAACTTCCCCGATGTGCTGGTGGTGGTGTCGCCCGATGACTACGCCGAGGTCATCGCCGAGCTCGACGCGGCGGGCGGGCCGTCGCGGGAGTTCAAGCTCGCGCTCGCGAGAAAGGCGTTCGCCCATACGGCCGCCTACGATGCGGCGATTGCCGATGAGCTGTGCCGGATCGAGAGCGCCGGCCAGGCATGGGTGCGGCGCCCACGACCAGCCTCGTCTTTGGAGACCCTGGACCTCGCGCTGCGCTTTCAGAAGGCGCGCGGCCTGAGATACGGCGAGAACCCGCATCAGCGGGCGTGGTGGTTCGTCCCGGTCGGAACCCCCGACGTGTCGGAGGCGATCTTGCAGGGCAAGGAGCTCTCGTACAACAACTTGATGGACCTCGACGCGGCCATTCGGCTCGCGGCGGAGTTCGATGAGCCGGCTGCCGCGATCGTCAAGCACACGAACCCGTGCGGGGTCGCGATCGCGGACGGCATCCGGACGGCCTACATTCGCGCCAGAGAAGCGGACGCGCTGTCGGCCTTCGGCGGCATCGTGGCGGTCAATCGCGGCATCGATGAAGCGCTGGCCCGCGAGCTCGTGTCCACGTTTCTCGAAGCGGTTGCGGCGCCCAGCGTGGACGCGGCCGCGAGAGCGATCCTCGCCTCGAAGCCGAACCTGCGCCTCGTCTTGTCGTCCGCGCCCGCGTTTGCCATCCGCCTCGGACAGCCGCGTCACGAGTACCGCTCGGTGCTGGGCGGCCTGCTCGGTCAGGATGGCGACGAAGTCATCGAAGCCCGAGAACCTTGGTCCCTCGACAGGGCTCGGGACAGGTCCCTCGACAGGGCTCGGGACAGGTCCCTCGACAGGGCTCGGGACAGGTCCCTCGACAGGGGCTCGGGACAGGTCCCTCGACCCTTCGAGAGCCTCAGGGTCGTCCCGAGCTTCGTCGAGGGACGACGCGGCTCGGGACGAGGACACGGGCACCGAACGCCCCCGCGTCGTGACGCACCGCGCGCCCAGCGACGAGGAGTGGGAAGCGCTGCGCTTTGCCTGGCGCGTCTGCGCGCACGTCAAGTCGAATGCCGTCATCTTCACGAGCCGCGATCGGACGCTTGGGATCGGCGCCGGGCAGATGAGCCGCGTCGATGCCGTCAAGGTGGCGGTCATGAGAGCGGGGGAGCGGCGTGAGGGCCAGGCAGGCAAGAACGATCAGCTCGCCGGCTCGGTCGCGGCGTCCGACGCGTTCTTTCCGTTTCCGGACGGGGTGGTGGCGCTCGCGCGAGCGGGGGCGACAGCCGTCGTGCAGCCCGGAGGATCAGTGCGCGACGCCGAGGTGATTGCGGCCGCCGACGAACACGGCCTGGCGATGGTGTTCACGGGGCGGCGGCATTTCAGGCACTGAGAAGCTCTCAGCATTCAGCTCTCAGCTCTCAGCTTTCAGCCAGAACATCTCAGTCCTCAACTGAATTGAAGCAATCGCTCTTGGCTGAGAGCTGAGAGCTGACAGCTGACAGCTGTTCTAGACCACCGCGTCTTCAATCGCCGCCAGTAACTCCGCCGGCGTGACCGCCGCGGGTCCGAACTTCCCGACCGCGACACTCGCGGCGTAGTTCGCCAGCCGCGCGGCGTCGACCAGCGTCGCGCCGGCGGCCAGTCCCAGCGCC
>JACOUA010000108.1 GCA_016178075.1 Acidobacteriota bacterium
CAGTGACGCCGCTCCGGGTCAGCGCCGAGTTTCGTCTCCGATTTCACGACGCCGAGTTCAACGTTGGTTTCCACGAACGTTGACCCGCCCGCAGTCACTCTCGATCCCTTGAGATCGACCGCAATCGGCGGAGGGATCTTGACCGCATCGATGCCACCCAACCACTGATAGACAGTGGCCAGCTCGCCATCAGATGCCAGGACGGCCGGCACCGGCGGCATGGATCCGCTCGGGAGCCTCAGATGCTTGATGAATCGCCGGAGTGGCAACTGCGTCTTGACGAGGCTGTGCGCCTCTCCTCCCCGTCCGGCGGTTCCGTGACAATTCCAGCATCCCAGGCGATCAACGTAGAGTTCCTCGCCCGAAGGGGCGGCGGTCTGCGCGAAACTCACCGCGAGGACTGTCAGCACGAGCAGACCGGCCATGCCGAGCCCGAACGCCGCGGGCAGCCGGGCAGTCCCAACACTCTGCCACTTCGGCCGCCTGCTGGCACGCTGCGCGGTCAGGATTTGGCGATCCTTCATGCGCTGGTCGTCGGGCTGGCTCCCCAGCCGCCCTTGGGGGCGGGCTGCTTCGCCGCATTGTTCCCGGAGACGTAGCCGTACCCGGCTCCGAGCGTCAGATTCCCCAGGTACGTGCAGTTGTTGAAATTGCCGATATCGACGCCGGCGGCGAAAAGGCCGGGGATCGGCTTGCCGCTGCGGTGGAGTACCTGGCCGAGGGTATTGACCCGTATTCCGCCGTGCGTTGAGGTGATGCCCGCCTGTCCCAAGATGGCATAGAAGGGAGGATTCTCGACAGCCAGGGCATGTTTCGCGCTTGTCTTGGGAACGGGCAGGGCCCAGGTCTTTCCGTTCTTGGCGGCCTGGTTGTACTCGGTGATGTCGCGAACGATGAGCTCGGCCGACATCCCGACGCCCCAGTCTTCCATCTGTCTGGCGAGCTCCGTTAGTGTATTGGCCATGGCAGTGGGCGCGCCGGACATCTTGTAGGCGATGTACTTGTCGATGCCGCCCAGGCCGCAGTTCTCGCAGGCGTATTGCTTGTAGACGATGTCGTCGTAGACGTACGCGGCCATCGCGTCGGACTGCCGCGCGACTTCCTGGACGCACATCTGCTCGCCCTGTCGGGTCATCTGTCTGCCCGTGAGCTTGCCCTGAGCCTCATCGGTAAAACGCCGGCCGAACCTGTTCACCGCGACGCACCACGGCGAAAAGTAGGCGGACCAGTTCGACATGGGGTTCGTAATTTTCCCGGGCCGGGCGGGCAGCAGATGGCCGTAGAACGAATCAAAACCGCCAGTCGATGGCTGCGCCCCGAGCTGCAGCGCGGCAAACAGGCCGTCACCGAGGAATGGAGGCTTGCGATCGTAGAAAGACGCGTTGCGCTGGCGCAAGCTTCCGAAATGCCGCGTGATGTGCTGCTGCACGAGCGTCGCGTTGGTCATCCATCCGCCCGTCGCGAGCACGACCGCTTTGGCCAGAATGCGAATCAGTCCCTTGGGACTGTCCGCGAGGACGCCGATCACCTCCTCCTGCCGATTGGTCAGCAGCCGGAGCATCGGGGTCTCGACCAGGACTTTGCCCCCTCCGCTTTCGATCGTCCTGACCATGAAGTTGACCCACATCACGGGCGCGATGGACATGCCCGCGCCTGGCTTTTCACCACCCCCGACAGGCGCGTCAAGACTTCTCATGAGCTCGCCCCACTTGTCGACGTTCTCGGACACGGTGCGTTGAACGTCGGGATCGCCCTCCGGCGCGTTCGCGCGCATATCTTCGTACGTGCTGTTCGCGACACCGCCTTCGGAGTGCGCCGTCGTCCCGCCGGGTTCGTACGCCTTTTCGATCACCACGACACGCGCGCCGGCTTTCTGCGCGCACACCGCCGCGGTCAGACCCCCGATTCCACCTCCCACGACGACGACATCAGTCCGTATCTCTTGCGTGGTCGGAGCCTGAGCCGCCACCTGCGCTCCAACCGGCAAGGCGCTTCCCGCGATACCGGCCGCCGCTCCAGCAAGAAAGCTCCGACGCGACGACCCCGAGCTCCTTTCAGTCTGTTTCGCCATGACTCCACCTCTCGGAATTCTTCGGCATTAGAGCGTTTCTTACTTCGCTGTAGCGTAGTTCTCAGTTGTCAGTCATCAGTTTTCAGTGACTCGCGGGTGAGATCCGAACTGAAAGCTGACGACTGAGAACTGAAAACTGCGTCAGTAGCTTCCGGACTCGCGAGTGTCCGTCACTTCATCGCGATGATGTGGCCAACATATATGTCGTAGCCTGGACCGCATTTTCCTCCGGTCCGATAGCTGCCTACCTGCCAGCCCGATTTGAACTCCTTGAAGCCGGCCGCACCCGGCATGATGACGGCCACCTCGGTCGCCACGGTGGGGATCTTCTCGGGTGACGCGGCCGAACCGCGCCCGCCTCGCCCGGGGGGCGCGTCACGATCCACGAGCTCCGCGTCCTGGAAGTGGACTCCACCGGAGCCACAATTTCCCACCTTGGTCGCGGTGGCCTTGGGCGGGCCCTTCACGATGAGCACCTGCCTCAGGTTCGTGATCTTGCCGGTGGGCACAATGATCGTCGCGCTGTCGCCCACCTGCTGGCCGGAGACCGCCGCGGGCCACACGGCCGAGACAAGAAGCAGTGCGCCGAGCAGAACAAAGATTCTCTTCATGACATCACACTCCATCACATCACTCCGTCGCCGAGTTTCTGTCAGGCGTTCTCATTGCGTCCCTAGAAGGTCAGTTGCGCTCCGGCCGCGAACAGCCGCCCCTGCAGGATGGAGCTCGGGCGGTCGAGCGCTGATCCGAACGTTTCGGTCACGCTCAGAACGCTGCTCGAGTTCGTCAGGTTGAAGATGTCGAATTGCCCCTGCACTCGTACGTTGCGGATCTGGAACTTCCTCGCAAACCGGACATCGACCTGATTCCAGCGCTTCAGGTACTTCGTGCCCGGCCGGATGAGCGGCACCGTCACGCTCGACTGGGTGAGGGTCGCCACGATCGTCCGGTCGACGATGTAGTTCACGTTGAGAGACGGGTCGACGACCCGGTTGACCGCGGCACTGAAGTCGGCGTCCTGACGGTCGGTTCCGCTCGGCACGCCTGGCCAGCCCTGCCAGGTGCCGCTGATCTGGATGTCGAACGGCAGCGGGTACGACCCCGCCAGCTTGAACTGTGTCAAATACGGGACATCCAGCTCGCGGTGGTCACAGAACCGCAACGCATTGGGATCGTCGACCTCACAGTTCACCGTAATCTGGCGGCCGGTGCTGGCCCCGCCGAAGATGTTGCCGCCGCCCACGCGGGCCGTGACGCCGACATCAAAGCCGTTGTACCAGCGGCGGTTCTGGTCCGAGTTCTTGTCGACCCGCTGCACCTGCGCGCGCTTGGCCACGGCGAGGTTGTAAATGGGGATCAGCTCGGACGCATCTAATGGGTTCCGGATCTGGACGACCGTGTAGTCATCGAACGTGGTGAGCACGTTATCGGTCCAGATCAGCCGGCGGAAGTCCCGGCGCACCCAGTTCGCCGAAACCGAGACGCCGCGCGTGAGCTCCCGCTGGATTCCGAGGTTGTACTCCCACTGATACGGCCGCTTGATGTCCGGATCCGGAGTTCGGTTGCTGACGCCGCTGATATTGAACGGAGTATTGACCGGCCCGATCTCGTTCGTCTGCGCGATGTCGTCGCCGTTGAGATCGGTCCAATTCCGGCGGTCCGTCTCGAAGACCATCGGGTTGTACACCTGCGCGAAGCCGACCGTCGAGTACGCCCGCATGTACTTGCCGATGTGGGCTTTGATCGCCGTCTTGGTATCGCCAAACAAGTCGTAGACGATGCCAAACCTAGGCGCGGTGTCCTTCCAGTTCGGGAGATTCTCGATCTTGTCGAACTGGCGGAAGGGCACGAACCGGCCGGCCGGCGAGGCCTGGGCAGGGACCCATGTGTTGAACAGCTCCACGCGCAGCCCCGGATTGACCGTCAGCCGTTTGAACGTCCAGGAATCCTGCACGTAGATCCCGAGATCGTGCTTGATCTGTTCGGCCGCTTCCTGCGGCGTGTTATGCACGATGACCGACACGAACCGGCCGTTGCGGTACTCCTGAACCAGGTCGATCCCGCCGTTCACGCCGCGCTGGTGTCGGTTTCCACCCTTGCCGAGCTGAAATCCGGTCTTGAGCGCATGTGATCCGGTCACATACGACAACGCGCCGGATACCGTGTGGCGATCGGGGACGCGGAAGTAGAGGGCGGCATTCGGCGTCGTGCCGCCGCTCACGTAGGCGCCCCAACGCTCGCCGGTCGTTCTGTCGAAACGCCCGATGTCCCCCGGCTTCACGCTCGGCTGCGACCCGCCAGTGTTATAGGTCTCATCGTTCTCCGACCAGCCGAACTCGACGAGGAGCTTGCTGCTGAGAGTCCCGGTGTACTTCGCTTGGGCGGTGAAGTACCGTTTCGGCCACCGGATGCCGCAGGCCTCTTCGGCCGAGAGCGCCGGGCACTCGTGTCCTCGGAACTTGACGATGCGGTCCATGTAGACCGCGAACTTGTGCTTCTGCGCAATCTGGTACGTCAACCGCACGACGCCGCTCTTGATGACGTTGTCATCGACCGTCGGCCGCGACAGGTCAGGCCTATATGTCCGGTGCGTCGGATCTAGGTTGTAGAAGGAATCAGTGACCGTCTGGTCGACGCCCCAGCGCCGGAACGAGGAGAAGAACCATAGTCGATCCTTCTTGATCGGTCCGCCCAGGCCCAGGTTCAAATCGAAGATGCGCTCGACGCGGTTCGGCGCCCGCAGGCCGGTCGCTTTGAGCGCCGGCGTGAAGTTGTTGCTCTGCCAGTTGCCCGGCGTGTGCGACCAGAAGACCGATCCCTTGAAGGTGCTGCCCCCCTCCTTCGGGATCATGTTCAAACGCACGCCCGAGGACTGCACTTCGGCCGACAACGCGCTGGTCTGATAGCTCATCTCCTCGAACATTCCGGGGTTGAAGTAATTCTGGATGGCGCCGTCGCCCTCGATGCCGTTGACGCTCATGCCATCGACCTGGATCGCGTTGTCGCGCCGCTCGGAGCCGTGCACGGCGATGTAGGTCTGCTGCATCCCGGCCGTCCCACCCACGTCGGGCGCACTGATGGTGACGCCGGTGAGGGTCGCGCCGATCCCCCAGATGTTCCGCCCCGTCGGGACCGAGTCGAGCAGCTCACGCGTCAGCACCTGTTGCTGCGTGGCGCTCCGCGTGTCGACCACCGGCGACTCCCCGGACACGGTAACGGTCTCTTGGAGCGTGCCCACGCGCAGCTCCACGTTGACCGTCGCGGTAAAGTTCGACGGCAGCTCGAGCCCCTCACGCTTAACCGTGTTGAAACCCGTCAGCGTGAAGGTCACCGTGTAGAGGCCTGGCCGCAGATCGACGATCAGATACTGCCCCGCGTTGTCGGTCACGACCGCCCGCACCTTCTCGATCAGGGCCGGGCTGCTGGCTTCCACCGTGACGCCCGGCAGCACCCCACCGGTGGAATCTCTGACCACGCCGGCGATGGCGCTCTGGGCGTGGACGCCACCGGGCAACAACACCAACAGAGCCCACGCCGCCAAGACGATCGCCCCCACCCTCCTGCTCACCATGTGCCGCCTCCTCGAAAGAAACAGACCACCGGAGACAATCACGCGCGCCGAGCCGAACGAAGATGGGGCGGTTCGCTCACTGCATGGACTGCAGCAGCGCCTCGAACCGCACCCGCACGTCCTTTCCAACCTTCAACAGGCCCTGCCAGATGACGGGCGGCGTCACGCCAAACTGCGTGAGATCGATTGTGGTTTCTCCCACCCCTCGCACTCCCTTGGGGGAAGGCACCAACCTGACATCAAAGCTCACCGGCTTCGTGGCGCCGGCGATCGTGAGCTTTCCGGTCGTCTTGGCCGTCTCGCCAGTCATCGTGTATTGCTCGAGCTGATACAGAATCTCGGGAAAAGCCTTTTCGTTGAGGGCCTGGCGGAGATGCTCGATCATCAGTTTCTCCTCGCACTCGATGGCCTTGACCGGTACCGTCACGATGACCGTCTGGGGGCCCTGAGGGAATCCCGGCGCGGGCGGCGATGACTTGCCGGGCGTGACCTTGATCATGCCCCGCGCCGGACACGACCAGGCCCGTACCGTTGAGGTCCCGGAGATGATGAAGCGGGGAGCCGAGTCGTCCGCGGGGCTCTGTGCCTGCGCGAACGATCCGGCAGCGACAATCACGACCGCCAACGAAATCGCTCCTACCCTGGCCACCATGTGAACCTCAGAAATTGAACCGGGCGCCCAACTGAGCCTGACGCGGGAACCCGCCGCCGCCGTACAGGTTCGTACGCACGAGGAACGTCGAGGCGACGCGGCGATCGCCCGACGGATTGGTGAAGTTCGCGCGATTCGTGATGTTGAAGATGTCCAGGAACACCTCCAGGGCCTTCTGCCCTGCCAGATGGCGCCGCCAGCCGGCCCGGACATCCATCTGGAAGTAATCGGGCCCCCTCGCGCCGTTGCGCCCGCCCTTGCTCTCCACATTCCGCATCGCGTTCAAGGCGGTGCCG
>JACOUA010000109.1 GCA_016178075.1 Acidobacteriota bacterium
CCGCTCGGTACGTTCGATCGGCGCCGCCCGCTCGTCGATCAGCCGAATCGCCTCGTCCAGCGGGACGGTGTCCTTGATGGGACGCATGTCAAGAAGCTATCAGCTTTCAGCTCTTAGTGCAGGTTTCAGTTCTCAGTAGTCAGTTTTCAGTTCGGATCTCGCCCGCAAATAACTGAAAACTGATGACTGATAACTGAGAACTACGCTACAGCGAAGTGAAAAACGCTGTAGCTTTCAGCTCTCAGCTTTCGGCTCTCAGCCATCATAAAGCCCCAATCAGTGCCGACGAAATGCCCGTGTTGGGGCGCCCATTCTATAATCGCGCTGTGAGTCATCTGGAACACAAGGCCGCTGCGCCGCGGACGACGCGCTGCTTCGTCCTCACGATCAGCGATACCCGCACCGAGGAGACGGATACCGGCGGCCGGCTGATCTGCCGCCTGCTGCGCGACGGCGGCCACCAGGTCGTCGAGAAGCGGATTGTCAAGGACGATCCGGAACACGTGAAGGCTGTTGTCCGCCAGCAGCTTGGAAACGCCGATGTGCAGGTCATCATCACGACCGGCGGCACCGGGATCTCGAGCCGAGACTCGACCGTTGAGGCGATTGACGGGTTGATGGACAAGCGGCTCGACGGCTTTGGCGAGCTCTTTCGGATGCTGAGCTATCACGAAATCGGATCGGCGGCCTTGCTGAGTCGCGCGACCGGCGGCGTCGCCTCTGGTCGCGTGGTATTTGCCTTGCCTGGTTCTGAAGCGGCGGTCCGCCTGGCGATGACGAAGCTGATCGTGCCGGAATTGGGGCATCTGGTGAGAGAGATCGGCAGGTAGCGATGCGCCCCCCACCCCTGCTCGTTCGGGCCGTGCTCGTGGCGGCGCTGGTTGTCACCACGCAGGCCCAGACAGCCGACCCCCGGCTGGATCGCGACGCGGAGCAGTGGGTCGAGCGCACGCTGAAGAAGATGACCCTCGACGAGAAGATCGCCCAGCTCCTGTTTCCCTCGATCAACGGCGTATATGTGAGCGTCGACAGCGACGAGTTCGATCGGATCCGGCATCTGGTTCGCGACCTGAAGGTGGGCGGGCTTCACGTGTTCGGCGGCAGCATCGCGACGCCCAGCGTGCTGCTCAATCCGAGCTACTCGGGCGCGGGCGCGGCGATCAAGGGCGAGCCGTACGAGATTGCGGCCCTGCTGAACCGCCTGCAACGCGAATCAGCCGTTCCGCTCCTCACCACGGCGGATTTCGAAGGAGGGGCTGCCTACATCGTCAACGGCGCGACGCGGCTGCCGCGGGCGATGGCGATTGCCGCCACGCGCGACCAGAACCTGGCGTATCAGGCCGGCCGGATCACCGCGACGGAAGGCCGAAGCCTCGGCGTGTCCCTGAACTTCTATCCGATCGTCGACGTCAACAACAATCCGCGAAACCCGATCATCAACATCCGGTCGTTCGGCGAGAACGTGGGGCTCGTCTCCGAGATGGCCGGCGCGTACATCAGGGGCGTGCACGACGGAGGGATGCTCGCGACCGCGAAACACTTTCCCGGGCACGGCGACACGGCCGTGGACACGCACCTCGGCCTTGCGCTCATCGAGCATCCGCGCGCGCGCCTGGACGAGGTCGAGCTGCCGCCGTTCCGCCGCGCGATTCAGGACGGGGTCGACGCGGTCATGTCGTCCCACATCGTCCTGCCGGCTCTCGATCCGACGCCTGGGGTGCCGGCGACGCTCAGCCGTCCGATTCTCACGGGCCTGCTGCGCAACGAGATGAAGTTTGAGGGTCTCGTCTTCACCGATTCGATGTCCATGTTCGCGATCTCGCGGAACTTTACGCCCGCGCAGGCGGCCGTGATGGCGGTGAAGGCCGGCGCCGACGCCGTCCTGCACTCGCCGGACGACGACGCCGCGTTCGCCGGCATCAAGGACGCCGTCGCGCGCGGCGAGATCCAGGAGGCTCAGATCCTGCGATCGGCCGAGCGCATCCTGCGGTCGAAGGCGCGCCTGCGGCTGCACATGGGCGCCGCCGTGAATCTCGAGGAGCTGCCGGCGCGGTTCGGCACGCGCGAGCACGAGAAAACCGCGCGAACGATCACGGAGCGCGCGCTCACGCTGCTCAAGGATGACAAGGGTCGGATCCCGCTCAGGGCGCCGCGCGAGGCAAGCGTTCTGTATTTGTCAGTGCTCGACTACGGCAGCGGCTGGCGCGAGGGCGCGCCGAGCCGGCGCTTCATTCCCGAACTGAAACAGCGGTGGCCGAACACGACCGCGATCGAGCTCACCGACCGCACGACGGCGGCGGAATTCGATCTGGTGCGGGCGCTGGCCCAGCAGGTCGATGTCGTGGTGGCGTCGGTGTTCGTGCGGATCGCGTCCTACAGCGGACGGATGGATCTTTCGCCGGCGCAGATCAGCCTGCTGCAGTTCCTGGCGCGTCAGGACAAGCCGTTCGTGACCGCCTTGTTCGGGAATCCGTACGCGGCCACGTTCCTTCCTGATTTGCCCGCCATGTTGCTGACCTATGAGACCTTCGACGGGGCGGAAGCGGCGGCCGTCCGGGCGATCGCCGGCGAGACTCCGGTGACGGGGAGGCTGCCCATCTCGCTCCCGGGCATGTTTCCCTTCGGCCACGGTTTGGCGACGAAAACCATGCATTGAAATCTGGTGATTTGAAATCGGGTAATTGATTGAAAATCTGGGAATCGAGAAATTGTGAAATGTATTGTCGATTCAATCTTCAATGATTCGACAATTACCAGATTCGACAACCCTCAATCAAGTGCCCGATTTCCAATCACCAGATTTTCAATGTATGAAGCCGATTGGCTTCTGGACAGCCGTGGCGCTGGTCGTCGGGAACATGATCGGCTCCGGCGTGTTCCTGCTGCCCGCGTCGCTGGCGAAGTACGGCGGCATCGGGCTTCTCGGCTGGCTCGTGTCGACGATCGGCGCGGTGCTGCTCGCGCTCGTGTTTGCGCGGCTCGCGCGCCTCGACCCGGCGGCGGGTGGGCCCTACGCCTACACCCGCCGCGCGTTCGGTGACCTCGCCGGCTTCCTCGTCGCCTGGGGCTACTGGATCTCCTGCTGGTGCACGAACGCGGCCCTGGCCGTCGCCTTCGTTGGCTATCTCGATCCTTTTTTCCCAACGGTCGTCAGACAACCCGCGGCGGCGGCGCTCATGGCGATCGCGACGGTGTGGCTACTGACCGCCGTGAACATCCGCGGCGTCCGCGCGGCCGGTCAGGTGCAGGTTGTGACGACGGTGCTCAAGATCCTGCCGCTCGTGGCGATCGGTGTGGGAGGCCTGTTCGTGCTCCAGGCTTCTCGCTTCGGAGTGGCGCCGGCGGGGGCCTCGTCGTTCGCCCGGGATCTCGGCGCGACCACGACGCTGACGCTGTGGGCGTTTCTTGGTCTCGAATGTGCCACGATTCCGGCCGGCAGCGTCCGCGATCCGGCGCGGACGATTCCGCGCGCCACCATGACGGCGACGCTCCTCGCCGCCGTCATCTACATCGTCAGCACTATCGGAGTGATGGGGATCGTCGAGCCGGCCGCCCTCGGCCGGACGCCCGCGCCCTTTGCCGAAGCCGCGCGCGCGATGTGGGGTGAAGGTGCCGCGTCGGTCGTGGCGCTGGGCGCCGCCGTCTCGTGTTTCGGCGCGCTGAACGGGTGGATTCTGGTCGTGGGGCAGCTCCCGATGGCGGTGGCGGCCGATGGGCTGTTTCCGCGTGCGTTCGGTCGACTGTCGAGCCGTGGCACGCCGGTCGGAGGCATGTTGATCTCCGGCGTGCTGGCGACCGCGCTCATCGGCATGAACTACACGCGGGGCCTCGTCGATCTGTTCACCTTCATCATCCTGCTCGCCACGCTCAGCACGCTCATCCCGTACGTGTTCTGTTCGCTGGCCGAGTTCCTGACAGGGGAGCGTGGTGGACGACGGCCCCGACGCGCGGCGATCATCGCGGCGCTGGCGTTCGTCTACTCGCTCGGCGCGATCGCGGGGGCGGGAACGGAAACCATTTACTGGGGATTCCTGCTGCTGCTCGCCGGTCTGCCCGTCTATGTCGGAGTCGTACGACACAGGATGCATTGATGCCCCAGTCGGAAGTCCACCGGCTCGCGCGAGTGGTGGTCAAGCACGCGCGCGAGGCATTCGTCGATCAGGACGCTATCGATGCCCAATGGAGAGATCTGAACTTCACCGCGCCGCCAGACTTCGGGCGCGCGGTCGAAGAGCACGATCGTTTTCTCGCGGTGCTTGAGCACTCGGGTGCGGAGATCCACAGGCTACCTCGCGGTGAGCACGTCGGCATGGATTCCATCTATGTACGGGATGCCTCGGTGACCTGCGATCGTGGTCTGATTCTCTGCAACATGGGGAAACCGCTGCGCGCGGGAGAGCCTGCGGCCCAGGAAGCGGCGCTTCGAAGCCTCGGGCTCTCTGGCCTTTCAATCGCGGGAGCGATTCGCGATCCCGGGCGACTGGAAGGCGGCGACGTGGTGTGGCTCGCCGATCGGGCGATCGCGGTCGGGCGCGGCTATCGCACGAACGACGAGGGGATCCACCAGCTTCGCGCGCTCCTCGCCGACGAGGTGGATGAGTTCCTCGTCGTGCCGTTGCCGCACTGGCGGGGCGGCGCGGATGTGTTTCACCTGATGTCGATCGTCAGCCCCATTGATCGTGATCTGGCGGTCGTCTACTCGCCGCTCATGCCGGTGCCGTTTCGCGAGTGGCTGCTCGATCGCGGGTTCAGGCTCGTCGAAGTTCCAGACGAGGAGTTCGCGACGATGGGCGCGAACGTGCTGGCGCTGGCGCCGCGGACGTGCCTCGTGCTGGCGGGGAACCCCCGAACGCGCGCCGGGCTCGAGCGAGCCGGCGCGCAGGTGTTCGAGTACGAGGGACAGGAGATCAGCGTGAAAGGCGGAGGTGGTCCGACGTGCCTGACGCGTCCGCTCGTCCGTTTGATATAATTTGAGGTTCGAGCGACGCGCACGAACCCTGACGTGCGCCTCCGCCGCGCCCTTAGCTCAGTTGGATAGAGCGTCTGGCTACGAACCAGGAGGTCGCAGGTTCGAGTCCTGCAGGGCGCGCCAATCTTTTCAATCAGTTAGCGGCGCTAACTCATCGGCCGAGTGAACAATCTGCGAACAATTTTGACCGTCTGGTGCGAGCCAGATGGTCTTTTTCCCGGAAGTCCGGATCTTTCAACGTGTTACATGGCAGCGCCGTTCCGCCAAAGTTCCGTCTTCGACGGAATTTCGCTATCCGAGAACGGCGCGGTGAGCACCGCGGATGCGCCTTGAAGACTACCTACTATCCGTGTAATATGTAATCGGCACGCTGTGATTCAGTCGTTTGCCGATGAGACGACGTCGGACCTGTTTCGTGAGCACAACAGGCCAGACCGGTCGGCACAGCATCCGAATCAACGATCAATACCGCGTGACATTCCGGTGGGAGCAGGGACATGCGTACGAAGTCCGCGTCGAGGATTATCACTAGGGATCCAAGCTGGTTGGGGCCGGCAATCCCTCCGGGTGAAATGCTGCTCGAAGAATTCCTGAAGCCGATGGGGATCGGCCAAGTCGATGCCGCCCGTCGTCTGGGGATCTCGCTCAACCGGCTGAATGAGATCGTGCTCGGCAAGCGCGGGATCACGGCCGACACGGCCTTGCGGCTCGCCGGGCTGCTTAAGACGTCGCCGCAGTTCTGGATGCGACTTCAGGCGGACTGGGATCTCCATCGCGCGATGGAGGCGCGGAAGGCGTCATAGAATCCCCGTTTGGGATCTGTCGATCTCGGGACCACGTCAAGGTACATGGCCCTCCTGCCACTCCGGCGCGCCGCGCGCCGGTCGCACGAAGCCGTCTTTTCAGCGCACTACGCGTCGCTGGTGCGCTGGGCGCTCCATCTGCGCCGCCATGACCGCCATGGGGCCGAGGATCTCGTCCACGACGCGTTCGTGCAGTTCACGCTCGGGCAGCCCGACCTCGAGGCGATTGGAGACGTCGAAGGCTATCTGCACGGCATGGTCCTAGCGGCCGCTTTGTCGCGTTCAGTTCGTCTTTGGGACTTTGTCGTGACCTCAACCCGCGTGCCGGAACGCCGGTGACCGTCGAGCAGCGGACCGGCCGTGGTCCAGCCAT
>JACOUA010000110.1 GCA_016178075.1 Acidobacteriota bacterium
TCGCCTGCTTTCTGCTGGGCGCTGCGGTCCCAGTCCTCGAACTGGAGAGGGATGGCGAGCTGGGCCTGAATCTCGTCGTAGATGTCCCGCCGCGTCAGCTGCTCGAAAACGGCGCCGGCGGCGTTGAAGTCCCAGTTGCTGTACAGCATGTAGCTCCCCGGCTTCTGAGAGCCTCTCGGGGGCGCCTGCGCCAGATCGTCTCCGGAGTACGAGGCGGGATGGTACACACCGGAGCGGGCCGTGATGAGGTTTCGGACGGTGGCCTGTTTCTCGACGGGAAGGAGGCCGCCGATGTCGTCCATGTTCAGCTGCTCGAGGGTCGTCTCCAGTTTGATCGTGCCGTTCTCCACCCAGTAGCCGTACAGCATGGAGAGGATGCTTTTTCTGACAGATGCGACGTAGGAGAGCTCCTGAATGTCGCCGTACTGATAGACCACTCGTCCACGGTCCACGACGACGAGGCCGGTGGTGTGGGATTCGTCCCGAATGAACGCCGACGTCTTCCTGAGCGCGTCGGGGGACCACCCGTAGGTCTGCAGGTTGTTTCCCGCAACGTACTCCCAGGTCTTTCCTGGAAAGACCGTGTCGGGTGCGACTTGAGCGCGGATGGGAGTGAGGGAGGTCGCTACGAGTGCGGCCAGCAGGACGGCCAGACTCAATCGGACACTGCGGGCATGTCTCATGGATCATCTCCGCTGTGAAAGCCGAGGTGCCCGGCGATTATTCGGTCGGGTCGAACGTCTGTCAAGGATGGACGTCCGAATCCAGCGGCGTCTGGAATCGCCCGCGCACGACGATGTCGAAGCGGTAGTTGGGATTGCTGTGTCCCGCATCAATCGGTTGGCCGATGACGCGTGATCGATCGGCCTCCGGGATGATGAGGTGGATGAAATCCATGTCGTTCATCTGCGATACGAAGATGCCGGGGTAGAACGGGCCGATGGTCGCTTCTGGCGTGAACGTGGACATGCCCTTCGTGGCGCCCGGCGTTAGGGCCCGGAAAGGAATAAAGGTGTCATCTTGGGCGTCGAGGCGCCCGCCCGGCAAGGCGCGAGGAGCGCGCATACCGGGTGTATGTAAGCGACGAGCAACGCAGCCCGGCGGGATACATCGGCGTCCAAGATGGCACCTTTATTCCTTTCCGGGTCCTTAGCCGGGCCTCTTTCGCCCGGCTCGCGCTGCGGCGGGTTGCTGCAGCGAGGCCAGCGCCGCGTCGAGCCCGATCGACAGCAGCCGCACCAGCTCCTCGATGTGTGACTCGTCGATGATGTACGGCGGCGCCAGCAGAATGTGGTCGCCGCACGTGCCGTCGAACGCCCCACCCGAAGGGTAGCAGATGAGACCCTGGCGCAACGCTTCGCGCTTGACTCGTCGGTACAGCTCGAGGCCCGGGTCGAACGGTTTCTTCGTCGCGCGATCTTCGACCAGCTCGAGCGCCCAGAACAGCCCTCGTCCGCGGATATCGCCCACGTGCGGGTGCGATCCGAACCGATCGCGCAGCCGGCGTTCCAGAAGCGCTCCCATTCGCCGCACGTTGTCCAGCAGATGCTCTTCTTCGATCGCCAGCTGCACGGCGAGCGCGGCGGCGCAAGCGACCGCGTGCCCCATGTATGTGTGGCCGGTGCCAAGCATCCCGCTCCCGTTCTCGATCGCGCGCACGATTGCGTCGCTGACCAGGACGCCGCCGAGTGGCTGGTAGCCGGCCGCCAACCCCTTGGCGATCGCGACTAGGTCCGGGGCAACGCCTTCCTGCTCGCAGGCGAAAAGGGTGCCGGTTCGACCCATCCCACACATGATTTCATCGGCGATGAACAACACGCCCGTGCGATCGCAGATCTCACGAATACGCGTGAAGTACCCCGGTGCGGGCATGAGGCAACCCGCTGTGGCGCCGCCGATCGGCTCGGCGATGAACGCGGCGACGTTGTCCGGCTGAAGTCTGTCGATCGCGGCCTCGAGCTCGTTTGCCGCGCGCAGGCCGTACGCCTCGTCCGGCTCGCCCTCGCGCCGATCTCGATACGCGTAGCACGGTGAGATGAACTCGACTTTGTCGAGCAGGTACGGGAGGTATCGCTCGCGTCGAGCGAGATGCCCACCGACCGAGAGCGCACCAAGCGTGTTCCCGTGGAAGCTGAGACGACGGCTGACAATCCACGCGCGAGACGGCTGCCCGCGCTCGAGCCAGTACTGGCGTGACAGCTTGATCGCCGTTTCGACCGCTTCGGAACCACCGGAAACGAAGGCCGCACGCGACAAGCCTCGTGGCGCCCGCGCCATCAGGAAATCGGCGAGCCGCTCGGCGGGCTCGCTCGTGAAAAAGGACGTGTGGGCGAAGGGGAGGGACTTGATCTGGTTGACGACAGCCTCGATCACCGCCAGGTGGCTGTGCCCCAGACACGAAACCGCCGCCCCGCCTGAGGCATCGAGATACCGCCGGCCCGCCTGATCGAACAAGTACGGACCGGATCCGTGGGTCGCCGTCGGGAGGTCCGCTCGCAGGCTGCGGTGCAGAATCCGGCTGTGCGATCCGCCCATAAGAGGCTCTAGTGGAACACTGCTAGGATACCGGAAGGCCCCTGTCGCCGGGTCTCATCTGAGGGGCCTGCCGTAGCGCATCTCATTCGTCGCGACGAATCCCAGCTCTTCGTACAGAGGGCGGCCCTCGCCCGACGCATGGAGCACCAGCGAGTCGATGTCGGCCGACCGCGCCCAATCGAGCACCTGCTGCATGAGCAATCGCGCGAGTCCCTGCCGCCGCCACGCGCGGTCCGTGTAGACGTTCAACACGATGGCCTGTTGACGCAGGGCGAGCACGATGCCGTTGGCCGTCGAGACGGGATGAGGGAGCACGCGGCGTCGCTGCACGCCCGCGCCGGCGACGATCTCCTGCGGCCGGTCGGTCGGCGACGCGAGCCACCCGAGGTACTCGCCGGAGGGAATGGCCGCTTCCAGATAGCGAGCCGATTCCGCGGTCAGCTCGTCGCTGAGGGCGCTCGGCAGGATGCCCATGTCGCGGAACATCCCGACGCGATGGCGGACGATGACGGGGACATCGTCGGGCGTGGTGATCCGGACGGTGAAGGTGGTTCGCATGCCGTCATTATCGTTCGACTGGTCGAACGCCGGCGGGCGTGCCCGCACGCTGACGAGAGGGTGGGGGGACGCGATAGAATGCGACCCTTTGAAGTCACTCCCGGAACGAGAGGCACGCATGCCCTACACCGCTCGTCTCGCCCTTGTGTTGGCGCGAGTCATCGGCCGCGGCCTCGTACCAGCTTACTCGTGAGAGACGACGCGAACAGCGCGCAGGGCCGAAATCTCGTCGGCTGACAGCGCGTGATCGATCTGGCCTGTCGACTGCAGCTCGCGGTGGTGGCCACGCAGCGCCTCGGACACGCCGACGTCCAGCACGTGCATCCCGCTGTCGAGCACGTAGTGGACCGTCATCGCGCGATCCGACGGTGACGCGATTGGTGACCTCCAGCGTCTGGTTCACACACGTCCGTGGAAAAACAACGCTCGCGCCCACCAGCCGGGGGTCCGCGGCGAGATGATCGGATGGGATGACGCGGGGCGGCTGCGTCTCTAGGACTTTTCGTGAATCCAGCACGGCGATGGCCGCCGCCCCGTAGCGGTGACTGGCGCCCGCGACCAGGATCTCGCGAGCACCGTCCCCATTCAAATCCCGAACGTAGACGCGATCGAAGCGGCCGGGATGCCAGTACTCGCCGCGGAGCGTTCCACCGGCATCCACCACGGCCACTTGCGTCGCTTTGAGCGAAGGGTGGTGAATCGCCAGCACGATTTTCGTCTCACCGTCCTGGTTCAGATCGGCCACAACGAAATCCTGGATGACCGCCACCGGCGAAAGCGGCCGTCCATCCAGCACGCGGTCACCCGGCACGAACTGCCATTTCAGCGCGCCGGAATTCGTGAAGCAGAACATCGCGGCCGCGCCGCGGCCTCCAGCCGGATGGTAGGCGAAGAGCGTGTCGATGGCACCATCGTGGTCCACGTCGCCGAACCACGTCGTCGCGAGTTCGGTGAGCAATTCCGGCGTGTAACGCCGGGCGAGCAGAGGTTCAGGGAACGTTCTGGTCCAGAGCTCGCGCCCGTCGGCGTCGGTCACCGTGAGCGCGTTGACGTCGAGCCGGAATCTCGCCGGGGAGCCTGGGCGGAGGCGGGCGAGGTATGACCTCACTTGCAGGCCGCCGAGGAGCAGCAGCAGGACAGTGGTGACCACCGCATAGACCCGGAGAAAGCCGACGCGGCTGCGCCACGCGGGTTTTTCGAGCGTGACCTGCTTCCACCGATCCAAGTCGGTTGGGTCCGACGACACCCGACCCTTGGGTCCGGGCAGGCGCCGGACGGGCAACCCGCGCTCAATTTCCCACTTCTGCGCGGTCCGCTCCGCAACGCGGAGGTAGTCGGCGATTTCTTTCCAGCTCGTCAATTCACCGGATGAGCTAGATCGCTGGACGTCCAGCGTTTCAGGCGCGCGACGACGGAATGCGCGGATCAGCACCGCAGCAAGGCTAGCAGACGTCCCGCAGTGTCTCAAGGGGTGCGTCGCGTGATCGCATAGACACGCATGCGCATCCGATCGCTTGCTGCGCAGCGCACGGCGCGCGATACCTACCCAACCAGCTGCCAGCCTCACGTGTCAGGCGAGTGAACACGCCCGACCGGCCGCATTTCCTGGAGGGCGACACGATCTGACCGTGACGTATTATCCCGCGAGCGTCTTTTTCGATGGCCGCTACCTGTGGGTCGGCGACAAGTTCTCGAATCGTTTGCTCCGCTTCAGCCCGGAGAATCCGGCACCTGCATCGATCTGAACGGCCCTAAACCGCACCGAGGAGGACATGAGAGCCAGACACACTCTTTCGCTCGTCGTCACCACGCTGGTCCTGACAGCGGGTCCAGCCTCGAGGACGGTCACGTGCCAAAGGGCGGACGTTTGCGGCTCCGGGCTCGTCACCGAGGTCTCAGTGCAGGTCACCGGCTCGACCTATCGCGCAGCCTCCGGCAACCCCACGGGCTTCTTCCACACCGGGCAGGACGCCGACATCCTGCTCTCGGGCATCGACTTCAACAATACCGGCGGCGGCCTGCTGTTCAACCATCAAGCGGGGATTGCCACGGATGGCACGCATTTGATCCTGGCCGACATGTTCAACCACCGGGTGCTCATCTGGAACACGCTTCCAACCGGCAACGTCGCGCCCGATGTGGTGCTCGGGCAGATTGACTTCACGAACAACACGCCCGGCACCGGCCGTGATCAGATGAACATGCCGGTGCAAGTGTCCACCGACGGCCAGCACATCGCGGTCGCTGACTCATACAACAACCGCATCTTGATCTGGAACAAGTTTCCGATGGAAAACGGGGTCCCGGCCGACATGGTGCTCGAGGGGGAGAAGGTTGGCACGAAAAGCCATTTCAGCTGGCCCTGGGGCGTGTGGACCAACGGGCAGAAGCTGGTCATCAGCGGCACGGGCTCTGCCAACATCGTCATCTGGAAAACGTTTCCCACCAGCGACAACGCGCCGGGAGATATCGTCGTGACCGGCTCGGGAAAGTTCGGCACGCCCCGCATGGTCATGAGCAACGGGACGTCGTTGGCTGTCGGGGATCACAATGCCAAGGTTCCGGGCAAGCTCGAAGCAGGAACGTATTTCTGGAAGACGTTTCCCACGGCCGATGAGGCGCCGTACGACTTCTTCATGGAAGACCCCGACCGAAACCCCACTGGGTGGTTCCGCGGATTGCTCACGTCGGATGGCCGGCTTTTCGCCGTCGCCTCGACTCTTTACATCTGGAACGCGTTCCCGACCGACGATCGCGATGCGCCGGATGTCGCGATCAGCGGCTACAATTTCCATCCCGCACTGGGCGACGCCGGCGGGGTCGCCGTCGCGGGCAGCAGGATGTACGTGTCGTCCGGGAACTCGAACAAGATCGTCGTATACAACTCCATCCCCACGAGCAGCACCCAGGTACCGGACTTCGCCATCGGCAGCTCTGACATCTGTACGAACACGCTCCACACCAACTTTTTCATTACCAACCCGGTGCCGGCTTCAAACGGCACGAGCCTGTTCGTGGCGTCAGACTTCGATGCGAAGCTGTCTGTGTGGCGCAATCTGCCCGACCAGAGTGGCGCCCACCCGGACTTCGTGTACAGCCTGCCATCCGGCGGACCGTGGGGCGTCGGTCTCAGCGGACGAACGCTGGCGCTCGCCGGAGGGGGGACCGTGTGGGTCTGGGACGATCTCCCGTTGAACGGCGAGCTCCCGAGCCGCAAGTTCAGCGGCGGTATCGGCAGCGTGAAGTTCGGAGACCTGCGGGGCATCGCCCTCGACGACCGCTACTTCTATGTGGCCGATGCCGCGGCCAATAAAGTCTACGTGTGGGTGGGGGTCCCGTCAGCCGCCTCCGAGCCAGCCTTCACCCTGGCGGTCACGAAGCCGTACCGGCTGTCGAGCGACGGCACGTACCTGGCGGTCACCGCGACCCACCAGCACAAGGTATTTGTGTATCCGGTGGCGAGCCTCAGTGCGAGCACCACGCCGGTCGCGGTCGGGGGATCGAGCATGTTCAACCTGCCGCAAGGCGCGCACGCAGCGTACGGACGCCTCTTTGTCGCTGATATGGGGAACCATCGGGTGCACGTGTGGAGTGACATCCAAAACGCGCTGGCGGGGCAGCAGGCCGACATCGTGTTGGGAGAAACCAACTTCGATGACGTGATCCCGGACCTCGGGCGGGACAAGACCTATTGGCCGTCTGCCGTGTCCTTCGACGGCCGCTACCTGTGGGTCGGCGAGTTCAAGTTCTCGAACCGCCTGCTCCGCTTCAGTCCCGGCGGCAACGTGCAAGGCGCGACGGCCGGCGCGATCGATCTGAACGGCGACAGAAAGGGCGACGTCTTTCGCTACAACGCTGCGACCGGACAGTGGTCCAGGGAAACCACCACGACGACGGGGTTTAGCAGCAGCGCCGGCAGTTGGTCGGCGGACTGGACGGTGCGTGCCGCTGACTTCAACAAGGATCGGCTGACCGACTTCTTCCTGTACAACGCGCGAACCGGCGCCTGGTTCAAGGCCATCGCCACCGCCGCCGGGACGTTCACCTACTTCAGCTCCACCTGGAGCAGCGGCTGGAACCCGTACATCATCGACCTCGACGGCGATGGCAAATCGGACGTCTTCCTGTACAACGCGTCGACGGGCGCGTGGTTCAAGTGCGTGAGCCTCGGCGACGGCACGGGCGAGTTCTCGTATGTCCCGGGCACGTGGTCGCCGGGGTGGATCGTCTATCCGGCAGACTTCGATGGCAACGGGAAGGCGGACCTCTTTCTGTACAGCCGCGCGACCGGGCAGTGGTTTCGGGCGACGAACGACGGTGGCGCGGGCTTCACCTACGCGACGGACAAATGGTCCAACATCTGGGACATCTATCCGGGCGACTTCAACGGCGACGGCAAATCCGATCTGTTTCTCTACAACACGACGACGGGACAGTGGTTCATCTGCACGAATACCGGGACGAGCTTCAGCTACACCACAGGTTCCTGGGCAAGCGGATGGACGGTCAACATCGCCGACTTCGATGGCAACGGCAAGGCTGATGTCTTCTTGTACAGCCCAACCACGGGCCAGTGGTTCGAGTGCGTGAACAACGGCGCCGCTGGCTTCAGCTATTACACTGGCACGTGGTCGGGAGGCTGGCAGGCGTTCATCACCGATTTCAACAACGACGGCCGCTCGGATGTGCTGCTCTACAGCTCGACGACCGGGAGCTATAACCGGGTCATCTACCAGGGCAAGGGCGCGTTTTCTTATGAGACCGGCACCTGGGCCCCAGGCCTGACGATTGTCGCGACCACCACGACACTTCCCTGAGCGACGACCGTCGGCGACATCCGGCGGGCCGCGAGATTACCGCTGCTGCGTCGTCGGGACGGCCTTCCGCTTCGCGTCGAAGAAGTCCATCATGGCCGCGAGGTTGGGCACGACCACGTTGATGTGGTTGCCGCCCGCCACTTCGATGTAGGTGACGTCAACGCCCAGCTTCTTCATCTCGGCCACCATCGTGCGCGATCCGGAAACGTTCACGGTCGGGTCCGCGTCACCGTGCACGACGAACTGCGGGATGTGCTTCATCCGCGCCACGCTGGCGGGGGCGCCCAGGCCCGAGAACGGCGCGACAGCGGCCCAGACCTCGGGATACTTCGCCGTGAGATACCACGTGCCGATTGCGCCCATCGAGTGGCCC
>JACOUA010000111.1 GCA_016178075.1 Acidobacteriota bacterium
GGTAATGCGGCGCGCTTCGTCAGCGATCTGGTCGATCGGATTCAACGCCCGTCTGGCCAGGACGTAGCCACCAACACCGGCCAGCGCGGCGGACGCGGGCAGTCCAAATACGAGGACGGTCAGGATCTCCCATAGCTCCGTCCGCAGTCGATCCTCTGACCGAGCCACTCTCAACACGACGGCGAGGCCACCGACCGTTGCGGCACCCGTGAGTGTCCGCCAACGGTGGTCGTTCGCCACAATCGACTGGTAGTGTGGCTGCGTGGCGACCGCCCTCAACGCCGGAGCCGGCAGCGCCGCGGACGCACTCGACCGGTAGATTTGCTCGCCGCTTGCAGACCACGCGTCGCTCACGCGATCCGTATCGTTGTCTGGGTCGTGATGTCGGTCGCTTGCCCCCGCGAGTCCGCCCTGGGGCGTCCGAATCATCAGGCCTTCTGCCGCCTCGAAGTCCCCGTGCAGATCGTGATCGAGCTGCTCGAGAAACTCGTGACGCACCGTGACGAACGTCGCCGCCGCATAGACGACGAGCATCAGGGACAAAACGACCGTGTACCAGGCGGTGAGCCGAAGCCGAATCGAAGGAACCGGCCGCCGCGGGCTCATGGCTCGCCCTCTCTCAACACGAACCCAACGCCTCGTACCGTGTGTATGAGGCGCTGGCCCGCGTCCGCATCGACCTTCTTCCGGAGCCGGGCCATCTGTACGTCGATCACGTTGTCGAGTGGTGTCGCACGACGAGGCTCTCGCCACACTTCTCGCGCGAGCATCTCGCGCGACACCCAATGACCTTGGTGACGCAGGAGATATTCGAGCAGCTCGAATTCCCGAGCGGTGAGATCAAGGAGACGGCCACCACGCACGCCTCGACGCGTGACGAGATCTAATTCAAGATCAGCCGCCTTGAGGCGAAGGACCTCCGATGGACGGCCACGACGCAGCAGCGCACGAATACGAGCGAGCAGTTCGGGCAGGGCAAACGGCTTGACCAGGTAATCATCGGCGCCCAGATCCAAACCCAGCACGCGATCCTCGATACCATCGCGGGCCGTCAAGATGAGAACCGGAGTCTGCAGGTGGCGCTGTCGCAACGTCTGCAGGATCTCGAGCCCGTTGCGTCCCGGAAGCATCAGGTCGAGGACTACGAGATCAAAGGCTTCCTCGCTGGCGCGAGAGAACCCACCCTCGCCGGTGGCCGCGACGACGACCTCGTAGTGCTCCGCCTGCAGCGCCGCCGTGAGCACCTGGGCCAGTTTCCGTTCGTCCTCGACGACCAGGACACGCACAAGTGAGGAATGTTACCGACCCGGCTCGGGATGTTTCCTGACTTTTGTGTCAGGAAGGCGTTTCCTGACGGAAACATCAGAAAGATGTCAGGTGGAACGGTGGAGCGGTCGCGTGGGCTTTCCGGTTTTCCCGAGCACCGCGCCCCCTGTCGTCGCACGACGGGGAGCCACCCCTCCGACATCGACTTCACGGAACAGCTCACCAAGCGACGCCCGGACGCGAGCCAGCACGTCGCGCCCGAGCGGCGTCAACCGATAGACGCGGGGTGCCTTGGATCGCTTGGGTGCCGACGCGCGAAGCCAGCCGCGCCGCTCCATGCGGGACAACATGGGATAGAGTGTGCCCGGACTCAGCCGGTACCCGTGCCGCTGGAGCTGGTCGAGCATCCACTGTCCGTAGACACCCGGCTGATTCGCGTGATGCAGGATGTGGATCTTCCAGAACGCCAGCAGGAACTCCCGCGCAACCGGATCGCGCATCCGGCCGGCATCATAGCACGATCCGTAAACGATATTCGATTACGGTCGTGACGCTCGTGATCGATGTCACGGAGCCCCGCGTAACGGCGCACCGAGAGCTCCCTTGCCAAATCGCCCCCGCCTCGTCGCCGTCCTCGCGGGGCTGGCCGTCGCCGCGGCTCTCGTCCCGCTGCCGACGGCCACGGTTGAGACCCTCTACGCAACCGGGTTCTATCCTCGGGTGCAGCATCTCCTGACCCCGCTCGTGAATCGCCTGCCGTTCGCGGTCCTCGACGTCGTGGCCCTCGGGGCGCTCGCGTGTTTCCTCTGGCGTCTGGCGGGAAGGGTCCGGAGTCGCGGCGTCATGCGGGCGCTCGGGATCGCCACGATCGACCTGGTGATGGCGGCTTCCATCGCTTGCCTCTGGTTTCTCGCGACCTGGGGGCTCAACTACCGCCGCATCCCTCTTGAATCGCACCTCGATTTCGACAGGAGCCGAATCACCCGCGAGGCCGTGGTCCGGCTCGCCAATCGCGCGGTGTTCGAGCTGAACCGCCTGCATCCGGTTGCCCACGGATCGCGCTGGGTCGAATTCGACGAGCTCGGGCCGGTCCTCTTCGGGCCGTTTCGCGACGCCCGCGAGCTGTTAGGCGCCGAGTGGCAGCCAGCGCCCGGTCGGACGAAGTGGTCGCTCCTGGACTGGTATTTCCGCCGGTCAGGCGTTGACGGGATGACGGATCCCTTTTTCCTGGAGATCATCGTCAACCACGACGTCCTCCCATTCGAGCGCCCGTTCGTGCTCGCGCATGAATGGGCGCATCTGGGTGGATCGGCGAACGAAGCGGAAGCGAGCTTCGTCGGGTGGCTGACCTGCGTGCGCGGCAACGCTCAGCAGCAGTACAGCGCCTGGCTGTTTCTCTACCCCGAGCTCGTGGGGCAGTTGCCGCGCGAGGAACGCGACGCGCTGGTGGCGCTTCTGGCGGCTGGCCCGCGGCGGGATTTCGAGGCGATCCGGGCGCGCCTGCTGCGGGCGAGCCCGATGGTCCGGCGCGCCGCCTCGCGCGTGTACGACCGCTACCTGCGAGCGAACCGTGTCCCGGAAGGGATCGCGAGCTATGGGAGGGTCGTGCAGCTCATCACGGGGACGAAGTTCAACGAGGGATGGGCGCCAGTCAGACCCCTTCCATCCGCGGCCGTCCCGCCAGCGTGGCGACCAGATCGACGAGCATCGTCGGCTCGATTGGCTTGGCGAGATGCATCTGAAAACCAACGGAAATGGCCTGACGCCGGTCGTCGACACCCGAATACGCCGTCAGCGCCGCGGCGGGCGTCGAGCCACCGGATTCGGTCGGCAGCGTACGGATCCGCCGTATCAGCGAGTAACCGTCCTCAACGGGCATGCAGATATCCACCAGGAGGACGTCGGGCCGGTAGCGGGGAAGCAGCTCGAAGGCATCGCGAGCGGACGCGGCGGTCTTGACTTCCGCGCCCCGATGCTCGAGCACGGCATCCACCAGGTGCCGCGCGTCCTCGTCATCGTCGACGACCAGAACCCGAACGCCCCGAAGCTTTGACTCCGCGGCGTGTTGTTGATCGGGCTCGCTGGCCGGCGCGGCTGGCGAGGTCAGGACCGCAGGCACCGGCAGCCGGACGACGAAGGTGGCGCCCTGGTCGGGACCAGCGCTTTCCGCCCAGACCGTGCCGCCGTGCAGTTCCGTCAGGTGGCGGACGATCGCGAGCCCGAGGCCCAGCCCGCCGTGAGCCCGTGTCGTCGTGCCGTCGGCCTGTCGAAAACGATCGAACACGTACGGCAGAAACGATGCCGGAATGCCGATGCCATTGTCGGTGACCCGCAGCTCCGTGTGGGTGTCGATTCGAACCAGCCTGACCTGAATTTGTCCTCCGGGCGGCGTGAACTTCACGGCGTTCGAGAGGAGATTCCAGACGATCTGCTGCAGCCGATTGGCGTCGCCCCAGACGGGACACGCTTCCCGTTCGATCACCACGCTCACGTCGATGTTCTTGGCCGCGGCCGCGGATCGGTTGGCGTCGAGCGCCGCCTCGATCGTCGCCGACAGGTCGACAGGAGCGCACTCGAGCGCCAGCTTCCCGGTAATGACACGCGAAACATCCAGGAGATCGGCGGTGAGCTGAGCCTGGATCGATGCGTTGCGCTCGATGCTCTCGAGCGCCTTGGCGGACGCTTCGGGCGACAGCATGCCGCTCTTCAGCATGTGCACCCAGCCGACGACGGCGTTAAGCGGCGTCCGCAGCTCGTGGGAGAGGGTCGCGAGAAACTCGTCCTTCGCGCGGCTGGCCTCGATGGCTTCGTGGCAGAGCCGCGCGTTGTCGGCGACGAGCGCCGCCAGCCGATCGCGCTCAGCCTCCAGCTCAGCCACTCGCTCGCGCAGTTCCCTGTCGGGGGTTGTCAGGTTGTCGGCGCCGGGCGGAATCGGATCGCTCTCGGGCTGCGGTGTGTCCACCGTACACCTGGACGGGCGCGCGTGCGTGAGGCCTTCTGCGTCATGATCCACGGAGTCGTTTCCACCGTCAAGCTCGGCGGCCAGACTAGTGGACGAGCTTCTCACGTTGCTTCAACTGTCGCTGTATCTCGATGAGCAGCTGGTCGGGGTGGCAGGGCTTTTCGATGAAGGCGTTGCAGCCGGCTTCCAGCGCCCGCTGCACGTCGGTCGGCATCACCAGGGCGGTCAGCGCGACGATCGGAATGTGGCGGGTCTTCGGGTTCCGCCTGAGGCGGCGGGTGACCTCGCACCCATCGACGTCGGGAATCGCGAGGTCCATCAGGATGAGGTCGGGCAGGAGGTCGAGCCCCTTTTCCAGCGCCTCGATCCCATCACGCGCTTCCTCGACATGAAAGCCGCTGAACCTGAGGTATTCGGCACACGCCTCGCGGTTGTCCCGGTCGTCCTCGACGATAAGGACGAGAGCGGGGTCGCCGGGAGTGGCGCGCGGAACCATGCTCGACAAGCACAACAAGCGACGTGCCAGCGGCCGACCTTGTACGCGGTAGCTTTTAGTGGCGGCTTGTTGGCTAATGCGACAGCCGGGTTACACAGTGCAGGACACCTGTCGGAATTCGGGGTTTGGGGTTCGGGATTCGCAGAAGACTCCACGTCCTACGAACCCGGCCATGCAGACGAATCCCGAATCCCGAGCCCCGAATCCCATTCCTAGATCAGGATCTCGACCTTCCCCTTGCTCTTCAGCTTCGCTACGAACTCGTCGGTGAGCTGCTGCCGCCGCTGCTCGATGAGGTACTGATTGATCCGCCCGCCGACCTCGGCGAGCGGGACGGTTCTGGCCGGACGATGGTCGGTGAGCCTGATGACGTGAAACCCGAAATCCGATTGCACGACCTCGCTGATCTCGCCCGGCTTCAGGGCGAACGCGGCGTTTTCGAACGGCGGGGCCATCTGGCCGCGGCCGAAGAACCCGAGGTCGCCGCCTTGCGCGGCGCTGCCGTCGGCTGAGTACTCTTTGGCCAGCGCCGCGAAATCGGCGCCGCTTTTCGCCTTCTTCAAAACCTCCGCTGCCCGCTGGCGCGCCCGTTCCTTCGTCGCGGGGTCTGCCTTGGCGTCGGCGCGGATCAGGATGTGGCTCGCCCGGACGCTCTCCTCCTGCTTGAACTTGTCGGGATTCTGCGCGTAGAAGTCCGCGACGTTCTTCTCCTGCACGGCGATCTTGGGTGACAGCTCGGTCTCGAGCATCTTCGACACCTGCATGCCGGTGCGGGTGTCGTCTTTCAGCTTCTCGAGCGTCAGGTCCTGGCCGGCCAGCGCTTTGGTGAACGCCTGCTCGTCGGTAAACTGCTGACGCATCTGCGCGAGTTGCGCGTCGACTTCTGCGTCCGCCACGCTGATCTTGCGCGCCCGCGATTCCTGCTTCAGCAGCGTGAACGACACGATCTGGTCGAGCATGTTGCGGTAGACTTCGCTCCGCCGCTCGGCGGGCAGCGGCTGCCCCGCCCGACCCTCGAGGTTCTTCACGGCGCGCTCGAGCTCGGCGCGCTTGACCTCCTCGCCATTCACGCGCGCCACAACCGCCGGCAGCTGCGGGGGAATCGGCTGGATGGCAGACTGTCCAGCCGGTATCTTCGCTGCCGCCTGCGCAGGGGCCTTTGCGGGCGCCGGCGGCGATGAGTTCCGGCAGCCCGACACAGGCAGCGAGGCGATGACGAGAAGGGCGACAAGAAGAATTGATGATTGCGGATTGGCGATTGACGATTGATTGGCGAGCGACGATTGGCCGGAATTGACAGGAATCATCGACACTCAGCAATCAATCGCCAATCTGCAATCCGCAATCGCCAATGCTTAGTGGTCCGTCGCCTAATTACGGCGGCATTCGGCCGCCGATGCATCCCGGCCGGCTGCCCCGCTACGGACAAGTTAAGACGAACATGTTGGTGTCCAGTGGCGCGCGGCCCGTTACGCAGCGAGCTTCAGGGTGCGCAGCGTTTTGAGCATCTCCTGTCGAAGGTTGTCGTAGTGGACGTCGAGCGTGGCCAC
>JACOUA010000112.1 GCA_016178075.1 Acidobacteriota bacterium
ACGTCGAAACGAAACGGCACGGGCCTCGGGCTCGCGCTCGTGCAGAAGATCATCGTCACGCACAATGGGCGCATCCTGGTCGGCGAGCGCCCGGGTGGCGGCGCCTGCTTCACGCTAATTTGGGCTTCAGGCTCCAGGCTCTAGGCTCTCGGCGTGGCCAACGCCGGAAGCCCGAAGCCTGAAGCCGCGTGCAGTCCTTCCCTGCTGGCTTTCCTCCTTCCTGACGAAAACGTCAGTGAACGCACACGCTCGTAATTCGCCGTCTGTTTGCCGAAAACCATAAGTACCTGATAAAATAGGCGACTCCCGGCAATCGCTCGTTGGAATGTCGCTTGCGACGAGGGACGTGATGCCCCGCGAGTTGTGCGGGTGTGACACGGTATGAACAAGTCCTCTCCTCGGTGCGCGCCCAGCGTTCTCGCCGCCTCCGCCAAGACTTCGGCGGTCCGCCGTAGCTTCAGCAAAGGCGGAAGCTTCACGCGAAGGCGGAAACCGGAACCTTCGTGCAATTCCGACAGAGGCTTCTCGTTTCTGGAACTGCTTTTGTGCGTGACGATCGTCAGCGTCCTGGCAGCGGTCGCGGCGCCGCTCGTGGACGGCGCGATGAGGACCTACGCGCTGTCCACGGCCGCTCAAACGGTCGCGGCGCAGATTCGCCAGGCCCGCATGCTCGCCGTTTCGCGGAACCTGACGATGCGAGTGCGGTTCAACTGTCCGGGCGTGAACCAGTACCGGATCGTCGAGTTCGTCGGCAACGCGGCCATCGACCAGGCGGCGGATCGCTGCTCCGAGGCGGCGTATCCGTATCCCGACCAGAATGCGGCCGCGCGCCCCGACGCGGATCGGCCGGTGATTCGTCTGCCCGAGAACGCGACGTTCACGGCCGTCATGGACCTGGAGGTCGCCAACACCGGGCGCGTCACGAGGCTCACCGGCTGCCCGAACTGCGTGGCGGCCGCCGGCAACGCGTCGCTCACGCTCGGCAACGGGAGCACGACGCGGGTCGTGCAGGTGACACCGAATGGACAGGTGCAGATTCAGTAGGCGACTGACGCTTGCCGGGATTCGGGGCTCGGGATTCGGGATTCGTCTGTTTAATCGGTCACCGAAGCCTACGAACCCCGAACCCCGAATCCCGAACCCCGGCGCCCGTGACGCAGGCTTCATGCTGGTCGACGTGCTCGTCTCGACGCTCATCTTCGTCGTCGGGATGCTGGCGCTCGCGCAGCTCCTCATCTTCACGACCCAGATGCACCTGTCCGCGCAGCGTGCCGGTGAGGCGACGCGGGTCGCCCAGGACAAGCTCGACGAGCTGATGAAGGTGAATTTCGGGACCGATCCTCGAATGGCCATCACGCCGGCGAATCCCGACTCGCTGGCCACGAACGTGGCGAACTACTTCGACACTCCGATGGCTGGGGTGATGACGCGACGGTGGAAGGTCCAGGTGGGGCCCACCGCGAACACGCGGCTCGTGACGATGCGGGTCGTCACGTCGGATCGCAGTCAGTCGGCGCGGACGATCGACCTCGTGACGTTGCTGCGACAGTGGTGACAGCGTGAAGAATCCACCGCAGAGGACGCAGAGGACGCGGAGATCATCGAGGAAAAAAACAAATGTGTGGCTCTGCGTGCTCTGCGGTTGAATTCGTAGCCCTTTGCATTGAAAGCCACGACTGCTGATGAAAGACCAACGCGGCTTTTCGCTCGTCGACATGCTCGTCGGCACGGCCATTGCCGTTGTCGTCCTAACGATGGCGATCATGATGGCGCGCGACCTCGAGCGCGCGTACGCGGCCCAGATGGACGACTCGGGGGCGCGCGAAGAGGCGCAGTATGCGGCGGAGTGGATCGAGCAGATGCTGCGGTCGGCGGGGAGCAATCCCTACACGATCGGCACGTCGGTGTGTCCCGTGGCGGGCACGCTCTTCCTGCCGATCCGCATGGACCCCAACCTCAACGGCGTCAATGACGACATCCGGATCAACGCGGACGTCAACCCGCCGAACGGCCGGCTCGGCGGCGCCGTCGGCGCTTGCACGGAGTCGAATGAAGACGTGACCATCGCCTTCGATGCGCAGGCCAGCACCATCACGTTCCGCGACAACAACACGGGCGGCGGGCAGAGCCTGCCGATGACCGACACACTCATCACGAATCTCCTGTTCACGTATCTCGACTCGAATCGTGTGGCGACGACCAATCCGAACACCGTCGCGTTCGTGCGGGTCTCGGTTACCGCGCAGTCGCGGACCAGGGATCCGAGAACACGGCTGTTCCCGAACTACACCGTCACTTCCGAGGTGCGCGTCCGTGCCAGGTAACGCCATGACGCAACTGATGGGGCGGCTTGTGAGAAAACCACGTTTCACCGCGGAGCCCGCAGGGACCACGGAGAGAAACCCTCAACGTGTTCTCTGTGTGCGTTGTGAGCTCTGTGGTGATCGTGATTGGACCGCTATACGGCGCCTTACGAGAATTTTGTTCTCGTTGCCGTATAGCGGTCCTAGGCGCGCACAGCGCGCCTGCGAGGGAGCGGCGCGGGGCGTAGGGGCCCCCGCAAGCGACCGAGCCGGGGTCCGGGGCAGAGCCCCGGCCTAGTTTCGAACGGTGCAGGGCGCTGGCAGAAGTCGGCGCCGGCGCGTGGCGGCGTTTCGCACTCGGGACTGGAAGACGCAGCCATGCAATTCGGCAAGGGCCTGTATCGCATCGATGAAATCGCGGGGCGCACCGGCCTGACGCCCGACGCGCTCCGCTATTACGAGCGGCTGGTTGGGGAAAGGAGACAGTATGCGAACGGTCGGTCTCATGGCGATGGCGTTGGTCGTCGGGTTGGTTGTGGCTGCCCTTCCCGCAAGAGCCCATGCACAAAAGAATGATGGTCAGACCCAGGTCGTCACGTTGAAAGTTTCTGGCATGACTTGCGGTGGCTGCGAAGCGGCGGTGAAGATGGCCGCGAAAAAGATCGACGGCGTGAAGGACGTGAAGGCGAGTTCGGACCACGGCACCGCCGAGGTGAGGTTCGATACGTCGAAAACGAGCGCCGAGGCGATTGCCGCCGCCATCACGAAGTATTCGGGATTCAAGGCGGAAGCACCGAAGACCGCCAAGAACAAGAAGTAAGAGTGCGTATGGAAAAACAGACTGTGGAGCTTGCCATCGACGGCATGACCTGCGATCACTGCGCCGTAACGATACAGGATGCGCTGGCGGAGGTGCCGGGTGTCGAGCGCGCGGAGGTGAGTTTTCCGGCGAAGCGCGCCGCAGTCGACACGAAGGGGGCAGCGCCTCAATCGCTCGTACATGCAGTCGAGCAGGCCGGTTACCGCGCGACGGTTGTCGAGCCGCCGACATCCACCTCGTCACCGTCACGTGCGCCACACCTGTCATCCGGTCGTAAGCCCGACGTCATCGTGCTCGGGGGAGGATCGGCCGGGTTTGCCGCGTCGATCCACGCGGCGGCCCTGGGGGCACGCGTCACGCTCATCGAAGGCGGCACGCTCGGGGGCACGTGCGTGAACGTCGGGTGTGTCCCGTCGAAAACGCTGATCCGGGCCGCGGAGGTTCAGCACCGCGCCGCGCATCATCCGTTCGACGGCATCCGCACCGCCGCTCAGGCGCCAGACTTTGCCAACGTGATGGCGCAGAAAGATGCGCTCGTGACGGCGCTGCGCCAGGAAAAGTACTGGGACGTGCTCGCCGCGTATCCGAACGTCAGCTTGCACCAGGGCCGCGGCATGATCAAGCGCGATCTCTCGATCACTGTCGACGGCGACGTACTGAAGCCGGGACGCCTCATCGTGACAACCGGCGCAGCACCGTGGGCGCCACCAATCCCCGGGCTAGCCGAAGCCGGCTACTTGACGAGCACGGAAGCGCTCGCCCTCACGAAGCGCCCGGTATCGATGATTGTGATCGGTGGCAGTGCCGTCGGACTCGAAATCGCGCAACTCTATGCGCGATTGGGAACACGTGTCACGGTCCTCGAAGCCATGCGGACGTTGGTTCCGGCGGAGGACGCCGAGGTGGGCGCGGCACTCGCCGACTACTTGCGCGAAGAAGGGATCGAGATCCGGACGGGCGCATCAATCGGTCGCGTCAGCCGAAACGGGAGTGGGTACACCGTGGAGGCGGCGAGGGACGGACGTGCCGAGCGCTTCACAGCCGAGCAACTCCTCATCGCCACGGGCCGGCGCGCGAACACGCGCGGCTTCGGCCTCGAAGACGCGGGCATCGACCTGGGCAAGAAGGGCGAAATCCAGGTCAACGAACACCTGCAGACCTCGCGACCCGACGTGTACGCCGCCGGTGATGTCATCGGCGATCCGATGTTCGTCTACGTCGCCGCCTACGGCGGCAACCTTGCCGCCGACAACGCCGTCAACGGCAACTCACGACGCTATGATCTGTCCGCGCTGCCGCGTGTGACATTCACCGATCCACAAGTAGCGTCGGTCGGCGTGACCGAGCAGGAGGCGCGGGCCCAGGGCACCGACGTGGCGGTGTCGAACCTGCCGCTCGCGTACGTCCCGCGCGCGCTCGCCGCGCGCGAGACGCGTGGCTTCATCAAGCTGGTGGCGGATCGGCGCACGAACCGGCTCGTCGGTGCGCACATCCTGGCGACGGAAGCTGGGGAGATGATTCAGGAGCCCACGCTCGCGATCAGGCACGGCATCAGCATCGATGATCTGGCCGCGGCCTTCCATCCGTATCTTACGCTGGCGGAAGGCCTCAAGCTCGCCGCGCAGACGTTCACGAAGGATGTGAAGAAGCTCTCGTGCTGCGCGGCCTGAGTCCCGCCTAAGCGCCGCCCTTCTGCCGGCCACGCGCGTACTCACGGTACGCGCGCCACGTGATCCACACGAGGACGGCCAGCGAGGGAAGCAGCACATAGTCCAGATACCTGGTCAGCGCGCCGAGTCCGATCGCGGTCAGCACGATCAGCAGAACGGGCGTGGAGCAACAGATGGCGATCGCAATCGTTCCGGTCACAGCCGCGATGAATCGACCGCGTGCCGAGAACATGGACCTATTTC
>JACOUA010000248.1 GCA_016178075.1 Acidobacteriota bacterium
GGAGTGGGGTACGTGTCGTACGACGGCCTGGGAATGGCCCGAAACACCGCGTCCGGCGTCTACTTCGTCATCTTCAACGGGACCGGGACCGAAAGCGTCGGCGCCGAGGTCAGCACGACCGGCACACCTGGTTCGGTGATTCAGGTCACCGCCACCGGCAGCCCGCTCGGAAACTTTGGCCCTCGGGTCACCACCAGCGCTACGGCGCGGGCATGGCTGGCCGTCGTCGCGACAGGGTATACGACCGCCTCGGCGCAGCGCCTCGCCACCGACGCACCGCTGATTTCGGGCTCCGGATCGCCGCCGGCGCCAGCGCCGGTACCGGCTCCGACTCCGTCCCCAACGCCTTCACCGAACCCGACGCCGACCCCCACGCTCCACACTCTCAGCATCCAGCGCGGCGGGAGCGGAACCGTCACCGGATCCGGCATCAACTGCGGCGCGAGCTGCTCGGCGCAGTTCACCGCCGGCACCCAGATCATCCTGACTCCCTCGCCGGCCGCGGGTTTCGTGTTCGCAGGCTGGACGGGCGACAACGACTGCCTCGACGGGATCATCGAAATCGTGGGCGCAACCAGTTGTGTGGCGCACTTCAATCGCGATCAAGGGTCCGCGAGCCGGCGCGTGGCCGATCCGAACGGCGACGCCGTCGGCGACTTGTTCCTCTACAACCAGACGACCGGCGTGTGGTACATCGCGCACGGGGACGTCGACGGGTTCAACTACTCGCGGGGCAACTGGTCGCGCGACTGGGTCGTGCGGGCTGCCAATCTGAACAGCGACGACCTCACCGACTACGTGCTCTACAACACGACGACCGGTGACTGGATCCAGGCACGCAGCAACGGGACGGGCGGCTTCAATTACACGGGCGGCACCTGGTCTATCGGATGGCAGATGCTGGTCGGCCGGTTCAATCAGGACGCGTTCGACGACATCTTCCTGTACAACCCGGGGAACGGCACCTGGGCCGAGGTCTGGACCGATGGAACCGGCGGGGTCAGCCAGACATTCTCCGGCACCTGGGATACGGGCTGGCAGATGTTCGTGGCGCGCCTCGATCTGAATCCCGCGGATGATGTTTTCCTCTTCAAGACCGACGGCACGTGGGTGCGGGCGTTCAGCACCGGCGGCGGCGACTTCACCTACAACAGCGGACGATGGGACGCCGGGTACGATGCCAGGATCGCCGACACGAGCGGCGACGGCGTCGACGATGTGTTCCTGTATCGATCGAGTGACGGCGCGTGGATGACGGCGCAGAACACGGTCAGCGGCTGGGTGTATCACTCCGGACAATGGTCGACCGGCTGGCGTGTCTCCATCGCGAGCCTCAATCGAGACAGCCGCGACGATATCTTCCTTTACAACCCGACATCCGGGTTGTGGTCCAGCGCGCAGTCGGACGGGACCGGTGATTTCTTCGGTTACTTCGGCGGCCAATTCGACGCCGGGTGGGACGTGTACGTCACCGACTTCAACGTCGACCAAGTGCACGACCTCTTCGTCTACAATCCGAGAACGGGCGCGTGGGCGAAATGCTTCAGCAATCATGCCGGAGGTTTCACCAGCTTCACGACAGGCCTCTGGTCGCCCGACTGGACGATCGTGGCAGGTCGATGACCGGCCAGTCGGCCCACTGATTCCTTGCAGCCGTGCTGAACCCTCGTTGGCGGCGTCTGATCGGAATGGTGTCGGTCCTGCTCGTCTGGTCGGCGGCCCGGGCAGCGGGCGCGGCCCAGGCTGGCAGCGTCGAACTGTGGCTTGGAGAACTGCACCAGGCTCGATCGGCGCGCAACTGGCAGAGGGTCACGAAGCTGGCCGACCAAATCCTCGGCGTCGACGCGGCGAACGTGGATGCGACCGGCGCGAAAATCACCGCACTTCTGGCAATGCGCCAGACGGCCGCGGCAGTAGAGACGTATGACCGGTACGTCGCCGCGGTACACGCCGACGACAGGGCGTTTCTCGGCGAGATCGGACGCGCGACGCTGTGGGACCTCGCCCGGTCGCCGGGAGAGGCAGCCGTACGCCCAGCGGCACTCGAGCGGCTCGCGCGGGAGGGCGACGCTGCCGCGCTTGCGGACCTGAGGGCCCTCGCGAAGAGCTCGAGCAGGGACAACACGTCACAACAGCTCCCCGCCAACCTGTGTCTGGCGGCACTCGGCGAACGAACGTCGATCGAGTGGCTGGTGGCCAGAGCCGGGGAACATCGGACGAACGACACGGTGATGATCCTCGACGCAGCCGCCGCACGGCAGATCACCTTGCCGGAATCGGCGGTCGTCGGCCTGCTCGACGATCCGAATCCGGTTGTTCGAGCCTCCGCGGTGCGGGCCGCCGGCAAGACGAAAGCCTATGGTTCGATCCCGAAGCTTCGTCAGCTCCTCAACGATCCGATCCCGCTCGTGCGGCTGAACGCCGCTGCGGGCCTGCGAGCGCTCGGCGATGTCGCGGGCGAGCGCCTGCTCGCGCAGTGGTTGACGGGCGAAGTCGTGGAACTGCGGATCGGAGCGGCGGAAGCGTTCGTCGAGACGAACAGCCGGGAGTGGATCAAGCCGATGAAGGCCCTGTTGGACGACGAGAACCCGATCTCCCGCCTGCGCGCAGCCGAGCTCTTGCTGCGGACCGACGCGGACTCCTCGTGGCGGGTCGTCGTGGACGCGCTCCGCGATCCC
>JACOUA010000249.1 GCA_016178075.1 Acidobacteriota bacterium
GTTGCCGGTAATGGCGAATGGCTCTCCCGAGCCGGCGGTGAACTCCCACCGCGCGCGCCGCCATGTATTCGGATCATAAAGGTCGCTTCCGATCGGCAGATTCGTTTCCACGAGGACGGCGGTTTTGATCCGACCGGTTCTGTCGGGCGCCGCGGGCCGCAGGGTCAGACGGATGCCGGTGGGCATCGCCTGGGCCGACGCCGCGAGCTTGGCGGTCTTGTCCTTGGATGTCACCTCGCCGCCGATGAACAGCTGTGCGTCGGCGCCGGCCGTCGCGCGCACGACGTCCTTGTGGAGCCGCCGCCCGCTCGGCTCGACGCCGGTGGCGTACGACCCGCTCCGAAAACTGGTGCTGGCTTCGAGCAGCTCGATCTCGTATTCGATTTGCGGTCCGGCTTCGGCCGGCGGCGCCGCTGGCACCGTCGTTGTTGTTGCCGGCGCCGGCGTGGCGGGCGCTGGAGGAGGCGTGGGCTTCACCGCCGGTGTGCTCGGGGCTGGAGCGGGCTTGGTCGGCGGCTGACTCGCGGTCGGCGCGGGCGCGGGCTTCGGCACGGTGACCGATGGCGCCGCGGCCGGTGCTGGCACAGGCGCGGGACTCGTCGACAGCGGCGTGGCCATCTGGACGGGGGCCACGAAGCGGACGAGACTCTTCACCTTCGCGGCGGCCGCGATTTTCTCGATGGCCGCGAGGTCGTCCTTCGAGCTCACCGCTCCGGCGATGACGAGCGATCCGGCCAGTTGCCGGACCTCGACCGATGGGAACTCCTTGAGTAAATCGCGCAGCTCGAGCTCGAGCCCGGCGGGCGGACGTGTCGCGACCGTGATCTGGATTTCGTGTCGTTTGACGTTCTTCTGGTCCCAGATCACCAGCTTGGTCTGGCCGACGGTCTTGCCGAAGAGCAGCAGCTCTTTCCGGCCGGGCATCACCTTGAAGTCGGCGATCTTCGGATCGGCGATCGCAATGTTGCCGGCCGCGTAGCCTGGCACCAACGACTGCTGATCCTGCACGAACAGCGTGAGGTCCTGCTGGACGAGCGTGGAGGGTTGCTCGGCGAACGCGACGGTCGCAAAAAGCACCAACACAAGGAATCGCCCCGCATGCATATGAACCTCAGTGGCTCTCAGCTCTCGGCTATCCGCTCTCAGCCAAACATATGCCTTCCGAAACGTTTCTAGCTGACAGCTGATAGCTGAGAGCTGACAGCTTTTTATCAGAAGACGCTGTTCCCGCGAATCTCTCGCCACACGGGCATCTGCCGCGGCTTGACCGGAATCTGCACGTTCAGCAGCTGAAACGGATCCAGCGTCCCAAGGTCCACGACCTGTCCGGCGTCCAGGTTCGATCGCAGCGCGAGGGTGAGCTGGCCGATCTGCTGCGCGAGAACGAGCTGCTGCGCCTGTTTCGGATCGACCAGCACCGTGACGTTCCTCGCGTCGCGCCGCTCGGTGCGCTGCTGGCGTTCGATGTTGGCCTGGTCGGCGAGCGATCGCGCGTCCTGAGCGGAGGCGCGCGGCGCCGGCCGCGCGCCCATGTGCTCCTGGCCGACGGCGACGACCAGCATGTTCTGCATCAGCATGCGGGTCTCGCTGCGCTCGTCCGCATACACCATGCGGCCGCCCTGCTGGCCGACGGGGCGGCCGTACTCGAACGTGCCGAAGACGTCGACGTAGTTGCCGGGCTTGACGAGTCCTCCGACGCCGGTCACGTCGCTGACCGCAATCGTCACCGCGCGCATCCCGCGAGGGACCTCGAAGGCGAGCGCGCTGGCCCCCGCATCCTGGAGAAAGGTGCCCAGCATCTGCGCACCGCGCGGGACCGGCACGGACGTCACGCGACCGAGGACCGCTCGCGCATCCGAGACCGCCTGCGGCTGCAGGTACTTCGCCGGCACCTGGATCGCCTGCACGTGGCGCTCGTCGATGATGGTGTTCTGCAGAATGTCGGTCTGCGCGACGACGACGTCCTTCATTGCCGCGAGCTGCAGGAGCGAGCTCTCCCGGCTGCTCAGATACGCCCACATCATCATCATCGCGAGCAGCCCCATGACGATCGACAGCAACACCGCCGCCCTGCTCTTCATGTACGTGCCTCCGTTCACCGTCACCGCTGGCGCAGACCTTCCCGCCTTCGCGCGAAGCGCTTCGGCGAGGCTCGCCGTAGCCTTGGCGGAGGCGGCAGGTCTGCGGAGTCTCAGCTATCGAGCAGCGATCCAATCGCGCTCTCGAGATAATCCAGCCACCCTTCAGCGTCCAGATAGATGTCCGGCAGTCCCAGCAGCGTATCGATCGGATCCTGATAGGCCCCGGCGCCGACCTTCGTCCGTTTACACGGCAGATCGGGGCACAGGGCGTCGAAATCGGCCACGTTGCTGTAAATCCGCACCTCGCCGAGATCGTCGATGAACAACCCGACGCGTGGAACCTGCACTTCCGGGACGTTGTCGGTCGACCAGAGCACGCCGCGATCTCTCGTGTACGTGCAGTCCTCGGTGTCGTCGTAGCAGTTTCGATTCGCGAAGGTGTCGGCGAACAGGCGCTGATGGACGATGCTCAGCGAGCGGTACATCGCGTCGTTGGCCAGGAAGATCTGATACATCGCCGCGATGAGCGTGATGAGCAGCCACGTCAGCAGAATCGTTTCAGTTGTCGCCTGTCCGCGTTCGCGCTTGGGCATCGGAGCTGAGAGCTGATAGCTTGTTTAGTGCGTCACGTAGCGAATTGGTCCCAGCGGGCCGTTGTACCGGTCGTCCTGGATGAAGCCGCCGAGCAGCATGACCTTCGACACCGGCACCATCTTCACGACATACTCCTGATCGCCCTTCTCGATGGAGCCGCCGACAGGTTTGGCCGCGGCGACGGCCCGCATCTCGGGAATCATGTTCGGCCCGAAGATCGAATCGAAGATGAGCGCCTTCGTGGCCGGCGCCGTCACGATCCAGACGAAATACTTCACGTCGTCGCTGGCCTTCTTGTACCAGACGTCGAAGTTGCGATCGCGGTACTCGAGTCTGGGCGGCAGAAGGCTGCCGCAGCCGTAAGACAAACTCGTCTGCGAGCTGTGCGCGAGCGGGCCCCAGTACCATTCGACGTCGGGATCGGTGCCGTCGGGGACCTGTTCGACGTTCATCAGCATTGGAACGTCTCGCTGCGGGAGAATGGTCCCCACCTCGAGCGACGCCATCGATTCCGCATAACTGAAGTTCGCCGCCTCGCCCGGGAAGAGATCCTGCAAGTTGTAGATGCTCTCACTGCGCGCCTCGTTGGTGGCGTACATGCCGTAGCCGAGATTGATCGCCTGCAGGATGAAACCGAGTGTGGACCGCAGGGCGTTGTACGTGCTCTCCACGCTGTCGGCGTAGTCGCACTCCGAAGTACGCAATCTGATTCAGCCCGACCGCCATCACGCTGGCCCCGGTGTATGCGCCGGTATCCGCCACGATCTGGAGGGCGATACGCCGATTCACGGCCTGCCCGACATCGACGACGACGCCGACGAAGAGCATCAGCAGGAACAGCATCGTCACGACCATGGCAGTGGACTGACCGGACTGCCCGCGATGCTTATTCCGCATTGTCACCCTTCTCTTCGATATCGGGCTGCACCTGATAGGGCGAGAACCCGATCATTCGAAAGCCGCCAGCCGGCACCGCGTTGAAGATTGGCAGGCCGAATGGAACCCGGTAGACCACATACACGCCGTGGCGCCCTTCCTCGTCCCCCGTCGTGATAGGCAGATCGGGAAGATTGCGCCACGCCTCGGTCCACCAGCGAATGTTGTCGATTACCCCGGATGCGGCCGTGTAAGCCCAGAACTGCAGGCCGGCTGCATCGTCGCCCCGCACCATGATGGTGCGGGCCGCCGAAAACGCCGCGAAGTTCACCATGTACTTCGTGGCGGCGAGGATCGACATGTGCACCAGACCGAAGATCATGAGGAGCAAGAACATCATCATGATCATCGTCTCGGTCGTGGCCTGACCGAACGGCCGCCGACGCGATCGCCGCCGCATCAGTGGATGTCCGTGCCGGCGACCGCGGTCTTGACCTTCTCCACCCACTGGTAGGCCGTATCGCGTATCTGGGCCCAATAGAAGTTGACGAACACCACGACGATGACGGCCGCCATCAGGCCGACAATCATCAGGTACTCGGTGGGCGTCTGCCCGCGCTCGTCGCGGCGCATGCGGGAGATCGACGCGCGCAGTCGACGCTGCGCGGACGCCGCACCCTGAAGGAGAACCATTTGAGCGGCAAGCATCCGGTCCTGCATCTTGAGCCTCATTGATATCCTCCCGCGCACAGGGCGCGTCCTCAGGACTCATCCGGGAATAACTGTGCCATTTTGGACGCCGATGCATCCCTTCTCCCACCCCAACGCGCTGGGAAACGCGCGTTGGGGACTCCGGGCCTGGCTTCGTTGCTCCTCACTTACATACGCCCGGTATGCGCGCTCGTCGCGCCTTGCCAGCGGGCGCCTCGCCCAGAATGACACACTTATTCCCGGACGAATCCTAAACACTCGACACGTAAAGGGCGATGTGCTTGACGATCCGAACGACGACATATGTGATGCCCGGCAAGATGATGCCGGTTAGAGCGATGATGATCGCGCTCAGTAGGCCGAGGATCATCATGTACTCCGTGAAGGTCTGGCCGCGCTCGCCGGTTCGCCGCGCATGCCGGCCCTTCATGGCGCCACCGTCCTGATACCCCACGCGAGGCCGCGGACGAAATCCTTCAGCGCCCCGGGCATGACCTGGTTCAGGAACAACACGATCGCCGTCAGGGTTCCGGCAATCATCAGCCATTCCGTCGTCGTCTGTCCGCGCGCCGAACCCAATGAGATGCGTCTCATCGTTTCCGCTCGACCCTCACCACGAGGGCCGTGACGTTGTCGCGGGTTCCACGCTCGAGCGCGGCGGCGACGAGGCTCCTCGCGACGCCTTCGACGTCGTCATCCGCCGTCATTAGCTCGTGAATCGTTGAATCATCGAGCACCCCGTGCAGGCCGTCGGAGCAGAGGAGCAGCGTTTCGCCGCCCTGCAGGTCGTGCTCCGCGATGTGGATGTCGGCCCGTTCGTGCGCCCCCACGACGTTCGTCAGGGCGTGCCGCATCGGGTGCTCGGCTGGATCGAGCCGCGGGTCGTCGGCCACGAGCTTCGCCACCCACGAGTCATCGCGCGTGAGGCAGCGCAGATCGCCGTTCGCCGCACGATAGAGCCGGCTGTCGCCGACGTGCCCGACGACCATGCGGGCGTCGGAAATGAGCACGCCGACGACCGTCGTCCCCATGCCGGTGTAGTCGTCGTGGCTCTCCGCCGTGCGGAAGACCCGCCGGTTCGCGAGGCCGATCGCCGTGCGCAGGCGGTTGGACTCGTAGGAGAGGTTCGGATCGATGCCGTAGGGCCAGGAGAAGTCGCGGTCCTCGGCGGAACGATGGATGAAGCCGCGGATGGCCTCGACGGCAAGGCGGGACGCCACCTCGCCCGCATTATGGCCGCCCATGCCGTCGGCGACGACGAAGAGCCGGAGCTGTTCATCGCTGATGAACCAATCCTCGTTGTTCTTGCGGACCGGACCCGGGTCGGTGACGCCGAAAGCCGAGACCACGAGGTCAGCTCCTTTATGGAGACGATGTCAGGGTGCGGTGGAGAGTGTACGAGGTCAGCACCCTCTCAGCAAGAGGGCTTTCGGTGCCGTGTGAAGTACGGTGCAAAGACACCTATGGCGCGAGCGGCGATGCGTCGATCGACGAGAGCGGGCGCGCGTCGCTCAAACGGCCCGATCCGGCCTCCACCAGGAGGCTCCTCGCCAGCCGCTCGGTGTTGGTGCGCTCGCTGACGGTGTCGACGAAGAACCAGTCGGCCTGCGCGTGCTGCGGCGTGACGTCCAGAATGAAGTAGCCACGATGCTCGCCTTCCAGGTATCGCAGGTGCGGGCACATCGCGCGGATCTCGTCCGCTCGCTTCTGCGCGGCGGGTGTCATGAACGAGCCGGGCGAAGAGACGGCAGGGCCGACGAACTCCACGGCAATCGATCCGCGTCCCGTGGCGGGATCGTACGCGCCGTCCTTCCAGGGATCGGGGGGCAGGTTGAATGCCCACGAGCTGTGAATATCGCCGGTCAGGACGACCAGGTTGTCGATGCGCTGCGCCTGCAGGAAGTCGAAGACGCGCGCGCGGCTGGCCTGATAGCCGTTCCACGTGTCCATGTTGCGGCCCCGTTGTCCGGCCGGGGCCGTCGGGGCGAACAGCACTTGTTGTCCCAGGACGCGCCAGCGTGACCCGGCGCGCGCGGATTCGGTCAGCCGGCGAAACAGCCAGGCTTCCTGCTCCACGCTGAGCAGCCTGCGCTTCGGATCCGCGAGCGCCGCGATCTGGTCCGGATTCGTGATCTGCAGGTCGCGGCCTTCGAGCCGCGTGTCGAGCATCAGCAGATCGAACAGCGTGCCGAACTTGAAGTTGCGATAGACGCGCGTGCCTTCCGTCTCCCGAATCGGCATCCATTCGAAGTACGCCTGGACCGCCGCGGCCTTCCTCGCGGCCCAATCGCCCTCGCCGGCTTCCGGGTTGTGATTCTGCGCGCCGCCGCTCCAGGTATTGTTCGCGATCTCATGATCGTCCCAGACCGCGATGAAGGGATGCTGGCGATGGACCTCCTGAAGATCGGGATCGGTCTTGTACTGTGCGTGCCGCGCGCGGTAGTCGCCCAGCGTGACGATCTCGCGATCGGGATCCGGAATGCGACCGAGCGGCGTGCCGTCGCCGTAGCGCTTGTTCTGATACTCGTAGATGTAGTCGCCGAGGTGCAGGACGGCGTCGAGGTCCGGCCGCTGGGCCAGACAGCGATACGCGTTGAAGAACCCGTACGGATAGTTCGAGCACGAGACGACGCCGAGCCGGACGCGGGGCACGTTCCCGACCGGGAGCGTGCGGGTCCGGCCGATTGGCGACTGGTCCCGGCCCACCTCGAATCGATAGTAGTACGTCGTCGCCGGCCGGAGGCCGCGCGCGTCGACCTTGACGGTGTAGTCCCGCGCGGCAGAGGTTCGCACCGTGCCTTTGCTGACGACATTGCGGCACGCCGCGTCTCGCGCGATCCGCCACGATACGTTGATGGGTGCGCCGGACCGGGCCGCGATGCGGGTCCACAAGATGACGCGATCCGCGAGCGGATCGCCGCTCGCCACGCCGTGACGGAACGTGGTCTCGCCTGCCGGCTGCGCGCCGGTCAGGACGGACCATCCGACGACTCCCCCGGTGGTGACGAGAAACTCCCGGCGACTGATAGTCATGAGCAGGCCTGCCGTCGTGGAATCCGGCTTCCACCCTCGTGAAGCTTCGGCGGGACTCGTCGTACCCTTGGGGAGGCGGTTGGCCGGACCTTCTTGCGACGAGCGTACCGCAAGTCAGGGCATACAATACCGCCCGTTGGGGGGCTTCACCATGAAAACCAGACGATCTGGCGCGGCCAAGGCGGCGATCCTTCTGTCCCTTGTGCTCGGGCTCGGCCTGATCGGCGACGCTCAGCGGGCTGACGTCACCGATTCGGACGTCCTCCTGTTTGCGAAAAACCTGATGATCCCGATGGGCGACGGCGTGAAGCTGGCGACCGACATCTATCGGCCCGCGCGCGGCGGTCAGCCGATTGCGGAGAAGCTTCCCCTGCTCCTGCAGCGCACTCCGTACGGCAAGGACGGTCGCGGGCTCGTCGACCAGGCCCGCGCCTTCGCGCGCTCCGGCTACATCGTCGCCCTGCAGGACGAGCGCGGAACGGGGAAGTCCGAGGGCGTGCAGATCAAATACATCGGTCAGGGGCGTGACGGCTTCGACACGGTCGAGGAACTGGCGAAGCTGCCGTATGCGGACGGCCAGATTGGCATGTGGGGCACCTCGTATGCCGCGCACGCGCAGGCGAGCGCCGCGATTCTCAACCCTCCGCACCTGAAGGCGATGGTGCTGAACTGCGGCGGCCTCTACAACGGCTGGGACCACAAGATCCGGAACCATGGGGCGTTCGAGCTGGCGCAGCAGGTCGGATGGGCGTTCGCTCAGGTGGCCGGGCAGACGAACAATCCCGCGGCAGCCGCGGCCGTGCGACGCGAGAAGTCGGTCGACTGGGTCGGGAAGCTGTACGCCAGGCGCGGATCGAATCCGCTCTCGGAGGCCCCGAACTTCGAGTCCTACATCTTCGACATGATGACGCGGGCCGACTACGACGCGTACTGGAAGCAGCCCGACGTGAACTGGTCGCTGCACTACGACGAGACGGCCGATGTCCCGATGATCCACATCTCGGGCTGGTACGATCCGTACGCCGCCGGCGCCCTCCACAATTATCTGGGGCTCTCGAAGATCAAGAAATCCGCCCAGCGTCTCCTCATCGGTCCCTGGCTGCACGGCCGGAATACGGACTCGACGGCGGGTGATCTGGAGTTCGGCAAAGACGCGGCGCTCGCGGACTTTCGAGACGCGTTTCACCTCCGGTGGTTCGATCGCTTCCTGAAGCACGCGTCAAATGGCGTCGACGACGACCCGCCGATCCGACTGTTCGTGATGGGGACGGGTGATGGGCACAAGGAGCCGAGCGGCAAACTCTTTCACGGGGGATATTGGAAGACGTCAAACGTGTGGCCGCTTCCCGGCACGAAGCCGATCACGTACTACCTCCAGCGTGACGGCGGTCTGAGCCCGAGCGTGCCGGGCGCCGGCGTTCCGCCGTCGGTCTACTCTTACGATCCGGCGCATCCGGTCCCGACGATTGGCGGGTCCTTCACGGGCCAGACCGGCATGGTTGCGGCGGGAGGATTCGACCAGCGCGAGAAGGCGTTCGACGGTGATCCGGACAAGGGCTTCTTCGGCTCCCGGCCGCCGTATCCTCCGTTGAAAGCCCGTCCCGACGTCGTCGTGTTCGAGACTGGACCATTGTCCGAGGACACGCAGATCATCGGGCCGATCGACGTGGTCCTGTTTGGAGCGTCGACCGCGGTCGACACCGACTTCACGGCCAAGCTCATTGACGTGTACCCGCCGAGCCGCGACTACCCGGACGGATACGACTTGAACATCACCGACGGCATCCTCCGCGCGCGGTATCGGACCTCGCCGGAGAAGCCAGAGCTGATGAGGTCCGGGGAAATCTATCGGTGCAAGGTCGAGCTGTTTCCCACGGCCAACGTGTTCAAGAAGGGCCACCGAATCAGAATCGACATCTCGAGCAGCAACTTTCCGAGGTTCGACCCGAACCCGAATACCGGCGAGCCGCTCGCGAAGCACACGCGGATAGTCGTCGCGAAGAACTCCATCTATCACGACGCGATGCATCCTTCACACGTCGTGCTGCCGGTAGTGGGTCAGTTGGGTGCGAAGCCCCGCTCCACCCCAACGCGCTGAGGACCGCGCGTTGGGGACCCCGGGTTGAGGCCGCGCGAGCACGGTTCTGGAAAAACGCGCCGCAGGCCAGACTGCCGCGCAGGTCAGAACTTGACCAGCGCGGGTCGCTGAATGCGATGCCGAAGGCGTGTTTTTCCGAGCGCGAGGTGATGGCGGTCGTCTGGGACGCGGCGGGCGAGGTGTCGGTGCGCGACGTGCGGGCGGGGCTCAAGCCCGACGTGGCCTACACGACCGTGATGACGACGCTCGACCGGCTGTTCAAGAAGGGATTCCTCGCGCGGGCCAAGCGCGGACGCGCGTACATGTACACGGCGAGTGTGCGTCCGCACGAGCTCGAGACGGCCGTGACGTCGCGGATCGTCCGCACGCTGCCGTGGCACGAGCGCCACGTCGCGCTGCCGTTCCTCTCCAATCTGGTCGACACAATCAGCGAGCGCGATCGGGAGCTGCTCGACGATCTCGAGGGCTTCGTGCGCCGGAAGCGTCGTGATTTGCGGCGGCGGGGTCGTCGGTGACGGGGTTCGTCCTCCCGCTCGCGCTCGCCTGGTTCTTCATCGTCAACTGTGTCGCGTCGGTGGGGGCCCTGACGATTACGGGTGTCGCCCGATCTCGCGGCGTCGCGGGCGAGGAGTGGAGCCCGTCGGCGCTGCTGGCGCTGAGGCTCATGCCGGCGGCAATGTCGGTTTTCTTCGTGGCGGCGCTGTTCGTGCCCGCCTTCGTGCGCCTCGAACCCGAAGGCATGCGCGAGACGCTGGGACGCACGGGCTTGCTCCTGGCCGCTGCCGCGTTGGCCGCCGTCCTCCGGGCGATCGCCCGAGTCGTGGCCAGCGTCGCACGAACGAGACGGGTCGTCTTCCGCTGGTCCATCGACGCCACGCGCGTGCGCCTCAAGGGCGTGCACCTGCCGTCCTACCTCGTCGAGACGGAGTTCCCGGTCATGTCGCTCGTCGGCATCCTGAAGCCGCGTCTCTTCATCGCGCGTCAGGTGTACCAGGCCTTGACCCCGAGCGAGCTGAAGAGCGCCGTGGCCCATGAGCTGGCGCACGTGCGGGCGCGTGACAACGTCAAGCGCTTGGTGGTCGCGATGAGCCCGGATCTGGTGGGCTGGAGCCCTGCCGGCCGAAGACTGGAAGCGTCATGGCGCGCGGCGGCCGAATTCGCCGCCGACGCCCGGGCGGTTGGGGGCAACCGCCGAAGAGCCGTGACCCTGGCGTCGGCGCTCGTGAAGGTCGCGCGCCTGATCGCGAATCATCCGCGCGTCGACTACGCCTGCGCGATGCGAGGGAGCGGAGTGGGGCTTTCGGGGTCCCCGCGGAGCGACCGAGCTTGGCGGGGTGCAGGGGGCCCCGCCATTCAATCGATGTTCCACGGCGGAGGACCGATCGTCGAACGCGTCGAGCGCCTGATGCGGCCCGAGAGCGTTCGCGCCAAGCGGCACTCGGGAGTGCGGCTCGTGATGCTTGGGGCGGCCGTGCTCCTCGTCGCGCTCACGTCCTTCAACGTGGCCATGCTGGCCGTTCACTCCCTCACTGAAATCCTCGTCCGGCTCCCGTAGTGGAAAGAATCGTTCACGATCACCACAGAGCTCGCAGAGCACACAGAGAAAACCTTAAAGTTTCTTCTCTGTGGTCTTTGTGGGCTCCGTCGTGAACGTGATTTCTTCACTGTGGTGAAGCGTCCTCTTTCATCAGGGGCATCCTATCAAAGAGGAGCGCGTCGGGAGCCGACCATCGTTGCCTGCTCGAACGCGTGGGCGAGCTGCAAGAGGTCGAAATCGCGCTGCGGCCGGCCGACGATCTGAAGACCAATCGGCAGGCCGTCAGGCGTGAACCCGCAGGGCACCGACACCGCCGGAAGACCCGCCAGCGTGATGCAGTAGCAGGTGGCCATCCAGTCGATGTAGGTCCGCATCGGGATCCCATTGATTTCGCGCACCCAGCGCTGTTCGATCGGAAACGGCGCGACCTGCGACACTGGAAGCAGGAGGAACTCGTAGCGTTCCATGAACGCCGCGACGCGCTGACACAACGCGGCGCGTTCGCGCGTGGCGCGCGCCACCGTCTCGGCATCCTGTTTGAGCCCTTCCTCGATGTTCCAGACGACGGTGTCCTTCATCAGGTCGCGATGCCGGAGCAGATCGGCGCGGTGCTGGGCGCCAAACAACCAGGCGCGGAGCACCTGAAAGATGTCGTCGGCCCCAGAGACGTCGGGGTGAGCTTCCTCGACGTGACAGCCCAGATCGATGAACGGGCCGCAGGCCGCGCCGCATGTCGAGGCGACGATGGGCTCGACGGGATAGCGCCCGAGATCGGGCGTCCAGGCCATTCGAATCCCCTTGAAGTCGCGGTCCAGAGGACGCGCGAAGATGGGTCCGGGGTCGGCAAGCGAGAGCGGGTCGCGCGAATCCGGTCCCGCCATGGCCGACAAGAGGAGCGCCGCATCGCCGGCGGTTCGACCGAGCGGGCCCAACACCGACAAGGTCTGATTCGGCACCTTGGTCGGCCAGTCCGGGACGCGGCCGGCCGAGGGCCGCAGGCCGACGACGTTGCAGAAACTGGGGGGATTGCGGAGCGACCCGCCGAGGTCGCTCCCATCGGCCAGCGGCGTCAGCCCGCAGGCGAGCGCGACAGCGGCGCCGCCGCTGCTGCCGCCGCACGTTCTGGAGAGGTCGTACGGATTGCGCGTCTCGCCGAAGACGTCGTTGAAGGTCTGCGATCCCGCGCCGAATTCCGGCGTGTTGGTCTTGCCGATCACGATCGCGCCGGCGGCCCTTAGCCGCTCGACGTGCAGTGCGTCGCGATCCGGCACAAAGTCCCTGTAGATTCGCGAGCCGAACGTCGTCCGGATGCCCTTGGTGAGGACCAGATCCTTGATGGCGATCGGGAGTCCGAAGAGCGGGCCGGGCTCGACCCCGGAGGCGAGCGCCCGGTCGGCCGCACACGCCTCGTCGCGCGCGTGGTCGGCGACCAGGGTGCAAATCGCGTTGACCTGCGGATTGATCTGCTCGATGCGCGCCAGGTGGGCGATGACGACTTCCGTTACCGACACCCGGCGCGCTCGAATCATGCGCGCCAGGTCCACCGCGGGTGTGAAACAGAGGTCGGAGGGATGGCTCATGGCGGTAGTGTCTCAGTTAGGCTGAGTCGCTGGCGCGCATATCGACGGGGACTGGCGCTTCCGCCTCTTCGATGAGGCCGACGATCTCCGACATGTCCCACATGCGGTCGGTGAGACCAGCGGCCATGGCCGGCGTCACACGCAGCGTCTTGTGAATCCGCGTCCAGTTGTACCAGACGGTGTAGAGCGCCACCATGTGGACGTGATTTTCCAGCTTCTTTGAGAAGCCGTTCGTCAATCGCGTGAAGCGGCGCATGTGCATTCGCATCGTCAAGTTGGACCGCTCCACGTACGACGTGCTGATGTGTTTCGGATCAGGCACGCCCGTGACGGGCTGAGGAATGCAGCCGATGCACGTCGCCGGGCTGTACCGTGTTTCGTTCTCGCCCGAGGCGCCGTATAGCTTCACGAGCATGCTGTAATCGATGTCCGCACCAAAGGCCGTTTCGACCGCTTCCAGATAAACGCGCAGACCATCTGATGTGAGCTGAATCCGGCTGCGCAGCCTGGTCGCCAAGTCGCTC
>JACOUA010000250.1 GCA_016178075.1 Acidobacteriota bacterium
CATCCCGGCTGGCGGCGTTGCTCCTCCCTCAAATATTCCCGATATTCTCGCTCGTCGCGCCTTGCCAACCGGGCGCCTCGCCCGTCTCGGTGCGACGCTGGACTTTCACCACGGGCTGCTAAGATGATCCGGCTGCTGAAGCTGGTTCTCGCGCTCGCAATCCTCTACGCGACCTGGCATGCGGGCGTCGCGTTCTGGCGCAATTACCAGTTTCGGGACGCCCTCACCGGGATCGCCCTCAACGGCACACGGAATTCCAACGAAGAGATCCAGGCGCGTGTGATCGTCCTCGCCGGCGAGATGAAGATTCCGGTCGTGCCCGAGCAGATCACCGTGTCGAGGGAGGGAGGGCAGCTGGTGATCGAAGCCAAGTACGTCGAGACCATCGAGCTCCTGCCAACCTATCACTATCCCTATCTCTTCACGGCGCGCGGCGAGGTGCCGATCTTGCCCTGACCTTCCGCCCCCAGCTTTACCACGGAGCCCACAAAGACCACGGAGAACATCCTCTTGGTCTCTGTGTGCTCTGTGAGCTCGGTGGTGATGGTGGGCATTTTTTCTCAAGCTCTTTAGCCGGAAGACCAAGCGACCTTCCCGCTCTTGATCACCATCCGGATGGCGGGAGCGCCGACCCGCAGGAGCTCCACCGGACCGCCGTCGAGGACCACCGCATCCATCTGCTTGCCCGCCTCGAGGCTGCCGATCCGATCGTGCCGGTCGAGGGCGAACGCGGCGTTCAGCGTGGCGGCCACGAGGGCTTCGTCCAGCGTCATGTCCATGGCGAAGCAGGCGAGGGCGATCGCGAACGGCATCGACGGCGAAAACCCGCCGCCCGGATTGACGTCGGTCGCGATGGCCACCGGGACGCCCGTGCCGACGAGCATCCGGGCGGGCGCGAATCTCCCCAGCTTCAGGAAGAAGGCCGCCGCGGGCAGAAGCGTAGCGACGATCTGCGCGCGGGCCATCGCCTCCGCATGGTCCCGATCGACGAAGACCAGGTGATCCGCCGATCGAGCGCCGACATGGACGGCCACGGCGGATCCCCCGCTCAATCCGAGCTCGTCGGCGTGCAGGCGTGACTTGAGCCCCGCGGCCTGACCGGCGCGCAGAATCCGGATCGATTCCTCAGGCGTGAAGGCCCCGGTCTCGCAGAACACATCGCACCACTCGGCCAGCCGTTCGCGCGCGACCGCCGGAATCATCTCGTTGACAACGAGGTCGACGTACTGGTCCCTTCGATTGCGGTATTCCAGCGGCACCTCGTGCGCGCCGAGAAAGGTCGGCACCAGATCGATCGGCTGCTCGCGATCGAGACGCCGGATCACGCGAAGCTGTTTGAGCTCGGAGTCGACCGTCAGCCCGTACCCGCTTTTCGCCTCGCACGTGGTGGTTCCGCAGCGCAGCATCTCGTCCAGCCGGACCCGCGTCTGCCTCGCCAGGTCGTCGTCTTTTGCCTGGCGGGTGTCGCGGACGGTGCTGACGATGCCGCCCCCGGACGCGGCGATCTCCTGGTAGGTCGCACCCGCGAGCCGGCGCCTCAGCTCCTCGCGACGATCGCCCGCGAAGACGACGTGCGTGTGTGCATCGACGAATCCTGGCAGAACGGTGCCGCCGCCGGCGTCGATGACGGTGGCATGCGGTGTCGGCGTGACGGCCGCGTCAGCGTCGCGGCTCGCGCCGACGAAGACAATCGATCCTTCGAAGCTCGCGACGGTGGCGTTGGCGATGGGTGACGCGTCGCGCTGCGCCTCGCCCGAGCGCGGGGCCGGGCCGCGACAGGTCAGGATTTGCGCGGCGTTCTTTAGGATGAGATCGGCCCGCATCGCGCGGCAGGGTAGCACACCGCGCGGAGCTGAAGGCCTTGTGAAACAACCCGTTTCACCACGGAGCCCATAGAGACCACGGAGAGAACCCTATTGTTCTCGGTGTGCTCTGTGAGCGCTGTGGTGATCGCGGGCATTTTCTGTCAGCCTCTGAAGCTCTTCGCGACAGTCGCGCGTCACCGGGTACTCAGGCGCCGCCCGACTTCGTCGGGGACCAGACCGACGATTTCCACGACCTTGTCGCGGGAGCGATCGCCCGAGATGAGGCGGACGTTCCGTTTGGGAGAGCCCAGGAGGTCAGCCAGGAAGGCGATGAGCGCCTCGTTGGCGGCGCCCTCGACCGGCCGTGCCGCGAGGCGGACGAGCAGCGCGCGATTCCGCACGCCGGCGATCTCGTTCTTGCGGGCGCGCGGAATCACCCGAACGCGAAGCAGCGTACCGGCCGGTGTAGGGGCCAGGTTGAGATCACAGAGCTCAGGGCTCATGAGTGTTCGGAACGTCGGGTACAAGTTCAACATCGAGCGCTGAAGTCGAATCTTCACCTTATCTTCATGTCAACTTGATGCGCTTTGCGCGAGCGCTTCGTAGATTTATGTGTGAGCATCGCAGGAGGTCATCGGATGGAGAAGCAGCTCACCGGTCATCCACTGAGGGTTGTTGCGGCACTTCTGCTTGGCATCCTATTGCAACCGGCCTTCGGCTCGGCCCAGTCGCCGACGATCCGGTTGGCTGTCGTCCCTGCTCCTGTGGACACGGGTTTA
>JACOUA010000251.1 GCA_016178075.1 Acidobacteriota bacterium
CCGACGGAAGTTCACGCCGAGCCCGGGCTGCCCTTCGACGCCGCTCAGGGCAGGCCAGAGCGCCAGCACCACCGCCGCCACGACCACCACCGTCCGCAGGACGATCGAGACGATGTGGAGCTTCACGATCGATTGCAGGTGAGCGACGTCCAGGGACGGGATGACGAGATACCAGTGCCCGAGGATCATCGAGCTCGACGCGCCTCCCAGAAACACCGCCGACGTCAGGAAGCTGAGCGCTGTCAGGGCCTGCTTCACCGATGAAGCGTCCCACGCCACGAGCCACGATTGCAGCACGAGCGCGGCGGCGCCGCTCGCGATTGCGCCAGAAAGAAGGATGGGACGAAGCGCCGGCAGCATGCGACCGACGATCAGCCAATAAGCCACGAGCGCGGCCAGGCATCCCCAGACGAGTGCGGTCGCGGCCAGTCGCAACGCGCCTGGAGCATCAGCGGGAGCGGCGGGCCAGATCGGCTGGAACGCCAGCCCCGCCGCGATCATCGCCGCGGCGAGACCGGCGTTGAACCTGAAGAACTTCACCCCCGCCTGACGCGAGACGAAGGCGAGCGTGAAAGCCACTCCGATGCCAAGGTGGCTGAGAAACAGGAAAAGGACCACGACCTGCGCCTGAAACGGAACGGGCGTGCCGCAACAAAACGACCGGGAGTCGCAAGCGCTGATCAGAGTCCCGGTCGCAGGTGGCTGACCCGGCCGTTACACCGTCAGATCGACCTTCCGACCGTCGGCGCCGTCTTGATCGCCCACCAGATCGCGACCAGGCCGAGGGCAATCGCCACGAGCGCCGTGAGCATGTTGATGGCTCCGTAGTGGCTGGGCGACAGCATCCCGAACAGCATCGGGCCCGACAGGTAGGCATTCGTCCTGGAGGCCAGCAATGCGCGCTTACCCAGCTTGGGATCGGCCGCGACACCGTCGCGTACGGCCGAGATGATCTTCTTCTGGGCCGGCCAGATGATGAACCAGACGTTGAACCACATGATCGTACCGAAGAGCATCCCGATCAGGATCCAGATCGCGCGGGCCGTGATGCCCTGGTCCGTCCAGAACAGTGCGGTCACCCCGAACCCTGCGCCTGGCGCATACATGTAGAGCTGGGTGAAGAGTACCAGCCCGGTGAGGAAGGTGATCATCGCTCCCCAACGAAACCACCACAGCGCGCGCGGCAGAAGCTGCGGATTCACCGCCTTCTTCACATCGCCTCCGATCGTCCCCTGGAACGGCACGTTGACGAAGTTGAAGAAATACAGATGTCCGATCCAGACGATCCCGGCAATCACGTGGAGCCACCGGAAGAGGAGCTGAAAGTTGGTGTACAGATCGCTCAGTGCCATGCATCCTCCTGTTCAGACGGTCGCAGGGAGCCGCGGAGTGAGGTGCAGCTTAAAAGGCTGCACGAGGCCGCGTCAAGGTCCGCGAGAGAACCGCCGCGCGAGTCGCCCGCCCGCGCGAAGCGGGGCCGAATGAGTTGAGCGGAACGGCAATTCACTGGATTGCGAGCATCCGGTCCAGCGCCAGGCGGGCCCAGTGCCTCTGCGGGTCGGGCACCACAATCCGGTTCGTCACTCGGCCGTCGACCAGATTCTCGAGCGACCAGAGCAGGTGATTGGGCGAGATTCTGAACATGGTCGAACAGAGGCACCCGAACTGATCGAGCGAGAGGACGGTCCGATCCGGCGCCAGCGTCCTGGCGAGACGATTGACCAGATGAACCTCGGTGCCGACGCCCCACACGGAGCCGACCGGGCTCTGTTGCACCGTCTTGATGATGTATTCGGTCGACCCGCAGTCGTCGGCGGCCTGCACGACGTCCAGCGTGCACTCCGGGTGCACGATGATGCGAATGCCGGGATGGTGTCGACGGAGCGTGTCGATTTGTCCAACGGTAAACCGCGTGTGGACCGAGCAGTGGCCCTTCCACAGGATCATGCGCGCGGCCCTGACCTCGTCTTCCGTCAAGCCGCCACAGATTTCGTTCGGATCCCACACGACCATCCGGTCCAGCGGCACGCCCAGCTTGTACGCAGTGTTCCTGCCGAGATGCTGATCGGGAAGAAACAGGATTCGCTCGCCGCGCTCCCACGCCCACCGCAGCGTCGCGGGCGCGTTCGACGAGGTACAGACGACCCCGCCGCGCTCGCCACAGAAGGCTTTGATGGCGGCCGCCGAGTTGATGTAGGTCACCGGCACGACGGACCCGACGCCCATCTGCTCCAGCTCGCGCCAGCAGATGTCGAGATCGTCGGGATCGGCCATATCGGCCATCGAGCAGCCGGCCGCGAGATCTGGCAGGACCACCTGCTGGTGCGGGCCGCTCAGGATGTCAGCGCTCTCCGCCATGAAGTGGACGCCGCAGAAGGCGATATAGTCGGCGTCGACCCTGGACGCCGCCTGGCGAGAGAGCTTGAACGAGTCGCCTGTGTAGTCGGCGAACTTGATGACCTCGTCGCGTTGATAGTGGTGCCCGAGGATGACGAGACGACGGCCGAGCGTGCGCCTCGCCTCGGCGATCCGCACATCCATGTCTTCGTCCGCCAGCCCGAGATAGCTGTCGGGCAACGGCTGGCGCTCGGAGAGCCGCGTTTTTTCGTAGTCGTTCAGGATCTGGAGCATCGACTTTGTGAAACTTTTCTCAAGCTCGGGACAGTAAAAAAGCCAAGCCCATCCGGCTATCGCCCTCGGGATTGACCACCCTCAGTATACCACCCGGCGCCGCGCGTCGTGGGGCGCCGGCCGGCGCCTGAGCTTCAGACGACGTTGTACAGCGTGTCCCGCTCGATCGGCTCGCGGCCCGCACGGGCGATGAGGCGTTTGATCTCGTCGGTCGTGAGGTGCTCGGGCGTCCGGGCTCCCGCCATGTGGTAGATCTTCTCTTCCTGCACCGTCCCGTCGAGATCGTCGACCCCGAACCAGAGCGACGTCTGGGCGATGTCCACGCCGGTCGCAATCCAGAACGCCTTCACGTGCGGGATGTTGTCGCACATGAGCCGCGCGACCGCATGGACCCGCAGCGTGTCGGACGCCGTCGGCGCCGGGAGCTTCCGCATCTGGTTGTGATCCGGATGGAACGCGAGCGGGATGAAGGCCTGGAATCCCCCAGTCTCGTCCTGAAGCTCGCGCGCCCGCATCATGTGATCGACGCGCTCGGCCGGCGTCTCGATGTGCCCGTACAACATCGTCACGTTCGACCGCATGCCAAGCCGGTGCGCCAGGCGATGGATCGCCAGCCACCGGTCGCGTCCGCACTTGTCGTGGCAGATTTTCCGGCGCACGCGCTCGGCAAAGATCTCCGCCCCGCCGCCGGGAAGCGAGTCGAGGCCCGCCGCCATCAGATCGCGCAGCACCTGCTCGTCGCTCATCCCGTACAGGTCGGCGAAAAACGCGATTTCGACCGCCGTGAAACATTTGAGATCACGGCAAACAGATCGGGCGAGTCGAACAGACGAACGCCCTCCTCGAGGGTGAGGCGGTCGCCGGCGGCGAGCCTGTCGGCGATGTCGAGAAGACCGGCGGCGGCCAGGCGTGCGCGCATTGTTTAGTTTGCGGTGGGGCGGCCGCTCCGCCCATCCGAGGGCAACGCCCGGGCTCCGCGGCGGCTCATTATTGATCCGGGGACCCCTGGATCCCCGTTGGCCCCACCGCCTGCCACCCGCCTTCGCCAAGGCTATGGCAGACAAGCGGCCTTGCCCGCCGACCAGCCTCCGCCAAGGCGTCGGCGGTCCCCAGTAGCTTCAGCGAAGGTGGAAGCTCGAAGAGCGGAGGCGGGTCGCTCACGCTCGCCGCGCTGATTCACAACGATCCGCTCAGTGAGACAACCAACCTTGTATCGTAACGCGTGCTATACTCCGCCGACAACTCGACGCTCACCCGGGGTGGACACGCGAAGCAGGTGCAAGGCCTGCGCGGTGCCGCCACTGTAAGCGGGGAGCGGCCGGCGATCCTCGGGCGCAGTAAGGAGCGCCCCGTCACTGCGTCGACGCGACGCGGGAAGACGAACGCGGCCGCGACGATCCGCGAGCCAGGAGACCTGTTCCTCCGGGCGTCTTTTCCGCGCGACCGCCCACGCCGGCGGCCGCGCGCAAGCCGGCGCGTCACACGCCGGAAGGAGGCGCCAATGCCCTTCGCCCCGCCCCGCTCATCCTTGAATGGCGGAGCCCCCTGCACCCCGCCAAGCTC
>JACOUA010000170.1 GCA_016178075.1 Acidobacteriota bacterium
AGCAGCTCCTTCGTCTGCGGATCGCGGTGGTAGCTGATGGACGGATCTTCCTCCTGCACGCGCTGGAGCGACGTGCTGATCTTCTCCTCGTCGCCGCGGCTCTTGGGCTCGATGGCGTACGACAGCACGGCCTCCGGGAACGTCAGGGGCGGATAGACGAGCGTATCGGCTTTGTCGCCGAGCGTATCGCCGGTCTGCGTGTCCTTGAGCTTGGGCACCGCGCCGAGATCGCCCGCCCGGATCTCCGGCACCTCCGTCTGGACCTTGCCCTGCAGGAGCACCACGTGCGCCATTCGCTCGGCGGCGTCCCTCGTGAGGTTGTGCAGCGAGGCGTCGGATTTGACGATACCGGACATGACGCGAAAGAGCGTGATGCGTCCGGCGAACGGATCCGCGATCGTCTTCCAGACGAAAACGGATGTGGGCGCATCGCTCGTCGCTTCTCGCGTCTTCTCGTCGTTCGTCTTCCGATCGAACCCCTTGGCCGGCGTGGCCGCCGGCGACGGCAGATAGGCGAGGATGGCGTCCAGGAGGGGCTGCACGCCGATGTTGCTCCCCCCGGAGGTGCAGAGCAGCGGATAGAGGCGGCGATCCCGGATCGCCGCCCGCAGTCCCGCGAGGAGCTCTTCCTGCGACAGCGTCCCTTCGGCGAAGAACTTTTCCATCAGCCCGTCGTCGCCCTCCGCCACCATCTCGACCAGCGCTTCGCGCGCGCGCTTGGCCGCGTCGGCGAGATCGTTCGGGACGTCCGACTCGGTCATCTTGCCGGAAGCATCGCCGGCGAACTGGTAGGCCTTCATCGCGACGAGATCCACGACGCCGTTGAAGTTCTTCTCTTCACCGATCGGCAGCTGGACCGGCATGACCGTGCGGCCGAACGCTCCCCGTAGCGATTCGAGCGTGCGCTCCAGGCTGGCGCGCTCGCGGTCGACGCGCGTCAGCAGCACGAGCCGCGGCAGCTCGTACTCGTCCGCGATGCCCCAGACTTTCTCTGTCTGGACTTCGACGCCCGCCACGGCGTCGACGCAGACGAGGGCGGCGTCGCCGACCCGCATCCCGGCGCGCGCGTCGCTCAGGAAGTTGGCGAACCCCGGCGTGTCGATGATGTTGATTTTCTGCTTGGCCCACTCGGCGAACGCGAGGCTGGAGGACAGGGTGTGCTTGCGGGCGATCTCCTCTTCGTCGAAATCCGTCGCGGTCGTCCCCTCGTCGACCCTGCCCAGCCGGTTCATCATGCCGGCATCGAACAGCATGGCGGCGACCAGCTGCGTCTTGCCCGATCCGCCGTGGCCGGCGATGGCGACGTTGCGGAGGCTGGCCGTGTCGTAGACCTTCATAGAGAGTACCCTCCGGGCCCCGCGTTCGAGAGGCCCACCTCGGCGAGCAGTTGTCAGTTTTCAGTTATCAGTTTTCGAGTTTACGTTCGACAAGCTTCGGGTCTCAGGGACGAGCCGACTCAAGAATCCGGTCAGCATGCGTTTGATTTCCCGCACATCGTTGCGCAACGCATGATACGCCTCCGCTTTCATCCATCCAAGATCGTAGACAAGCAAAAGTTGATACTCAAGCTCGCTTGATGACCCCATCGCGATCTTCAGGAAATGGCTGAACTGAGCCCGGCCGCCGCGGCCGCAGCCTTCAGCGATGTTGGCGGGAATGGAGACGGCAGCTCTCCGCATCTGCGCTCGGAGTCCGAAGATCTCGTGGCGGGGGAGAGTGGACGTTTTTTCGTACACTCGAAGCGTGAGTGTGTGAGCTTTTTGCCACACCTTCAGTTTGGAGAAGTCCTGCATGGGCGCACTCCTTACAAGGACAGCCGCCCAATACGGCTCGTCCCGATAACGAAGGCCGCCCTGCAAGCGAGCTTCCAGACCGTTGAGGTAGCGACTGAGAACTGAAAACTGAGAACTGAAAACTACTCGTATCGCAACGCTTCGATCGGATCCAACTTCGACGCTTTGAAGGCGGGATAGAGGCCGAAAAAGATGCCGACCGAGATCGAGAAGCTGAGGCCAAGGGCAAAGCTCCACCAGGGCAGCGAGACGGGGAAGCCGGCGAACGAATTGACGCCGATGCCGATGCCGGCGCCGAGCGCCATCCCGAGCAAGCCACCGAGCGACGTGAGGACCACGGCCTCGACCAGGAACTGCCAGAGGATCTGCAGCCGCTTCGCGCCGATGGCCTTGCGGACACCGATCTCCCGCGTCCGCTCCGTGACCGAGATCGTCATGATCGCCATCACCCCGATGCCGCCGACCATCAGCGCGATGGAGGAGATGACCACCAGAGCCAGCACGACTGCCCGCGTCAACTGGTCGAGGATCGCCATGATCGAGTCCGACGTGAGCACGTCGAAGTCGTTCTCCTGATCGATCCGCAGCCGGTGGCGGCTTCGAAGAATCTGCTCGACCTCGCTCAAGAGCTGCTCGCGGGTCGCGCCGTCGCGGGCGACGGCGCCGATGACGAGGAACCGCATCAGATAGCCGCGGAACCGTGGCGTGGGGTACAGCTTCTGATACGTCGTGGCGGGGACGATCGCGAACTCGTCGGTGCTGTTGCCGAGAAGCGCCGGCCGCTTCTGGATCACGCCGACCACGGTGAACTGATCCTTGCCGATCCGGATCTGCTTTCCGATCGGATCCATGGCCGGAAAGAGCGCACCGGCCGGTGCGTCTCCCAGGACGACGACCTGCCGCCGCCTCTGCACCTCGAACTCGGAAAAGAAGCGGCCCTGGGCCACCTTCAGGAAGTTCACCTGGAGCCAGTTTTCCTCGGCGCCCAGGACCGGCATTCTCTTGGTGGCGGTGTTCCGGTAGGTGAACCGCTGGGGCTGGCCGCCGGGCCCCTCGCCGAGGTGATAGGTGACGAAACCCGCTGACGGGGCGAGCGTTTTGACGGCCTGCGCGTCGGCCTCGGTCAGGTTCGGCCGCTTCATCAGCTCCAAGAAATCCTTGCCGGCCGCGAAGCTGCTGATGCTCATCTTGGACACGTAGATGGTGTCGGATCCCATCTGCTGGATGAGCGCCTGGAGGTTGTCCCCGAAGCCGCGAATGAGCGCCGTCATCGCGACGATCGAGGTCACGCCGATGACGACCCCGAGGATGGTGAGCGCGGATCGCAGCTTGTTGGCACGCAGCGTTTCGAGCGCCATGACCATGATCTCGGCGACGAGGGCGATCCGCGCGGCCATGGCTTAGGCCCCGGAAAGGAATAAAGGTGGCATCCTGGACGCCGATGCATCCCGCCGGGCTGCGTTGCTCATCGCTTGCATACACCCGGTATGCGCGCTCTTCGCGCCTTGCCGGGCGGACGCCTCGACGCCCATGATGCCACCTTTATTCCTTTCCGGGGCCTTATTCCCGCCTCAGCGCTTCGATCGGATCGAGGTTGGCCGCCCGCACGGCGGGGTAGAGACCGAAGAACAGGCCCACGAGCGCCGTCATCCCGAGGCCGAGGACGACCGACCAGACCTGGATGTCGGCCGGCAGCGGCGTATAGGCCTGGACGAGCAGCGCCGCGCCGAAGCCGAGCGCGGTCCCGACGATGCCGCCGACGAGCGAGAGACTCGTCGATTCGGTCAACACCTGCCACACGATGTCCCGCTTCCGGGCGCCCAGCGCCTTCCGGAGGCCGATCTCCCGCGTCCGCTCCGTCACGACCATCAGCATGATGTTCATGATGACGATGCCGCCGACCACGAGCGAGAGCGAGACGATGCCGATGAGGACGGCGAAGGCCCCTCGGGAGAACGCCTTCCACAAGTCCATCACCGTGTCCGACGTGAAGAGGCCGAAGTTGTCCTCCTGGCTCGGCCGCAGCTTCCGCTTGATCCGCATCGCGAGACGCGCTTCCTCCATCGACTGCGAAAGAAGCTCCGGATCGGGGGGTTTGACCGTCAGCCGCAACGAGCGCCGGGAGCCGAACAGCTGCATGAGCTTTCCAAGCGGGATCACCGCGAAATCGTCCTGCGACTGGCCGAAGAGCGACCCCTTCTTCTCGTTGACCCCGACGACGCGAAAATGTGTGCCCGCCAGCGTGATGAGCTCATCGACCGCGTTCCGGTCCTTGAACAGCTTCTGGGCCGTCTCCCAGCCGATCAGCGCGACCGGCCGATTGCGTTCGATCTCGAGCGGGCTCGGCAGCCGGCCCAGCGCGGCGTTGTAGCCCGAGAACTCCTGGTACTCGGCGGAGACGCCGCGGACTTGAACGGTCTCGAGCGTCACGTCGTGGTACGTGATGTTGGCCGCGGAGCCGGATTCCGCCATGACGGTCGAGACGATCGGGCTGAAGCCGCGAAGCGCCCGGAGGTCGGCCAGCGTCACGATCGGGTTGCGCCGCGAGGCTTCCTCCGCCTCCCGCTCGCCCGCCGGGACTCCCATCCGGTCGATCCGGAAGGTGCCGGCGCCCACCTGCGTGATGATCGCGTTGCCCACGTACGTATTCATCCCCTGGATGAGCGACACCACGGCGATGATCGACATGACGGCCACGATGTTGCCGAGCACCATCATGAACGAGCGGAGCTTGTTCGCCCAGATGGACTCGAGCGCGATCCGGACGGCGTCGAGAAGTTGATACATTATTTGGTTGCCGTGGGGCGGCCGCTCCGCCCCAGCCTAGAACAACGAATGGGCTCCGCGGCGGCTCATCGTTTGATCCGGGGTCCCCTGGATCCCCTTTGGCCCCACGGCCTGCCGTCGCTGACGCTCCGGATCTTGGTTGCCACGTCAGGTTTTCGAAACTTGCGGCACGCGGGGCCGCCGCCAGCCTCATTGCTTCTTGGACTCCGGCGCGGCGGGCTTGGTGTCGAGCTTGACCCTGTCACCGTCCGCCAGGCCGCGCACCGACGCGAGCGGCCCGGTGATCACGCGGTCCCCCTCGTTGAGGCCGGACAGGACCTCGAAATACCGGTCGCCGGCAATGCCAGTTTTGACCGGCACGAAGGCCGCGGTGTCGTTGCGGAAGACGAACACGCCTTCGGTCTCTTTGCGCGTCTGGCCCGCCGGAAGCGTCTCGGCGGACGCCACCGGCTCAATCGGGCGGCGCTTCTTCTTCTCGTCTCTCGGCGCGCGCACGATGTTCCCGCCCCGGTCGAACACCAGTTCCCGCACCGCCATCGCCTGAATCGGGACCGTCACGGCCTTCGATCGCGTGGCGGTCGTGATCTCCGCGGTGCAGGTGAAGCCGGGCCGCACTTCCGGGATCTGGTCGACGAGCGTGACGACCACCCGGAAGTTCGTGGCCTGCTGGTTGCCGGCCGTGGACGCCGCCTGGATGGGGCTGTTGCCGATCTCGGTGACCCGGCCGTCGAATTTCTTGTCCGGAATCGCGTCAATCGTGATCTTCGCCTTATGCCCGATCTGCACCGTGGGAATGTCGGTTTCGTCGACCTCGATCTCGGCTTCGATCACGGACATGTCCGCGATCGTCAGCAGCACCACGCTCGGATTGTTGGTGAAGCCGACGACGGCGGTCTCGCCTTCCTCGACGTTGCGGCGCGTCACGATCCCGGTGATGGGCGACTGGATCGTGACCCGGCTCAGGTTGTACTTGGCGCTGTCGAGGTCCGCCGACAGCTGCCGGATGCGTTGCTCGGCCGCGGTGATCTCCGACTCGCGCGTCCGCACCTCGGCCTCGCGGACCTTCAGCTCGTTCTCCGACCGCTCGAGGCTCTCGCGCGTCGTCAACTGCTTGTTCCAGAGCTCCTGCTGTCGCTTCAGCGACTGCTCGGCGAGCGCCAGGTTCGTGCGCGCCGCCTCGACCTGCGTGCGTGCCTGCTGAAGCGCTGCCCGCTGCGTCTGGAGGCTCGCGTCCCCTCGCTCCACCGCGCTCGTGAGGGTGCGCGGATCGACCTGGATCAGGAACTGTCCCGTCTTCACACGATCGCCTTCATTGACCGCCAGCCGCGTGACCCGGCCCGAGACCTCGGACGTAATGTTCACCTGCCGCTTGGGCCGGATCTTGCCCGAGGCCGAGACGATCGCCTCGAGGTCGCGCTTCTGGATCCCTTCGGCCTGGACCGTGACGCCCGCCTGGCGCTTGAAGCGCAAGTTCGCATACACCAGGCCGGCGCCCACGACGACGACGATCGCTCCTATCAGGATCTTCTTGTTCCGGGTCACACTACGAACCTCCGCCGCGCATGAACGCGGCCACGCCAACGGCAATCGCGCCGTACACGATGAAGAACGAGATCAGGATCGGGGTGAGCTTGCGCCGATACAGCACCGACAATCCGATGGCCAGCACGATCGTCCACCAGACGATGAACAAATCGATCGTGCCCAGCAGGCGCGTCAGAAAGCTGTTCTCCTCGAGCATCGGGAGAAAGACGGCCAGGTTCGTGGCGCTGCTCATCGATTCCCGCACGTAGTTGAGTGGCCAGACGAAGAGCTGCTGCACGATGATCACGGCGCCGCTGTGCACGACGACCGTGAAGAGCTGCTTGAAAGTGGCCCGGCCACCGAGGAAGGGGTTGAAGACGGCCAACAGGAGGCCCGACACGACCAGCGTCACGACGGGGATGAAGACCAGCGCCTGGCCCGCGCCGAGGTACGCCATGTACGGCAACATCATTTCCATACCGCGCTGTTGCTGCGGGCTCATTTGACGCCCGAAGGCTTCCATTCGGCGGGCCTGTTCGTCCATGAAGGCCTGTCGACCCACTTCAGTGCTGAAGAACCCGCCGATGAAGACGGCCGACACCAGCATCACGAGCAGCAGCATGCCAAGCGGGCGCGGGTCGCCGGCCACGCGAGCAAAAGTGGCGCCCGGCGACGTCAGGGTTCCCACGAGCCGCGAGATCAAGCCCATTCGGGCAGTCGTCCGCCCCGAGTCCTCAGTGGTGGTTGACATCGTTTTTGCCTCTAGCCGTGCTTGCGCGGCCCGAATGTGAACGAACCTGTCACCTCTACCGCGCATCTAAGACAGCTTCGAAGGCGCACCTCGGTTCTCACGATTCCGGCTGTAGAAGATGTCTTGGGAACGCGTTCAGCGCGTCGAGTGAGGACGGCCGCCGGCTCACCTTTCATATACGATGCACCCAGACGGGGAGTTTCTATCCATGCAAATCCAGCTCATCGTGGCAAGTTTTGCACCACCGGCGCTCCCTTGGAATGCTGTTTTTGCGACCTCTCTCGAAGCCTCGCTGATTTTGACTAACCAAAAATAATATGCAGAGGCTTCAAAATCAAGTCCCCTCCGTCATTTACTTGATATGCCGCGCGGCCCCACCCCCACGGCCTGCCATCCGCCTTCACCAAGGCCACGGCGGACAAGCGGCCTTGCCCGCCGACCAGCCTCCGCCAAGGCTTCGGCGGTCCGCCGTCGCTTCAGCGAAGGCGGAAGCTCGAAGAGCGGAGGCGGGTCGCTCCCGCTCGCGCCGCTGGTTTGACACCATGGTCCGCCTTAGTGCAATAGCGCTCGTGAGTGGGCCGGCCATGTGCGAAGCCGCCGCGCAAACGCTCGAGGCGGTTGGCGCCAGAGCGCTGGGGATGGGTGGCGCTTTCGTGGCTGTGGCCGACGATGGAAGCGCTGTCTACTGGAACCCGGCCGGGCTCGCGACAGGCCCGTACTTCGAGGTTCGGTTCGAGCACCAATCGGCCAGAAAAGATCCCGGACCCGACGGCCCGGATCCGAAGAGTGGACGCGAACGCGGCTCGTCACAGTTTTTCTCGCTCTCGATTCCCGTGATCGGCCTCAGCTACTACCGGTTGGGTGATGTCAGCGCCACCATACAACCCGTTCAACTCGCAGCTACAGCAGAGGGTGTGCTCGACCGAGAAAATCAGGGATCGGCGCAGCTAGCTATCGCCTCGATCGTGACCCATCACGTCGGCCTGACAGTCGTGCAATCGGTTTCCGACCGCCTTGCGGTTGCGACGACCATGAAAGCCGTCATCGGCACCGCACGGTCGATGGTCGAAAAAGACGAGGGGCGATCGCCGTTCGATCGAGCGGACGAGCTGGCGGGGAAGACGACAACGAGTTTCGATCTGGACGCCGGCGCGCTGGCCACGCTGGGGGCGATGCGGGTGGGTGTCGTCGTGCGCAATCTGCGCGCACCGGAGTTCGCCTCGGCCGAGGGGCGGTCCGGCGGAGTGGCGCGTACGTTCGAGTTCAGGCGACAGGCGCGGATTGGTGTGGCCGTGATGCCCGATCAGGGCCGGCGGCCGAACCCGACGACCCTCGCCCTGGACGTCGACCTCACCCGTCAGCGGGCCCTCACGGCCGAGCGCCGGAACGTCGCGGTGGGGATGGAGCAGTGGCTGATGAGCCGTCGAGTGGGGCTGCGAGGCGGGGTGCGCGCG
>JACOUA010000252.1 GCA_016178075.1 Acidobacteriota bacterium
CGACAAGAACGGCAAGGGCGGGATCTACAACTTCGTCACGAAGCGCGGGAAGTGCCAGGGAATCAACTCGAAGATCACCTGGACGCAGGTCGAGACCGGGTCCGCCATCACGTGGAAGTATCCGGGCTGCATCCTGCAGGGCGACAACTCGATCGGCGAGTTCTACTCGGTGGCGACGACGAACAACTGGCAGCAGGCGGATACCGGGACGAAGATGATTCATCTCGGGAAGAACACCCGCAGCACGATCGTCTCGAAGGGGATCTCCGCCGGCCACGGGCAGAACACCTATCGAGGCATGGTCAAGATCGGGAAGGGCGCGCGGCAGGCGCGGAACTACTCGCAGTGCGACTCGCTGCTCATCGGCGACAAGTGCGGGGCGCACACGTTCCCGTATCTCGAGATTCGGAACACCTCCGCGCGGGTCGAGCACGAGGCGTCGACGTCGAAGATCGGCGAGGACCAGATCTTCTACTGCCGGCAGCGCGGCCTCTCGACCGAGGACGCGATCAACTTGATCGTCAGCGGCTTCTGCAAGGAGGTCTTCCGGGAGCTGCCGATGGAGTTTGCCGTCGAGGCGCAGAAGCTGCTCAGTATCAGCCTCGAGGGGAGCGTCGGATAAGGGGGCCAGGGATCAGGGGCCAGGGACCAAGCGGTCGGCGTGCCTGCCATGTCCAACCCACGGTCCCTGACCCCTGATCCCCGATCCCGGCCTGATTCATTCATATGCTCAGCATTCGCAATCTGCACGTCAGCGCGAACAACAAGCCGATTCTGAAGGGCGTGACCCTGTCGGTGACGTCGGGGGAGGTGCACGCCATCATGGGGCCGAACGGATCGGGCAAGAGCACGCTCGCGGGCGCGCTGGCCGGCCGCCCGGGCTACGACGTCACCGAGGGTGAGGCGTCGTTCGACGGCCGCAATCTCCTCGAGATGGATCCCGAAGAGCGGGCGCGTGAAGGCCTGTTCATGGCGTTCCAGTATCCGGTGGAGATTCCGGGCGTCAACAACGCGTACTTTCTGAAGGCTGCGCTCAACGCCGCGCGCAAACACCGCGGCGAGGAGGAGCTCGACGCCATGGAATTCATGGCGCTCGTCCGCGACAAGGCGAAGCTGCTCCAGATGGACGCCACCATGCTGAACCGCGCGGTGAACGAAGGGTTTTCCGGCGGCGAGAAGAAGCGCAACGAAATTTTCCAGATGGCGGTGCTCGAGCCGCGGCTCGCGATTCTCGACGAGACCGACTCCGGCCTCGACATCGACGCGCTCAAGATTGTTGCCTCGGGTGTGAACTCGATGCGCAGCCCCGATCGCGCGATCGTGATCGTGACGCACTACCAGCGTCTTTTGAACTACATCGTCCCCGACGTCGTACACGTGCTCGTCGACGGCCGAATCGTCCGATCCGGCGGCAAGGAGCTGGCGCTCGAGCTCGAAGACAAGGGCTACGGCACGGCCGACGTCGAGCCGGCGGTTGCGAGGTGAGTCGCATGGCGCGCGTCGCCAGCAGATCCGAGCAGTACGTGACCGAGTTCGAACGGTTCGCTCGAACACAGGGCGGCAGCACGCCTTCATGGCTGGGTGTGTTGCGCCAAGGCGCGATCGAGAGCTTCGGGAACACGGGATTCCCGACGACGCGAGACGAGGAGTGGCGGTTCACGAGTGTCGCGCCGATCACCGAGACGACGTTCGCGCGGGCACAGAACGGGTTCGATCGGGCGGCGGCCGCGCTGTCTCGACACGACATCGCCTATGTCGGCCTGGATCGGGTCAGCGCTGCGGAGCTGGTCTTCGTCAACGGACGGCTGGCGCCTTCGTTGTCGCGCACCGAGGGTCTTACGGGGAGCGTCCTGGTTCGGGATCTGCAATCGATGCTGTCCAGTCGTCCCGGGGCGCTCGAACCGTTTCTTTCCAGGGCGATCGAATACCAAGACCAGGCGTTTGCGGCGCTGAACACGGCGTTTCTCGCCGACGGCGCCGTCGTGTGGATGCCGGCGAACGCGGTCCTGGAAACGCCGATCCACCTCGTGTTCATCTCGAGCCCCGAGGCTTCGCCGACTGTGTCGCATCCGCGGGTGTTGATTGTCGCCGAAGAGAATTCCCAGGCGCGGGTTGTCGAGACGTATGCCGGACCGCGAGGGCAGGTCTACTTCACCAACGGCGTCACCGACATCTTCGTGGGCCCCGCTGCGATGCTGGATCACTACAAGATCCAGCAGGAGAGTGCGGCCAGTTTTCACGTCGCCCGAATCCAGGCGCGGCTGCGACGCGGCAGCCAATTCACGTCGCATTCGCTGTCGTTCGGCGGCGCCCTCGTCCGGAACGACGTCGCGGCCGTGATGGAGGACGAAGGCGCCGACTGCACCTTGAACGGCTTGTATCTGGCCGACGGCCACCGGCTCGTGGACAACCACACGACGATCGATCATGCCCGCGCCCACTGCACGAGCCACGAGATCTACAAGGGGATCCTGGCCGATCGCGCGCGGGCGGTCTTCAACGGCAAGATCGTGGTCCGGGCGGACGCGCAGAAGACCGATGCGAAGCAGACGAACAAGGCGCTGCTGCTTTCAGACGACGCCCTGATCAATTCGAAGCCGCAGCTCGAGATCTTCGCGAACGACGTGAAGTGCACGCACGGCGCGGCCGTGGGCCAGCTCGACGACGACGCGATCTTCTATCTGCGCGCCCGCGGCATCGCCCTCGACGAGGCCCGGGCGATGCTGATTCATGCGTTCGCGTCCGACATCCTGAACCGGGTCCGCATCGACCCGCTGCGCGCCCAGTTGGAAGAGGAGCTCACGGAAGGCTTACGGCTCAAGGCTTAGGGCTTAGGCCAGAGCTTTCCGTGAGCCATGAGCCTTAAGCCTTGGGCCGTTTTTGAGGTTCGCCATGACCAGCACCGCACAAGTGGCCGGCGACACCGAGCGCGCGTCCGCGTTCGATGTCGATCGGATTCGTCGGGACTTCCCGATCCTCGCGCAGACCGTGCACGGCAAGCGGCTCGCCTACCTCGACAACGCCGCGACCGCCCAGAAACCCCAGAGCGTGCTCGACGTGATGGAACGCTACTACCGGGAAGACAACGCCAACATCCACCGCGGCGTGCACCTGCTGAGCGAGCGCGCAACGGCCGCGTACGAAGCGGCGCGGGCGAAGGTGCAGCACTTCATCAACGCCCGCCACAGCCGCGAGATCATCTTCACTCGCAGCTCGACCGAGAGCATCAACCTGGTGGCCCAGACGTTCGGACGCCAGCGGATCGGCCACGGAGATGAGGTCGTGATCTCCGCCATGGAGCACCACTCCAACATCGTGCCCTGGCAGATGATCTGCGAAGAGAAGGGGGCGCGCCTGCGCGTCGTGCCGATCACGGACGCCGGGGAGCTGAGGCTCGGCGAGTACGAGCGGCTGCTCGGGCCTCGCACGAAGCTGGTGGCGATCACCCACATGTCGAACGCGCTCGGGACGGTGACGCCGGCGCGGCAGATCGTCGAGATCGCGCATCAACGGGGCGCACCGGTCCTCTTTGACGGATCACAAGCCGCCTATCACATGACAATCGACGTCCAGGCGCTCGACTGCGACTTCTACGCGATCACCGGCCACAAGCTGTACGGCCCGACCGGCATCGGCGTGCTGTACGGCAAATCCGAACATCTGGAGTCGATGCCCCCGTATCAGGGCGGCGGCGACATGATCAGCGCGGTGACGTTCGAGAAAACGACCTACAACACGCCGCCGTACAAGTTCGAGGCGGGGACGCCCAACATCTGCGGCGTCATCGGCCTGGGCGCGGCCGTCGATTACATCACCGCCGTCGGGCTCGACGAGGTCGCGGCGCACGAGCGTGAATTGCTCCGCTACGGCACGGACGCGCTGCACGAGGTGCGCGGTCTGCGGATTATCGGCACCTCGCCGCACAAAGCGAGCATCCTGTCGTTCGTCATGAAGGACATCCACCCGCACGACATCGGGACGATCCTCGACCAGGAGGGCGTGGCGATCCGCACCGGGCACCACTGCGCGATGCCGGTGATGGAGCGGTTCGGGATTCCGGCCACCGCCCGCGCGTCGCTGGCGATGTACAACACGCGCGAGGACATCGACGCGCTCGTCTCGGCCCTCCGCCGCGTGGAAGAGGTGTTCGGCTGATGGCCCTTCGACCGGGCTCGGGGCAGGCTGACGCGGGCCCCGACCTCCGCGAGCTCTACCAGGAGGTCATCCTCGATCACAACAAGCGTCCACGGAACTTCAGGAGGCTCGACCCCGCCGACCGCACCGCCGAAGGGTTCAACCCGCTGTGCGGTGACCGGCTGGTCTTGTATCTGACGCTCGACGGCGATGTGATCAAGGACGCGGCGTTCCAGGGCTCCGGCTGCGCGATCTCGAAGGCGTCGGCGTCGATGATGACCGACGTCGTCAAAGGCAAGACGCTGGCGCAGGCCGACGA
>JACOUA010000253.1 GCA_016178075.1 Acidobacteriota bacterium
CCCCTGGAACAGGTAGATCGCGCTCCAGATGCCGCACACGAACGCGGAGATCAGCATCAGCCAGGCGCACGGCGCGTGGAAGTAGAAGATCTTGGCCACCAACCCCATCGTCGCCTCGTACGGCGCGTTGGCAATCAGGATCGGCGCGGCCGCAAAGAGCAGCATCGAGAGGACGAAGAGCGGCGTAAAGAAGCGTCGGATCATCAGAGGTCGTCAGCCATCAGTTTTCAGTTGTCAGTCGTTCATTCCGTCATGAGCGGCTCGAAGGTCCAAAGCGACAGCGTGACGAACACGATGTCGAAGAACGTCAGGAGCCCGATCCAGAACCACGCCATCTCGGCGTCCGGCGGCGCTTCCAGCAGGGCCGCGGTGCCCCGGACGCCGGCGATGATCACCGGGATCGTAATCGGGTACAGCAAGACCGGCAACAGCACGTCCCGGCTCCGGGCTCGGCCGAGCATCGCGGCAAACAGCGTTCCGACCGCCCCGAACCCCAGCGTACCGGCGAGCAGAAGGGCCGCGAGAATGAGCGGACGATTCGCGAACGCCGCTTGAAACATCAGGCCGACCAGCGGGAGGAGGACGATCTCGACCGCCACGAGGAGCGCCACGATGCCGAGCAGCTTGCCGACATACACCGCAGGCCGATCGGCGGGCGCCAGCAGCAGGCCTTGCAGCGTCTGGGCGTAACGCTCCCGTTCGAAGGTCCTGCCGAGCACGAGCGTCCCCGCGAACGCGATCGCGATCCACAGGATGCCCGCCGCCGCGTCCTCGAGCGCCCGCCCTTCGCGGACCAGGGCAAAGGCGAAGACCAGGACGCACGCCACCGCGAAAAAGAGCGTCGTGAAGACGATCTCGCGGCTGCGCGCCTCGATCGTGAGGTCCTTGCGCATCACCACCCACGCGACGCGGAAGAAATTGCCCATCGTCTGTCGGAGCGGCAGGCCGCCGGAGCTTCAGGCCGACCCCACGGCCTGCCGGTAACGATCCCTCAGGCCGCCGGTTCCGTCGGGAATCGGCATCGCCCGTCCGTCCTGAAGCATCACGGCGCGATCGATCACGTGTTCGGCCAGCCCGATGTCGTGCGTAGCCACAATCAGGAGACAGCCATCTTTCTTCAAATCTGCCAGGCGCTCGATGAGCCTCGCGGACGATCGATCGTCCAGGCCGGTAAACGGTTCGTCGAGCAGCACGAGACGCGGATGGTGCACGAGCGCGCGTTCGAGCGCCAGGCGCTGTCGCATCCCACGCGAGAACCCCGAGACGAGCTCATCCCCGCGCTCGTCGAGGCCCGCGCGAGCCAGCGCCGCGCGCGCGCAGGCGGCTGGATCGTCGAGGCCGTACAGTCGCGCGAAGAACTCCAGGTTCTCGCGCGCGGTCAGCTCTGGATAGAGGTACAGATCGTGCGCCAGAAGGCCGAGCGTCCGGCGCAGCCCCGCGCCGGCCTCCCGCCCGGTGGCCGACCCGTACCGAACCTGTCCCGAGGACGGGGCCAGAATGGTGGCCAGAATCGCAATCAGCGTCGACTTGCCGGCCCCGTTCGGGCCGAGGAGGCCGAGCGTCTCGCCCGCGCGGCATTCGAGCGACACCCGCGCCAGCGCGCGCCGCCGGCCGAAATGCCGGGAGACATCGTCAACCGTGAGGTGAGTGAAATCGAAAGCGGGACGAGACAAGGTATCAGTTTCAGCTCACAGTTTACAGGTTGCGTTTGCTTCTTGGGAAACCGTGAACTGAAACTGAACGGCAAGCTGTCAACCTTGTACGGCGTCGAGCTCGCCGTAGACCCGTTCGAGCTGACGCACCAGTTCGCGCCGTCGCGATCCGTAGCGGGACTCGTTGACCGACCCGGCGCGGCGCTGCCGCTCCAGGCGCACGAGGTCGGACAGGAGCTTCTCGCGCCGGGCGCCGAGCTCCTCCGCGCGACGTCCATCGACGCGCGGCCCGCCGAACACCGCGACCCCCAGCCCGACGATCAGGACCGACCCGGCGACAACCAGCACCGCGATGCGCGGCACGCGGCTGTGATGTGGCACGCCAGTCAGTGAAACCTCCAGCGTGGTGCCGGCTTGCAGGGCCGGTCCGGTCGCCATGATGAACGTCCCGCCCTCGGCCTGCACGTCGGTGGCCTTGGGCGCCTGGGGCGAGCTCAGATGCAGGTCGCCGACCTTCTGGGCCACGATGGTCAGCTGCTCGAGCGTGGCCGGCAGTTTCTGGCGAATCGTGACGTCGCCGCCGACCGGCTCGAGCTGATAGGCCATCTGCACGCGTGTCGTACCGGGGGCGAACGGCCCCATCACGGTGACGCGCGGTCCTTTGGCCACGGCCTGCGGCGACGAACCTTCGAGGATGGTCGTCCCCGTGGCCCCGGCCGGCATGTCGAACATGAGCGGCGCCTCCGTCTTCACCGGCGCGCGCGCGTTGTTGAGGATGTCCACGAGATAGAAGACCTGCAACGCGTCTTCCTGAAACTCGACGACGAAGCGGGTTTGCTCGCCCAACACGACCAGGCCCGGAACCGGCTCGCGGGGAGCCTCCTGCGGCGGGGCGGTCTGTTTGTCCGTGGCGACCAGCATCAATCGAACACCGCCCTGGGCCGGGATCGGGAACTGCTGCGATTCCAACCGTTCGCCATCGACGACGGTGACTGCTTTTGCCGTCCGCCCAGGCGCCAGCCGCGTGAATTCGGCGCGCCCGGATTCGTCGGTGTTGATCGTCGTGACCGGCGTACCCGCCACCTCGAGCAGGACGGGGTGATTCGGGATGTTGTTCGAGAGCTGGCCGCGAATGACCCGGACCGTGACGGTGCCGGTCGTCAGCGTGGCGTCCGGACGCGGAATGCCCGCCATCGTCTTCGGGTCGGGCATCTGAAATTGCGCCAACGCGAGCCACGGCGCCACGAGCGTCAGGCAACTGAGCGCGATCGCCACGCGCAAACCGATCCCCGACCCCGGATCCCCGACCCCCATCATGGGCTCACCGCCAACCGCGTTCCGCAGCTCTTGCAGAACCTCGCGTCCGAATCGTTCTCAGTTCCGCACTTTGCACAAGTAGGGGCGGTCGTGGGCTTTTCCGTCGTCGGCGCAGGCGCGACACCGCTCTGCGTCAGCCGGGCGCTGAGCTCGCGCTCGATGAGCACCTGATAGCCGCTGCCCTCCGCGTCGAGCGCCTTGATCAGGCGCGCGGCGCGCGCGCGCAAACGGCTGGACATCTCGCGGAAGTCGTCCTCCGACGTTTTCCGCATCGCGCGGTCGAACTCGAGCTCTTTGATCGAGCGCAGCACCAGCTGCTTTTCGCGTTCGAGCGCCGCCCGCGTGCGGCCCCCGATCATCGCGGGCCCCTCGACGCGATCCGGAGCCACGAGCGGCAGCAGCGTCCGGTACGCCGCAATCCCCACGACGGCGGTCGTCAGGACGGCAGCGCTGATGAAAATGAGGTTGGTGGCCGAACTGCCGCGGGATACGATGACGGCCGCGGTTGCGGCCGCCAGCGCGGCGAGCACGAAAAACTGCCAGGGCTGGAATTCTTCTCGAGCGCTCGACGAGCGCGACGCTCGACTGTCCGCCTTAGTCAAGGTCCCGGAGCTCATCGTCCAGCCGGCTTTCGACCTCGCGATCGAGCGACGGGGTGCTCTCGTTCGCCGCGGCCTGTCCTCGCGACCACCGGACGGCCACGAAGCCGACGCTGATCGCGGCACCACCGCCGACCAGATACGGCAGGAGCCAGGCGAGCCGGTTGAACCCGCGGTCGAGCGGCGCGGCGAGCGGCTCCTGGCTCCCGTACTTCGCGATGTAGTACTGAATCACCTGGTCCTTGTTCATTCCCCTGTCATTGACCAGGTGTGCGATCTCTTCACGCATCTGGGCAGCCTGCGCGCACGCACAATCCCGCACCAGCTGACGGCCGCACGTGCCACACATGCAGATGATCGCCCTCTGGAGCTCCCGTTCGACGCTGTTGCGTGGCACAACCGGGACCATCTGGGCCGACCCGCTGTGCTGCGCGGACACGGCGGTCGTCGAGAGCAGCGTGGAAATCAGCACCAGGCTCGCCGTCGCGACCGCCTGCGTCGCCCTCGCCATCGCAAAGGACAGCACGCGCTCGGGCAGGAGCGCAATGCCCGTCCCGAGCGCCATGATGCCGAACCCGGCCCAGATCCAGTCGACCAGGGGATTGACGACAATTTGGAACTGGGCTGACTGATCCTGCAGGTTGAAGGCGGGCATCACGATGTAGAGATCTTCCGCCATCGTCCGGCGGATCGCGACTTCGGTCGTCGGCTGATCCTCGTGCTTCCGGTAGAACCACTTCGCCGGGTACATCCGCGCAATCTCGCGGTCCTTTTCGAACACCACGACGTGCCCGGTGATCATCTGTTTCTGGCCGTCGTCGGTCACCCGGACGGCGTCGTGACGGATCGTGTAGCGGCCGACCGTCGTCTGCTGCCCCGGTTTCAGCAACACCTGCTCGTCACGCTTGAAGCCTTCGCCGGCGAACCCCAAGAACATCGCAACGATGCCCAGGTGGACGATGTAGCCGCCGTATCGGCGTTTGTTGCGGGAGACCAACCCAATCATGGCCGTCAGCACGTCGGTGCCGGTCGTGCCTTGACGCACACGCGCACCGCGAATGAATTCCTGTGCGACCGTTCCAACGACGAACCCGCTCAACGCGAAGCAGAGGCCCGAGCTCCACACGCGCACCCCAACCGCGACCACCGCCGCGCCGACCACCACCGCCGTCAGGATCGGCCACATGAACTGATCGCGCATGTTCACCAGCGTCGACTTCCGCCACGCGAGCAGCGGCCCGATGCCGGTCAGCAGCAGCAGCGCGAGTCCGATCGGCAGCATCCACTTGTTGAAGAACGGTGCCCCGACCGTCAGCCGTTCCCCGGTGACGGCCTCGCTCAGCGTCGGGAACATCGTGCCGAAGAGCACGAACACCGCGCCGAAGAGCAGGACCCAGTTGTTCGCCATGAAGGCGGCTTCACGCGAGGCCCAGGAATCCAGCTCGTTCCGGGCCTTGAGCAGCGGCAGGCGGTAGAAGACGAACCCGAAGCTGACCGTCAGGATTGTCACCATGAAGACCGTGAACAGCCTGGCGAGCTGCGGGTCTTCGCCAAACGCGTGCACCGACTGGACGACCCCGGAGCGGGTCAGGAACGTGCCGACGATGGTGAGGAAAAACGAGATGATGACCAGCGTCACGTTCCAGACGCGCAGCATGCCGCGCCGCTCCTGCACCATGACGGAGTGCAGAAACGCCGTGGCGGTGAACCAGGGCAGGAGCCCCGCGTTCTCGACCGGATCCCATTCCCAGTAACCACCCCAGCCCAGCTCCTCGTAGGCCCAGATCATCCCCAGCGTCAGCCCGAACGACAGGAACAGCCAGCTCACCATCGTCCAGCGACGCACGGCCCGCAGCCACGCGTCGTCGAGATAGCCCGTAATCAGCGCCGCCATGCCGAACGCGTACGGGATGGTCAGCCCGACAAAGCCCGTGTAGAGCGACGGCGGGTGGATCACCATGTAGGGGTTCTGCAGCAGCGGGTTGAGACCGCGTCCTTCCGTGGGACCCGCCGTGAGGAACGTCTCGAACGGGTTCTTGTGGACGATCATCAGGAACAGGAAGAACATCTCCACGATCGCGATGACCGCCACCACGTACGGAATCAGCTCGCGATGCCGCTCCCGGTTCACGTAGATCGCGACCGATCCGAAGATCGACAGCAGGAACACCCAGAACATGATCGAGCCGTCGAGCCCGCCCCAGTACGACGTGATCTTGTAGAAGAGCGGCTGCAGCGAATCGGAGTACCGCTGCACGTACTTGATCTGATAGTTGCCCGTGACGAACGCGTGGATGATGACCGACGAGGCCACGGTCATCAGCGCCGCGACCAGGTAGAAGGCACCGATGCCGCTTTCAATGAGACGCCGCGAGCCGCGGCGCGCGCCGGCGACGGACGCAGCAGCGGCATAACTGCAGACGACGAACGTCGCGAGCAGCAGAAAACTGCCGAGACTTGGCATAGGGAATCTAGCCCTTGGCGCCCTTGGGCTCGTACTTCGACGGGCACTTCGCCATCACGCCATTGGGCGCGACATGAAAGCCGTCCGTGCGCAGCGTCCCTTTCAGCACGACTTCCGCGTCATCCTTGAATGTATCGGGAACGATGCCGGTGTAGAACGCCGGGACCACGGAGCCCTTGTTCTCCACCTCGAAGCGATACTCGAGGCTGTCACGCTTCCGCAGGACCGAGTCGCGCACGACGAAGCCGTGGAGCTGCAACCGCTTACCGTGCCAGCTTTCGGGCTGCCCCATCACCTCGTCGACGTGCTTGTAGTACTCGGTCCCTTCGCGCAACGTGGACCAGAGGAGCCCGGTGAGGGCGAAGACGAGCACAACGGTCGTCGCAGCGATCTTGATAGCTTTATGTTGCATAAGGACTTAAATGGCGCCTCCAGAATACCGCCGGCCCTCCGCAGGGTCAAATCGTTTCAGGCAACAGCCGTACCTCGACGTTTTGGGTGGGAAATCCGCGAAAGGCGTGCCGGCTGCCGGATTCCCGGCAGTGATGTCCCATCGAGCTCGGCTTCAGCCAAGGCCGGGCTCACGCGGTTTTCCGCGCGGAGCAGTCATGGTGATCCCCAGCAGTCGAGCCCAAGCCGTTTCAGCAGTCGGTATACCGTTTCGATCGGAAGTCCGACCACGTTCGAATACGACCCCTCGATTCGGGCGATGAACCGGGACGCCCGTCCCTGCACCGCATACGCTCCCGCTTTGTCCAGTGGCTCACCGGTCGCGACATACCATTCGATCTCGGACGCGGAAAGCGGCGCGACCGTGACCGTGCTGATGACGCACTCGGTCACGAGCCGCTCACCGAGACAGATCGCCACGCCCGTCAAGACCTGGTGCGTCCGCCCGGAAAGAAGTCGGAGCATGCGGGCCGCATCCTCCCGGTCGCGGGGTTTGCCCAGCTCCCGCCCATCGATGACGACCTCAGTGTCGGCGCCCAGAACAGGCCGAGAGTCGGCGGTATCGACCGTCCGCGCTTTCTCGGCGGCAAGTCGCGTGACATGATCGGCGGCTGACTCGCCAGCTCGGAGTGTCTCGTCGATGGCTGCCGGCACGACATCGAAGACGAACCCGGCGGCCGAGAGCAGCTCGGCGCGCCGAGGCGAGGCGGACGCCAGGACGAGGCGGGACACGCGATGTATTATCCTTGGGAGGTCGGTGCAGAGCCATGAGCTCTGAGTTTTGGGTTCTGGGTTCTGAGTGATGGGCCGAAAGATCTGACAGATGCGACCGCTGACCGATGTGGCTTCGTCCGCGCTGGGCTCGCTGCTCAAGGCAGGCCCGCTGAGTCCTGGCAAGCTGCAATTCGCCTGGCGGCTCTCGGTTGGTCCCGCCATCGACCGCGTCAGCCGTGTCGCGCTTGGGCCGGATGGATCGGTCGTGGTCATGGTTTCGGATCCGCGTTGGAAGAAGGAGATTGGGCGGTCACGTGAAACGATTCGCCAACGTCTGGCGGAGCTGCTTGGAAAGGACGCCGTTAAGCGGATCACCGTCAGCGGCGGCTGACACGTCAATCGCCAAGTCGCGCGATCGCCGAACCGTCACATGAAAGAATCCGTCATCGTCAGCGCCGTGCGGGTTCCCACCGGGAAGTTTCTCGGCGCCTTGAAATCCCTTTCGGCGCCCGAGCTGGGCGCGATGGTCGTCCGGGAGGCGGTTCGTCGCGCGGGCATCGATCCGGGCTCGGTCGACGAGTGCATCATGGGCAACGTTGTGTCGGCGGGGCTGGGCCAAGCGCCGGCTCGTCAGGCGGCGCTCCGCGGCGGTCTCGGCGACCACGTGGCCGCCATGACGATCAACAAGGTGTGCGGCTCAGGCCTGAAGGCGGTGATGCTCGCGGCGCAGGGGATCGCGACGGGCGACATCGAGATCGCGGTCGCCGGCGGGATGGAATCGATGAGCAACTGTCCGTACCTGTTGCCCCGCGTCCGCGAAGGGCTCCGCATGGGCGACGCGGAGATCGTCGACTCGATGATCCACGACGGTCTGTGGTGCGCGTTCGAGAGCTGCCACATGGGACTGTCCGGCGAAGTCGTCGCTGAAAAGTACGGCATCTCACGCGAGGAACAGGACGAGTACGCCGCGCGCAGTCATCACAAGGCGGCACGGGCTGCCGACGAAGGTCGCTTCAAGGACGAGATCCTGCCGGTGAGGCTCCCGCAGAAAAAGGGCGATGCAGTCGTGGTCGATCGCGACGAATCCATTCGCGCCGACACGAGCGCCGACGCGCTGTCCAAGCTGCGTCCGGCCTTCAAGCAGGATGGCACCGTCACGGCCGGCAACGCGCCGGGCGTCAACGACGGCGCGGCCGCCCTGGTCGTCATGTCTGCGGCGCGCGCCGCTTCGCTTCGTCTGTCGCCGCTCGCCCGGATCGCCGGTCAGGCCACGAGCGGCCTCGCGCCGAAGATGGTGATGATGACGCCCGTCGAAGCCGTCAACAAGCTCGTCGAGAAAACCGGCTGGAAGCTCGCCGACGTCGATCTCATCGAGCTGAACGAAGCGTTCTCGGTCCAGGCCGTCGCCGTCAGCCGCGAGCTCGGCATCGATCTGGAGCGCGTCAACGTCAACGGCGGCGCCGTTGCCCTGGGACATCCCATTGGCGCGAGCGGCGCCCGTATTCTGACGACGCTGTTGTACGAGCTGCGCCGCCGCCGCGCGCGGCGCGGCATCGCGACGCTGTGTCTCGGCGGCGGTAACGGCGTGGCGCTGGCGGTGGAAGCGATCTAGGCGGGATTTGGGACTCGGGATTCGTGCGTTCCGTTCACCGGTGCCAAGCGCCTTACGAATCCCGAACCCCGACCCCGAATCCCGATCAGAGTCACCCAATGACAAAGATCAGCACCGTAGGCGTCGTCGGCGCCGGGACGATGGGACACGGCATCGCCCAGGTGTTCGCGCAGGCCGGCTTCGAGGTTCGGCTGCAGGATGTGGCCGAGGTCGCGCTCGATCGCGCGCGCGCGTCGATCGACAAGAGCCTGGGCAAATTCGTCGAGAAGGGCAAGCTCCAGGCTGCCGCTCGGGACGCGACGCTGACCCGCCTGCGGGTGACAACCGATTTCGACGCGCTCAGCGAAGCTGATTATGTCGTCGAGGCGATCGTCGAAGACGAAGGCCCGAAGCGTGACCTGTTCCGCCGACTCGAGGCCAGGACGCGGCCCGGCGTCATTCTGGCGTCGAATACCTCGTCGATCTCGATTACGCGGCTCGCCGCGGCCACCGCCCGCCCGGATCGCGTCCTCGGGATGCACTTCATGAATCCGCCTCCGCTGATGCCGCTCGTCGAGATCATCGGCGGCCATGCGACTTCGACCGAGACAATCGGCACGGCCCTCGATTTGTGCCGGACGCTTGGAAAGACGCCGGTCGAGGCGGCTGATTATCCAGGCTTCATCGCCAACCGCGTCCTCATGCCGATGATCAACGAAGCAATCGTGTGCGTGATGGAAGGCGTCGGCGCGCCCGAAGCGATCGACACGGTGATGAAGCTCGGCATGAGTCATCCGATCGGGCCGCTCGCGCTCGCTGACTTCATCGGCCTCGATGTCTGCCTGGCCATCCTGAACGTGATGCACGAAGGGCTCGGGGATCCGAAATACCGTCCCTGCCCGCTGTTGAGGAAGATGGTGGCGGCAGGGCTGCTTGGACGGAAATCGGGCCGAGGGTTCTATTCGTATTGACGAGATCGTGGGGGCGCGTTCAGGGATCAGTGGTCTGGCGCGGTGCCGCCTTCAGCAGTCGTGTCGCTCGGCCTGAGTCGGCAGTCGTGGGGCTCGGCTTCCGCCTTCGCGCGACGCGCTTCGGCGAGACTCGCCGTAGCCGTGGCGGAGGCGGTGAGCCGAGCTTGCAGGGGTTGCAATTCCTGCGATGCTCTCTCAACGCCGTTTGGCAGTTTCTGCGATCAGACCGCGATCGGTCCCTTCGGAGGCGAAAGTCTGTTATAGTCTATAAGCCATTATTATTATGGACTTTAGGTCATTTGACTCGGTCCGATCAGGCTTGACTTTCGCGTCGGCACGTTCTTAGAATGGCATGCTTCAGGGTGTAACGCCAGACAGACCGATGTATCGAACCAGCGCGGCGAGCGTAAGCGACCCGCCTGCGCTCTTCGAGCTTCGGTGGGCAAGGCCGTCTGTCCGCCGTAGCCTTGGCGAAGGCGGATGGCAGGCGGTGGGGGTAGGGCCAACCTACGATCCCTTTACTAAGCTGATCGTTGTAACGATTCAGCGCGGCGAGCGCAAGCGAGCCGTGGCAGGCGGTGGGGGTGGGGCCCCACCGCAAACCAAATAATGAGAATAGCCATGCCTGACGATCGCAGCGAACGCACCAAGGCTCTTGATATCGCGGTCAGCCAGATCGAGAAGCAGTTCGGCAAAGGGTCGATCATGCGGCTCGGGCAGAAGGGGGCGATCGCTCCGATCGACTGCATCCCGACGGGCGCCGTGAGCCTCGACTACGCCCTCGGGATTGGCGGCATGCCGCGCGGACGGGTCATCGAGATCTTCGGTCCTGAAGCCTCGGGCAAGACGACGCTCGCGCTGCAGGTGATCGCGCAGGCCCAGAAGCTCGGCGGGATGGCGGCCTTCGTCGACGCCGAGCACGCGCTCGATGCGGCGTACGCGACCAAGCTCGGGGTCGAGCTCGAGAACCTGCTCGTGTCCCAGCCGGACAACGGCGAGCAGGCGCTCGAGATCGTCGAGGTGCTGGTCCGATCCGGCGGCGTGGACGTCGTCGTGGTCGACTCGGTCGCCGCGCTCGTGCCGCGGGCCGAAATCGAAGGCGAGATGGGCGAGGCGCAGATGGGCCTCCAGGCGCGCCTCATGTCGCAGGCCCTTCGGAAGCTGACGGCGGTCGTGTCGAAATCGCGCACCTGCCTCATCTTCATCAACCAGCTCCGCGAGAAGATCGGCGTGATGTTCGGCAATCCCGAAACGACGACGGGCGGCCGGGCGCTGAAGTTCTACTCGTCGGTTCGGGTCGACATCCGGCGTATCGGTAGCATCAAGGACGGCGATGTCGTGGTCGGCGGCCGCACGCGCGTGAAGATCGTCAAGAACAAGGTGGCGCCACCGTTCCGCGAAGCGGAGTTCGACGTGATGTACGGGGAGGGGATCTCGCGCGAGGGCGATGTGCTCGACCTCGCCGTCGACCGGAAAATCGTCGACAAGAGTGGGACCTGGTTCGCCTACAGCGGCGAGCGTCTCGGCCAGGGACGCGAGAACGCGAAGATGTTCCTGAAGGAAAACCCCGACGTCTTCCGGGCCATCGAGGAGCGCCTCCGGCGCGAGCTCGGCCTGCTGCGGGAAACCGAGGTCGCAGCGGCAGTCTGAGCCGTCGCAGCGCCCCAGTCGTCGCCCGGACGTCCTCAGTCGTGGCGCCCGACTTTGCCATGGCCCTGGTGGGCTGCTTTTTCTCAGTCCTTCCTGGTAAGTGCGTAACCCGCTGTGCAATCCCTAGGGGCGAGGCTCGCGCCGCTTTGTCGTCGGGCCGATAGAACTCTGGCAGAGGTGAATGGGCCGTGAAGAGACTCTCTCTCTATCTTCTGCTGTCGGCCGTGGTCGCGGTCGGCTGCGTGAAGCGCGACAACACGTCGTCCGGCCAAACACCGACGAGTCCGTCGAGAACCACGCCCGTCACCTTTCAACGCGTCACCCGCGGATCGCGCAGCGCGGTCGTCCAGCAGACGACACTCGTGGCCACGAACGATCGCACGTTCGATGACATCCTGGCCCGAGTCGTCCCCGATCAGCCGATCCTGTCTCCCAACTTCGCCCACGAGATGGCGGTCGCCGTCTTCCTCGGCGAACGGCTCACCGGGGGGTTCCAGATTCGAGTGACGAATGTGACCGACACCGACGGCGTCCTGACCGTCGAAGCGCTCGAAACGATCCCGAATCTTCGGTGCGCGGTGATCCAGAGCCTGACCCAGCCCTTCGAGATCATCTCGGTTCCCCGCCGGGGCGACAGCGTCGTCCTGCTCGTCGCGCGCGAAGTCGGACCGCCCTGTTTTTAGCTTTCAGCTCTCGGCGATCAGCTTTCATCGGTCGCGCGGGCCTTTAGGACCCGTCCCGGAATAAGTGTGCGATTCTGGGCGTCGAGGCGCCCGCCCGGCAAGGCGTGAGGAGCGCGCATACCGGGCGTATGTAAGCGACGAGCAACGAAGCCCGGCGGGATGCATCGGCGTCCAGAATGGTGCACTTATTCCGGGACGGGTCCTTAGGCCTGGGCGCCAATCGGTGACACAATTATCGGCCGCGATGATCGATACACTGCTCGCCTGGGACGCGGCGCTCCGAGGCTGGTTGTCTTCCTGGCACAACGGCCCGCTCGATTCCCTGATGCTGGCGTTGAGCTTCGTTGGACGTGGCGGAACGATTTGGCTGGTGCTGGGGTTCGGGCTCGCCGCGAGGCGGCGGTCGCGCGCGCGAGGCGCCTGGCAGCTTGCGCTGGCGATTGGTCTGACGTCGCTGCTCGTCGAACAGGCGATCAAGCCGGCCGTCGCGAGACCCCGGCCGTTCGATGGGGCCTCGAGCGAGGTTCGGCTCATCGATCGACGACCCGCCGGCGCGTCGTTTCCGTCAGGCCACGCCGCCAACGCGGCCGCCGGCGCTTATGCCGTCGCGCGCCTCTGGCCACAAGGGAAAGCTGTGGTGTGGACGCTGGCGGTTCTGATTTCCTTCTCGCGCGTGTACGTCGGGGCGCACTATCCGCTCGACGTGATCGGCGGCGCCTGTGTCGGGCTCCTGTGTGCCGGCGTCGTCATCGGCGGGACCCGATGGGCTAGCAGCCCGTGGTGAAAGTCCAGCGTCGCACCGAGACGGGCGAGGCGCCCGGTTGGCAAGGCGCGACGACTGAGAATATCGGGAATATTTGAGGGAGGAGCAACGCCGCCAGCCGGGATGCATCGCCCGTCGAATGCAGCTGGACTTTCACCACGGGCTGCTAGCGACGTTTGAAGAACCGGACGGC
>JACOUA010000254.1 GCA_016178075.1 Acidobacteriota bacterium
CGAGGTACGGTTTGGGCTTGAACTCTTCTTGCCGATGCCGAGCGCTCATACCAATGGATTTCAGCGACTCGCATCCGGCGGTCCCGCAGTCGGATTCGGGCGCTGGCTTTCATTCCTCCACTAGCCTTTCCCTATAGAAGGGTGCGGGTTCCGGAAATTCTGACGCCGACTTTTCCGGAACCCACAGCCGGCGATAAGAGCACATCCAACGCACGGCGCGCAGGCGGCATCAAGGGCGGCGGAGCCGCCGAAGGGGACCCTTGATGCCGCTGAGCACGTGCGATCATGAACGAGCGATGGCCATCGTGTGACGGCTCGATTCACTCCGCGAGATCTGACGGTCGTCGATTTGTCGCGATGCTGGCTCCGGCGTTCTCTCCAGCGCCGATCGATGCGACACGTCGCGATCCAGCGCGCGCGAGAGCTTCACCTTGTCGTCGGTATAGATCCGCGCGTCGTACTGCCCCCGGGACACCGCGACGTACGCGAATCGTTGGTTCACAAGCTTCTCGCTCGCACGCTCGGTCTCGACATGCACCAAGACGCGACTGGAGGTCTGACCCTGGCTGCTGTGGCTCGTCATGGCGTAGCCGTAATCGAGATGGCGGCGTTCGCTCGCGTCGAAGGAGGACGTTCGACCGGAATCCCATCGGATTTCCATGCGTCCGTTCGTGTCGATGCGCTCGATCGTGCCAAGCTCCCGATTTGGTACGGCACGCCCTCGATCTGGTGCCGTCATTTGCACGCGATCGCCCGCCGCAAAAGCGCGCTCGGTTTCGCGATACAGCGTCACGCCGTCGTTTCACTCGAAGCTGACGTGGAAGGACGTGAACGACATCCGCGCGCGAGCCGCCCAGGGCGAGTCGCAGAAATCAATTGGTGAAGAGTATGGAATCGGCAGCGCGCTTTGCAGCCAGATCGTGCGCAACAGAATTTGGAATCCCGCGACGGGCACGCCAAGCTGGAGATCACTCAGCGCTATCTAAACATCACGGACGTAGGCGTCGTGCGGTCGATGCGCGAGCTCTGGGGCAGGCGGCGGGCAGCCGCGCGCACTCAAGCATGAGAGTGCCCGGGCCGTCCACCATCCGTCCACCACGGACCGGCGAGACGGCCAGCGACTTCATGATTTCGACGTTTTCTAAGGAAATTCTGGAGCCGGCGGTCGGACTCGAACCGACGACCTGCTGATTACGAATCAGCTGCTCTACCAACTGAGCTACGCCGGCAGACGGTGGGACCGATGTCGAAGACGCAAAAAACTGATGATAACACATGCGTGCGACTTGGATCCCTGGCCAGCTCGGCTGAAGCCGGGCGCCACGACCGCGAACCATCACGTGCGCTGACGAAGATCGCGGGGCAGAAGCTGCGGCGCACCGTCGATCTTGACCGCGCCGAAGTGCCGGAGGTCGAGCGTCGCAATCGCGCGGGCGTGAAGACGCTCGGCCACGGCGATGACGACGGCATCGACGAGGCCGAGATGAAGCGACGCGTAGCGGTGACAGATGTGGCGGGCGCGTTCGACATCCTCGTCGCGTCCCCACTCGACACGAAACGACGCGTCGGCCACATCGTCCAGGAACGCAGCGGCAGCGCGGTGTCCGAGCTGGGTCGCCGCGAGGTAGTCGACTTCCGGAAGGATGGCCCACGGCAGGATCCAGACGCTCGGATCCTGCTCGCAGATCTCCCGAAGCGCGTCGTGGTGCCGATCGTTGCGGTCGAGAAGCGCCAGCATCGCGCCCGTATCCGCGACGATGACACCAGGGCGGCTATCGGCCCATGCCGGCCAGGAGATCTTCGGCTCGCTCACTGAGAGTGCGGCGCCTGCTGCGAAACGCCCCGATGCTCTTCGGGATACGTTTCACGGGGTGACGCAGAACATATTCCGCGACGGCCTCGCGGACGAGCATCGCCGCCGCACACCCCCGCCCTTTCGCCAGCCACTTGAGCTGCTGGTAACTCTCGTCATCCAGATAGAGGGTGGTCTTCGCCATATATGGCAGCGGTATATGGCAACTGACGTGTCAACGCAAGGCGCTCGGTTCCCTCGCCGGCAGCGCGAACGCGGTCAGCACCGCGTCTTCACCACCCCCGGTCGCGATGACGACGAACTGCCGGCCCGACCGCGAACGATACGTCATCGGCGTGCCGGAGGTGCGGCGCGGAAGCGGCGCGCGCCAGAGCTCTTGCCCCGTCGATGTGTCGAGCGCCGTCAAGGCCTCGTCGGCCCCGCCCACGAACAGCACGCCACCCTTCGTCAGCAGCACCCCGGGCGCGCCGCTGGCTCCCAGGCGATCCGGTAGCGTGACGCCTTTCAGCGATGGATGCTGCCGCAGGCTCGGTGAATCGCCGAACGGGACCCGCCAGACGATCTCTGCTTTGTTCAGATCGATGGCGACGACGTGTCCGTACGGCGGTTTCAGGAGAGGAAGCGGCTCAGCCTCCCGCGCAGAGCTCTGCGTCGCGGCGGTGGGCGAAGGCGCGGGATCTGCCGCCGGGGATGGTGGGCGGAACTCCGCGTTCGTGTTCCCGACGCGCGCCAGCTCGGCATCGACCTCCGAGGCGCGCGGGTTCGAGGGCGATCGATCGGGCGGCCCGACGCGGCCGATGTTCGCCAGGTTGGACGTCTTCACGTACAACACGCCCGAGTTCGGATCGAACGCGGCGCCGCCCCAATTGGCGCCGCCGATCAGGCCGGGGCGCTGAATCGTGCCCTGGAGGCTCGGCGGCGTGTAAAGCGGGCCGATCCGGTACTTCTTCATCTCCTCCTGCGCCGCGGCTTTCAGCTCCGGCGTCAAATCGAACGCATCGTCCAGCGAGACGCCCTGTTCGGTGAAGGCGGGCGGTCGAGTGGGGAAGGGCTGCGTGGGCCAGGCGTGCTCGCCCGGCACGTCGCTCGGCGGCACGGCCCGCTCTTCGATCGGCCAGACGGGCGTGCCGGTCACACGGTCGAAGACAAAGGCGAAGCCCTGCTTGGTCAACGCCACCACGGCGTCGAGCTTCTTGCCGTTCGGCGCGATCGTCACGAGGCTGGGCGGAGACGGCAGGTCGTAGTCCCACAACCCGTGATGGACGATCTGGAAGTGCCAGACCCGCTTGCCAGTCGCGGCGTCGAGACACACGAGCGATTCGGCAAAGAGGTTCGCACCCGGCCGGCGGCCGCCAAAGAAGTCGTTGCTCGGCGTGGTGAGCGGGAGATAGACGAGACCGCGCTCGGCATCGAGCGACATCGGAGCCCAGACGTTGGTGTGGCCGGTGAACTTCCAGGAGTCGTTGCCCCAGGTGTCGTTGCCGAATTCACCCGGCTGCGGAATCGTGTGGAACGTCCACACGAGTCGTCCGGTCCTGACGTCGAAGGCGCGAACGTCACCCGGCGGGTCGTTCTTGTACACGAGGCGGTCGCCAACGCCGTTGCCGAGAATGATCAGATCTTTGTAGACGATGGGCGGCGACGTGTTCGTGTAGTGGCGCTTGTTGATGGTCCAGAGAAGGCCCTTGGTGAGATCGACGATGCCGTCCTCGCCAAAGGCGCGGATCGTCTGTCCCGTCTTTCCGTCCAGGGCAATCAGACGATAGCGGCTGTTGATGAGGATTCGGAGGCTCTCACCGCTCCGCCACGCGGCGAGGCCCCGGTGCACGAATCCGGTCCCGTTCGGGGGCTGACCGTCCTCGTACGGCTTGGGATCGAACGACCAGAGCTCGCGCCCGTCGTCAGCGTCGAGCGCGACGACGCGGTTGTACGGCGTGCTCACGTAGAGCACGTTGTCGATCATCAGCGGGGTGTTCTGGAACGCGCCGGGACGTGTGCCGTACTGCTCGAGCGCCGTCTCCTTCGTCCGCCATTCCCAGGCGGGTTGGAGCTGCCGCACGTTGTCGCGGGTGATATCCGCCAGGGGCGAGTACTTCGTGCCGCGGGGATCGCCGCCGTACTCCGGCCATTCCTGCATTCCGGCGGCAGGTGGTCGAGAGAGCGCGGACTGTCCGGTGACGACGAGCGGCAGGGCCGATGACAGGAACGCGGCGGCCAAAAAGCGCTTGGGCATGCCGCGATCATTGAAGGGGCGCGGCTGGCTGTCAAGCAAAGGCCGGTTGACCGCCTCCGTCAAGGCTACGGCGGTCCAGTCCGGCTGAAGCCGGACTTCCGAGGCGTTCCGCGATGGCGGAAGCCGGGCGCCACGTGGGAGGGCGACGGCTTGCGCCTACCAGGGCGACTCGATTTTGTACGCCTTCTGATTGATGTCCGTGGCGGTGACGACGACGCTCTGCGGGCGATGAATCCTGAGGTTCAGCGGCGTGCCGTCCTGGCCCCGGAAGGCGCCCAGCGAGAAATCATGCTTCTCGCTCGCCTCCATCCGCGTCCACGTCGCGATGAAGGTCGTCGCCCGACCGACGGGGACGATGTTCACTTTGATGTCCATGAGCGGGATGCCGGCCCGATTCTCGATCGTGACGAACATCTGTGAGGTGCTGATGCCAATCAGCTGGTCCGCCGCGTTGGTGCCGCCGGTGGTCTTGCCGCAGGCGGCACCGAAGGCCAGTATCCCAATGGCGAGGATCCCGTTCATCAACCCGTGAGCTCGACGGCCTGCAAGGATCACCATAATTCGCTCCTTTCGATCGGGAACGAAGACAGATGACGAGGGCGCCAGGCCGGCGCGTCGAAAACGCGCGCGGAGCCGTACGAAACGGGCCCTACGACCAGGATCCATGCCAGACGAGGTCGCCGCGCCCGCGACCGACATCGTGCTCCGCGGGGTGCGGACGCACAATCTCAAGAACTTCGACCTGACGCTGCCGGTCGGGCGGCTCATCATCGTGACCGGCGTGAGCGGGTCGGGGAAGTCGTCGCTCGCCTTCGACACGCTGTATGCGGAAGGGCAGCGGCGGTACGTCGAGTCGCTGTCGGCGTACGCGCGCCAGTTCCTCGAGCGCATGGAAAAGCCGGACGTGGATCGCATCGACGGCGTGTGCCCGGCGATCGCGATTCGCCAGAAGAACAGCTTGCGCAACCCGCGGTCGACGGTCGGGACCGTGACCGAGATTCACGACTATCTGCGGCTGCTCTTCGCGCGCGTCGGGCGGACGTTCTGCCGGCGATGCGGGCAGGAGGTCGTGCGTGAGAGCCCCGAAGTCGTGGCGCGGCGGTTCGAGCAACTGGCCGAGGGCACTCGGTTGATGATCGGGTTTGACATGCCGATCGTGCAAGCCGTGTCCTCGATCCCCGAATCCGCCGAGGCGCGTGAGAACGGCTCGAACGGGGACGCGGCGGAGGCCGCCGACCTGGAAACCGACCTGCCACTCGGCGGCCAGGCCGACGTCGAAGCCCCCGCGGCGCCGGACTCTGTGGACGCCGCGGCCGCCACCCTCGACGCGTTACGGCGCAAAGGCTTCGGCCGATTGCTCGTGGACGGCCGTGCAATCGGGTTCGATGATGTCGATCCCGCGGCGCTCAAGGGCAAGTCGATGCTCCAGGTGATTGTCGATCGCCTGCGCATCGAACCGGACGTCCGCTCGCGGCTGACCGACGCGATCGAGACCGCCTACCTCGAAGGAGGCGGGGCGGCATTCGGCCTCGAAGTCGGCGAGGACGGGTCGCTCGGCACCTCGCACGTGTTCAGCGAGCGGTTCGAGTGCCCGGCCTGCGGGGTGTCCTACGAAGCACCGCAACCGCGGCTCTTCTCCTTCAACAACCCCTTCGGCGCATGCCCGCTGTGCCACGGATTCGGCAACGTGATCGAGCTCGACATGGCTCTGGTCGTGCCGGATCGGACCAAGTCGATCCAGCAGAACGCCATCGAGCCGTGGAGCAAACCGCATTACCGCGCGCAGCTCGCCGCGCTCAAGCGCGCCGGGCGGCGGCGGGGGATCCGGTTCGATGTACCGTGGGCTGAGCTGACGCCCGAGGAGCGTACCTTCGTCATCGAGGGCGATCCGGATCCCAATGGGGCCGACTACGCAGGGATCAAGGGCTTTTTCGACTGGCTGGAACGGAAGAAGTACAAGGTTCACGTGCGCGTGTTTCTCAGCCGCTACCGCGGCTACTTGAGCTGTCCGGATTGCGGCGGCACGCGATTGCGGCGCGAGGCCCGTGACGTGACCGTGGGCGGCCGTTCGATCGATCAGGTCTGCGCCATGACGGTGCACGAGGCCCGCCATTTCTTCTCCTCGCTGGATCTGAGCGAGCGCGAGCGGACAATCGCCGAGAAGGTGCTCGGGGAAATCGGCAAGCGCCTGTCGTTCATGAGCGACGTCGGTCTGGACTATCTCGGCTTGGATCGCCTGTCGTCCACGCTGTCCGGGGGTGAATCGCAGCGAATCAACCTCGCGACGGCGCTGGGGTCGGCGCTCGTGGGGACGCTCTACGTGCTCGACGAACCGTCGATCGGCCTCCATCCGCGCGACAATCTTCGTCTCATCAAGATTCTGCGCCAGCTTCGCGATCAGGGAAACACGGTGCTGGTCGTCGAGCACGACGCCGATATGATCAACGTGGCCGATCACATCGTCGATCTGGGGCTCGGGGCGGGCGAGCGCGGGGGGAAGGTGGTCTTCTCCGGCCCGCTCGACGGACTGCGCCACGAGCCGTTGTCGCTCACGGCGAAGTACATGCGCGCCGAGCTCTCGATCCCGATCCCCGCCGGCCGGCGCCGAGGGTCGGGTCAGCGGCTGCGGCTCTTCGGCGCCTCCGAGCACAATCTGAGGAACATCGACATCGAGATCCCGCTGAACACGCTGACCTGCGTGACGGGCGTCAGCGGATCGGGGAAGTCGACCCTCGTTCACGACGTGCTGTTCCCAGCCGTCAAGCGGGCGAAAGGATCCTGGGAGCGACGCGTGGGAAGCCACCGGCGGATCGAGGGGACGGAGTATCTGACCGATGCGGTCCTGGTGGATCAGGCGCCGATCGGCCGAACGCCGCGTTCGAATCCCGTGACGTATCTCAAGGCGTTCGACCCGATCCGCGAGCTGTTCTCGATGACGAAAGACGCACGGTCGCGGGGCCTCACGGCCAGCCATTTCTCGTTCAACGTCCCAGGGGGCCGCTGCGAGGCGTGCGAGGGCGAGGGGCAGGTTCGGGTCGAGATGCAGTTTCTGGCCGACGTCTTCGTGCCCTGCGAGCATTGCGACGGCAAGCGCTTCAGGCCGCAGGTGCTCGACGTGAAGTACAAGGGGAAGAACGTCCATCAGGTGCTCGAGATGACGGTGCGAGAGGCCCTGGCGTTTTTCAGCCCCTCCCCGAAAGTTCTGCGTCGGTTGCAGGTCCTCGACGAGATCGGGCTCGGCTATCTGCGGCTCGGACAGCCGGCCACGACGCTGTCGGGCGGGGAAGCGCAGCGGATCAAGATCGCGGCGCACCTGGCGGCGCACGGCGGTGACCGGCTGCTCTACATCCTGGACGAGCCCACGACGGGGCTCCACTTCGACGACATCTCGAAGCTGCTGGCCGCGTTCCGCAAGCTCCTCGACGCGGGGCATACGCTGGTGGTCATCGAGCACAATCTCGATGTCATCAAGACGGCGGACTACGTCATCGACCTGGGTCCCGAGGGGGGCGAGGAAGGCGGCGCGGTGGTCGCCCGCGGAACGCCGGAACAGATCGCCGCGGCCGACGCGTCGCACACCGGCCGGCATCTTCAGGCCGTGCTGTCCGGCAGCCGCAGTCGCGCATTTGCAGGAGCACGTTCATGATGAAGGTGTATCGCTCGGCCGTGTCGAGCCTGTTGGGGGGCGTGCTGACGGCAGGGGTCGCGGTTGTCACGGCGGCCGCGCAGAACGCGACCGAACAGACCGCCTCGAAGTTGACGAATCCCGATCGGAGAATCCGTCTGGAGGGCCTGCGCGAGCTTCGCGACTCGAACCCTCCCGACGCCGCAATCCGGATGGCCGCGCTGCTGACCGATCCGATCGACGCGATTCAGATCGAGGCGATCGCGACCGAGGTCAACCTGTTCCTCGCCGAGAAGCCGGCCGCGCGCCGCTACAGGGCCGGCATCGTCGAGGTGCGAAACCGATCCGGCCTCGAAGCCGCGTTCGACGCGGGGCCGTCGGCGACCGGCGGTCAAGCGATTCCGCCGGAGCTCGTCAAGGGGCTCACGGCGGCGATGGGCGATAGCAGCGGCCGGGTGCGGCTCGACGCGACCTACGCGTTCGGCACGCTGGTGCCCGGAGTCCTGGTCCGTGCGGACGTTGCGGATCTCAAACCGGGCATCGACGTGCTTCGGGCCGCGCTGAAGGATTCCGAATCGCAGATCCGCCGGGCGGCCGCGCGCGTGCTCGGCAGGCTGTTCGGCGCGTTCGGCGGCGGATGCACCGGACGCTGCGGCGAGCTCGGCGGCGCCGACGTCGGCGACGCGCTCATCGACGCGATGAACGACCGCAGCGCAGGCGTGCGGGCCGCCGCCATGGCGGCGCTTGGCGAGACTCGCAACGAGCGGGCGATTCAGGCGCTCGAGGAACGCTTCACGTTCCACCGCCGCGGCGACGAGGCCGAGGCCGCGCTCGACGCGCTGGCGCGGATTGGCAACCCGGCCAGCCTGCCCCTGTTCAAATCGCTCCTGAAGCACGGCGACCTGAATGTCCAGCGGATGGCGATGGAGGGCGTCGCACGCATCGGGGCGCGCGAGCTCGGGCTGGAACTCGAGGACCTGCCGAAGATGTCACGGTCAGAGGTGACGATGATTGCCTCGGCGTTCGCCCTGCACCGCCTCGGGCGTGGCCGCCACGTGGATCGCCTCGTCAACGCCGCGTTGACCCCCTCGACGGCAGCCCTTGCGCGCGGGTATCTGGTCGAACTGGGGCCGTCCATCGCAACGGATCTGTATCCCTATCTCATCGAGTCCGACTCGCGGGTCAGGTTGCTCGCGATCGACCTGCTCGGTGAGCTCGGGAATCGGTCGGCGATCGAACGGCTCAAGCCGCTCGGCGCCGATCCCGATGCACAGATTGCCGCCGCTGCGCGCCGTGCGATCGCGCGCCTCGAGGCCGGCGGACCGCCGAGCTGAGCTCAATGCGCCACCGCACCCCATGCTCTCGCGAGAGTTCTACCGTCGTCCGACCTTGAAGGTCGCCAGGGACCTGCTCGGCAAAACCCTGGTCCACCGAACTCCGGAAGGCACCACCCGCGGCATCATCGTCGAGGTCGAAGCGTACATCGGTGAAGACGACGCGGCCTGCCACGCGGCGCCGGGTCCGACCCGCCGCAACGCACCGATGTATGGTGAACCTGGGCACGCCTACGTGTACCTGAACTACGGCATCCACTCGCTGATGAACATCGTGACGGAGCCGCCCGGATCGCCCGCGGCGGTGCTCGTCCGGGCGCTCGAGCCGATCGAAGGCGTCCGCCTGATGCGACAACGGCGACAGGTGCGCGGCGCGCCAGCCCGTCCGGACCATGAGCTTTGTCGCGGCCCCGGCAATCTCACCCGCGCGCTGGGCATCACGCTGGAGGAGAACGGCGCCGATCTGCTCGGCCGTCGGCTCTACATAGAGGATGCAGGCCGCCGCGTGGAGAAGTGCGCCTGGAGCCCGCGCGTCGGCATCAGGGTGGGCACCGACCGGCTGTGGCGATGCTACGCGCTGGACAGTCGTGCCGTGTCGGGGCGCAGATGGCTCAAATCTTAGGTTAGTTACAGCGCACGTCGTCCCCGGCGCTCCGACCCCGCAACCGGCACCTTGAATTCCAGCTTGCGGCCGTCGCGAATGACGCCGATCCGGACCGTCGACCCGATCGCCGAGTCCGCGATCAACCGGGAAAAGTGACCCGGGTCCTCGACCGGATGGCCGTTGAAGGAGACGATGACGTCGCCGGGCTGCAGCCCGGCTTGATACACCTCGGAGTCGCGGAGCATTCTGGCGATGTACGCGCCCTGCGTGGTCGGTACGCCCAGCTCGCGCGCCATCCGGGTCGTGACCGCGGCAATCTCGACGAACCCAATCGTGCCGCGGCGGACCTCGCCGAACTTGATCAGGTCGGTCATCACGCGGCGCGCAAGGTTGCTCGGCACGGCGAAACCGATACCCTGATAGCCGCCGCTCTGGCTGAAGATGCCGGTGTTGATGCCGGCGAGCTCGCCGCGGCTGTTCACGAGCGCGCCCCCCGAGTTGCCCGGATTGATCGCGGCGTCGGTCTGGATGAAGTCTTCGTAGTTGGCTATCCCGAGATTGGTGCGACCGATCGCGCTCACGATCCCCAACGTGACGGTCTGACTGAGTTGGTACGGGTTCCCGATCGCGAGCACCCACTCCGCAATCTTGAGATCGGAGGAATTCCCCCAGCGGAGCGTCGGCAGGTGGCTCCCCTCGATCTTCAACAACGCGATGTCGGTGACCGGGTCGATCCCGACAATCGTGGCATGCAGCTCGCGCTTGTCCCAGAGCGCCACCGTGACGTCGCTGCGGGTGTCGCCGACGACGTGGGCGTTGGTGAGCACGTAGCCGTCGGGGCTGACGATCACGCCGGATCCGAGGCTGGTCTGCCGGCGTGAGCCGAAGAGGTCGCTTTCGTCGCCGAAGAAGTACCGGAAAAACGGATCGGCCTGGACGCGCCGCCGCTCGACCGACGAGATGTTCGTAACAGCCTTGACGCTGCTGGCCGCGATGACCGTGAAATCCGGGAGCCCCGCCGGGGCGAGCCCGCTGACCTGAGCGGGTGCGGCCGGCGATGACGCGGCGGGCGGCGGGGCGGCGGCGCTGGCAGATTCCGAGGCGCCGCGCCTGACCGCAAGTCCGGCGCCGAAGGCGCCGAGCACGAGCACGAGCGTGACGAACGCGCGTCTGAGCACTGGATGCCTTTAGGGGTTACACGGATTGGACATCGATGCGCCGATGCCGGGCCGGCGACTTCGGCACCGTGACGGTGAGGACGCCGTCCTGGAACCGCGCCTCGATCCGATCGACATCAACCGGCTGCGGCAGATCGAACGATCGCGAAAACGGTCCGAAGCCGCGTTCGACGTTGTGGTATTGCTCGCAGGAGACCGACGGCTGCGGCCGCTCCCCGCTCAGGACCAGCCGCGAGTCCGCGATCTCGATGCGGATCTGTTCGCGGGCGAGGCCCGGAAGCTCGGCGGTCAGGACGTACGCCTCTTCGAGCTCATACAGGTCGACCGGCGGGATCCACCCGCGACCCTCCGCGTGCACGAGCTCGTGGAGCCGCTCGTTCAGCGCGAGGAGATTCTGCAGCGGGTCCCACCGGGCAAAGACCATTGACCGCATGGTAGCATGGACTCATGAGCTCGATTCAAGCCACCCGGCTTCGGAAAGGCATGTTGATCAAGCTGGGATCGGACCTGTTTCGCGTGATGGACCTGCAGCACTTCACCCCGGGCAACAAGCGCGGATTCGTCCAGTCGCGCCTCCGCAATATCCGCACCTCGACCCTGACCGATCACAAGTTCCGGTCGGAAGACGATGTGGAGCGGGCGACCCTGGACGAGCGGGAGATGCAGTATCTCTACAACGACGGCTCGATGTACTACTTCATGGACACGGCGACCTACGAACAGGTCCATCTCTCCGCGGACGCCCTTGGTGACTCGGTGAACTACCTGGTGCAGGACGCGGTGATCACGGTCGAGTTCCACGATCAGGACGCCGTTGGGATCGAGCTTCCGCAGACGGTCGACCTCGCCGTCCGCGACACGGCCCCCGGGATCAAAGGGGCGACCGCGAGCGCGCAGCTCAAGCCGGCGAAGCTGGAGACCGGGTTGGTGATCCAGGTGCCTCCGTTCGTCAACGTCGGCGACAAGGTGCGGGTGAACACGGAAACGGGCGAGTATCAGTCACGGGCATGAGCGAGTTCACGGGGTCAGTTCACAGTTATCGGTTCACAGTTGTCAGTTAGCTGAAAACTGAAAACTGAAAACTGACAACTGACAACTATTCCAATGGATGTCATCACCAAGCACGAGACCGGCTGGATTGAAGTGGTGACGGGCAGCATGTTCAGCGGGAAGAGCGAGGAGCTCATCCGCCGCCTGCGCCGCGCCCAGATCGCGCGTCAACGAGTCCAGATTTTCAAGCCGCGCACCGATACGCGCTACAGCGAGGACCACATTGTCTCGCACAGCGAGATGCGGATCCCGTCGCAGGTCGTGTCGAGCGCCGCGGAGCTGCTCGGCCGCGTCGAGGCCGAGACCGAAGTCGTGGGCATTGACGAGGGGCAGTTCTTCGACATGGAGCTGCCCGCCGTGTGCAACGCCCTGGCCAACGCCGGCAAACGCGTCATTGTCGCGGGTCTCGACCAGGATTACCTCGGGAAACCGTTCGACCCGATGCCGCAGCTGCTTGCCATCGCCGAGTACATCACCAAGACCCTCGCGGTCTGCATGGTCTGCGGGAGCCCCGCGAATCATACGCAGCGGCTGGTGGCGAGCCGCGACCGCGTGCTGCTCGGCGCCGCCGGGATGTACGAGGCGAGGTGCCGCCGCTGCTTCGATCCGACGCTCGCAGGGGCGGCGGAAACGAGGGAAGAGGCGGTATAGAACATTTGAAAATGTGGTGATTGGAAATCTGGTGATTGATTGATGAACTGTGGATTGTGTCATTGTTGATTTATTGAAGATTGAATCGGCAATAAATTCTCAATTCTCAATGGACCAATCGATCAATCAATCACCAAATCGCCAATCACCAGATCCTTAAATGTAGATGTCACTGACGGGTGTCCTTCCGCGCATTCTTTTCATCCTCGGCATCGGGTTCCTGGTCGCCAACATCGGGATTGCCCTGGACTTCATCCGGTATCACCGGCTGCGGCCCTCGGCGATTCTCACCTGGCCAGGGCGGAAGCCGCCGTACCACGGCTTGCTGCTCGGGCTCGGCGTGGTGCTGGGGGTGCTGGTCTTCGTCAAACTCGTCATCCAGCGGCGCGCGCCGATTCAGGTCTTCGGCGAGGGGATGATGTTTCTGTACTACGGTTACGCGCTCCCGCTGGCGCAGCGGATCGGGCGTGGGTTCTACGCGGACGGCATCTGGGCCGAGAGCGGCTTCATCCCGTATCACCATATTGGCGGCGTGAGCTGGCGCGAAGGCGATGAGATCACGCTGGTGCTGATCTCGCGGCTCAAGCAGCTCGCCCGGCGCCTCGTCGTACCGGCGGCCCACTACGCGGCCGCGCGCCGGCTGTTGCGCGACAAGATCGCGGCGCACGATATTCATTTCTCGGGGACGGGGTTGGATCTGGGGCTGGGGGACGAGAGAGACCAGGTGTAGACAGGAGTCAGGGATCAGGGACCGAAAGAGGGGAATCGGGGGATCTCAAGGCGGACCATCGACCTTGCGGTCCCTGTCCCCTGATCCCTGACCCCTGAATTGCCGATACAGGCAATCAGCGGCAAATCCGCGGAGGTCCATCATGGCGGCACGCTCGACCTGGAAGGGGTTCCTCAAAGTCAGCCTGGTCAGCATTCCGATCAAGGTGTTTCCCGCGACCGACAGTGCCGGCCTGCTGGCGTTCAACCAGCTCCACGGGGCCTGTCGCACGCGCATCCAGCAGAAGCGCTGGTGTCCGAGCTGCAACCGCGAGGTCCCCCTCGGTGAGATCGTCAAGGGCTACGAGTTCGAGAAGGGCCACTACGTCGTCATGAACGACGAGGACTTCGACAAGGTGAAGCCGATGTCGACCCGGATCATCGATCTCGTGCAGTTCACGGACGAGACCGACATCGATCCGATCTACGTCGATCGGGCGTACTACCTGGCGCCCGATGGACCGATCGCCTCGGAAGCGTTCGCGGTGATGCGAGAGGGGATGAAAGGCAAGGCGGGGGTCGGGAAGCTCGCGCTCTACGGACGCGAGTACCTGGTGGCCGTCCGGCCGCAGGAGCGCGGCCTCGTGATGTATACGCTCCACCATGCCGGCGAGATTCGCAACATGGCCGCGATCGACGAGCTGGCGTCCGTTCCTGACAAGATCAAGCCCGACGAGATCAAGCTCGCGCGGCAGGTCATCGGCACCTTCGAGGGCAAGCTCAATCTGTCGGAGTTCCATGACGAGTACAAGGACGGGCTCCGCAAGATCATCGACGCGAAGATCGCGGGGCAGGACATCGTGGCGCCGCAGGTCGAGGCGCCGCCGAAGGTCGTCAATCTGATGGAGGCGCTGAAGAAGAGCCTCGACGCGGTCAGCGTCGCGAAGAAGAAGCCCGCTAAGGCGGCATCAGAGAAGAAGGTCGACAGGCGAAAACGAGCCTAACCCCTGACTCCGAGTCTCAGAAATCCGATCGCCCACTCGATGAGTCCCTTGCCGCCCTGGGCCATCGGATCGCCCAGCCAGTCCGGCGGCGTGAGCCAGACGAACGCCAGGATCGCGATCACCATCAGGTCGTACTGCCACGTGGCCCGCTCGTAGGTCCAGAAGAGCGCGCGCCAGACGACCAGCAGCGGGAACATCAGGAGACGCTTCACCGGTCACTCCACTCTGGATAGCTCCGCCATCAAGCGCTCTTCCAGCCGCGCGCTGCCATTCAGCTCGCGCCAAGCATGGAAGATCCGATCCGCCACCGTCACGACCGACAGCACGAGGATGACCCACAAAACGCCGGCCATCCGGTTGGTAAAGGCGCCAATCATGAAGAGCACGATCCGCTCGGGCCGCTCCATGAAGCCGACCTTGCACTTGTCCATCAGCGACTCGGCGCGGGCCCGCGCGTAGCTCGTCATCACCGAGAACATCATCGCCAGGGCCGTGATGATGACGTAGTCGGTCCGTCCGAGCTCCGCGTATAGATAAAGGAGGCCGATGAAGAGGGCGATGTCCGAGAATCGATCCATCACGGAGTCCCAGAAGCCGCCGAACGGCGACTCCAGATTGAGCTCGCGCGCGACCTTGCCGTCGACGAAGTCGAAGATGTTGGCCACGACCATCACGAAGCCGGCCGCGAGAAACCGCCGTTGTGCGAGGAACCAGGCGGCCACGATGTTGATGAACACGCCGAGCAGCGTGAGGATATTCGGATGAACCCTGAGCGCGACACATGCGGCGATGATCGCGCGCAGCGGAACCATACAGAGAGCGCCGATCGCACCGGTGAAGGTCATCTGGGGCCGGGCCGCGGGCCGCCGCTGAAGAGGCAGAAGGATGAATCTACCCGTATAATGAGGGGTTTACGGACGCGTCGTAACGAGCGTCATAGTAGTGCATGCCCATCGAGAAACTCAAGGGTCAGATCGCGCGTCTCCCCGAGCAGCCCGGGGTCTATCTGTTCTCCAACGACGCAGGCGCGACGATTTACGTGGGCAAGGCGCGGGCGCTGCGAGATCGGGTCCGCAGCTACCTGCACGCGGCGGGCACCAGCCCCCGTCATGACGCATTGCTCGAGGAAGCGGCGCGCCTCGAGGTGGTCCTCACCGATTCGGTCGTCGAAGCGCTCGCCCTCGAAAACCACCTCATCAAGCAGCGGATGCCGAAATACAACATCCTGCTGCGCGACGACAAGAACTATCCCTATCTGAAGCTGACGACCGACGAGTCGTTTCCACGCGTGGTGGTCGCGCGCCGCGTCGAACGCGACGCCAACTTCTATGCGGGCCCCTTCCTTCCGGCGAGCCTGGCGCGCAGGACGATGAGCCTCACGCACCGGCTGTTCGGCCTCCGATCGTGCAACGAGGTGATCACCGGCGCGCGCGGTCGCCCATGCCTCGAGTACGACATCAAGCGATGCGTGGCGCCGTGCGTCGCGGATCTCTGCAGCCCGGAGCAGTATGGGCGCGCCGTCGAGGACACGCGCCTGTTCCTCGAGGGGCGCAGCGATGAGCTGCTCGTCGTCTTGCGCGAGCGGATGACCGAGGCCGCCGAGGCCGAGCGGTTCGAGCAGGCAGCGCACACCCGCGACGCCATCCGGACGATCGAGACGTTGAAGCTGCGGCAGCAGAAGATGTCGACGCCCGAGCTCGGCGATCGCGACGTCTTCGGCGTCAAGGTCGGGCCGTCCGGGGCGATCGTCCACGTCTTTCAGGTGCGCGGTGGTCGCGTGATCGAGCGGATCGAGCTGACGACCGAGCGGGATGCCGCGGCGCCGATGCCGGAGGCGGAGAGCGAGCGCGAGGTCGTCGAGGCCGCTTTGCTCGAAATGTACGACGCCCGCTCGCCCGCGCCGGAGCTGCACCTGCCGGTAGAGCTCGAAGATGCCGAGGATTTCGAGGCCTGGCTCTCGGGCCTGGCAGGACGTCGCGTTCACCTGGTGGTGCCGAAACGAGGGGAGAAGCGAGGACTGCTCGACCTGGCAGCCCGCAACGCGGCGCTGAGCTATCAATCATGCTTCAACCCGACGACGGCCTCCCACTACGAGGCGCTCGAGACCCTGCGGGTCGTCTTCAACCTGCCGTCGCTCCCACGCCGGATCGACGGCTTCGACATTTCCACGATCCAGGGGAGCGAAACCGTCGCGTCACTGGTGGTCTGTGAAGACGGGCGGATGAAGCGGGGAGAGTACCGGAAGTTTCGGATCAAGGGACAGGGATCAGGGATCAGGGGCCAGGGACCAGGGACTAGTGGGAAGGAATCTGATTCTCGTTCTCGTCACCTCGAACCTTCGACTTATGGTCCCCGACCCCTGATCCCGGATCCCCGTCTTCAAGATGACTTCGCCGCCATGCGCGAAGTCGTCCTGCGACGCTACCAGCGCGTGCTCGAGCACGGCGGCCCCTTTCCCGATCTCATCGTCATCGACGGCGGCAAAGGGCAATTGACGGCCGCGTATGAAGCGCTCGAGGCGCTCGGGTTGGGCAATCTGGTCGCGGCCGGTCTGGCGAAGAAAGAGGAGCTGGTCTTCACGCGCGACCACGCCGATCCGATCGCGCTCGGTCCGCAGTCGCCCGCCCTTCTCCTGCTGCAGCGGATCCGCGACGAGGCCCATCGCTTCGCGGTGACATACCACCGGACGGCTCGGCGGACACGCGATCTGCGATCGGAGCTCGACGTGGTGCCCGGGGTCGGGCCTCGCCGTCGCCGCGCGCTGCTGCACGCGTTCGGAAGCCTCGCCGGGGTGCGGCGCGCGACGCGTGAAGAGCTCGTCGCCATCGTCGGCCCGAAAACCGCGGACGCCGTACTGACACATTTCGCACGACAGTAAACAGTTCCCAGGCTTGGCGCGGCGGGTGTGCTCGCACTGTTCACTGTGAACTGTAACCTGTAAACTACTGATCCAACCTTGCCCATCAATCTCCTCGAGCTCTTCATTGCGTTTGCCGTGCTGCTCGTGTCGTTGACGTTCCACGAGTCGGCGCATGCCTGGACGGCTGACCGCCTCGGCGATCCCACGGCCCGGCTTCTCGGCCGCGTGTCGCTCAACCCGGCGGTGCACGCCGATCCGATCGGCACGGTCCTGTTCCCGCTCATCGCGTTCACCACCGGCGCGCCGATCATCGGCTGGGCCAAGCCGGTTCCGGTGAACATTTCCAACCTGCGTCGCCAGCGACGCGACTTCGTGCTGGTGGCCGCGGCCGGGCCGGCCAGCAATCTGGTGCTCGCGGTCGGGGCCTCACTCGTTCTGCACCTGCTCGAGGCGCCGGGCCTCGCCTTGCTGACACCGGCCTCGTCGTTTCTGGACAGCATGCTGCACGTCAACATCCTACTGGCGGTGTTCAACATGGTGCCGATCCCGCCGCTCGACGGCGGCAACGTCCTGGCGGGTCTGTTGCCGCGAGGGGCCGCCGTGACCTTCGATCGCCTGCGGCCGTTTGGCTTTCTGATCTTGTACGGGCTGATGTTGACCGGCATGCTCTACGTGCTCATCGCGCCGCCTTACCGGCTGCTGCTGTCGTGGCTGCTGTGAAGCCTCGAGTCGTGTCCGGCATGCGGCCGACCGGCCGGCTGCACCTGGGTCATCTGGTGGGCGCCCTGCAGAATTGGGTGCCGCTCCAGGATCGGCACGACTGCTTCTACTTCGTGGCGGATTGGCACGCGTTGACGAGCGAGTACGCGGACACGAGCCAGACAACCGCGTACGCGTACGAGAACGTTGCGGACTGGATCGCGGCGGGCCTGGATCCGGAGAAAAGCACGTTGTTCGTCCAGTCGCTGGTGCCCGCGCATGCCGAGTTGTACTTACTGCTCTCGATGGTAGTGCCGATTCCTTGGCTCGAACGGGTCCCCACCTACAAGGAGCAGCAGGAGGCGCTCAAGGACAAGGACCTCTCGACGATCGGATTCCTCGGATACCCGCTCCTGCAGACGGCCGACGTCGTCATCTACGATGCGCGCGTGGTGCCCGTCGGCGAGGATCAGGTCGCGCACCTCGAGTTGTCGCGCGAGGTCGTGCGCCGATTCAACAACGTCTTTGGTGAGGTGCTCGTCGAGCCGCAGCCGCTCCTGACGTCGTTCGCCCGGCTGCCGGGTCTGGACGGCAACCGCAAGATGAGCAAGAGCCTGGGCAATACCATCGAGCTGTCGGACGATGCCGAAGCGGTCCGGAAGAAGGTGATGCGGATGTACACGGATCCCAAGCGGGTCCGTGCCGACATTCCGGGAACGGTGGAAGGGAACCCCGTGTTCCTGTATCACGACGCGTTCAATCCGAACAAGGCGGAAGTGCAGGATCTGAAGGACCGTTACGAGCGGGGCGCGGTCGGCGACGTCGAGGTCAAGCAGAAGCTTGCCCACGCGCTGAATACCATGCTCGAGCCGCTGCGCGACCGGCGAGCGGCGCTGGCGTCGAAGCCGGGCCGGATTCGCGAGATTCTCGAGGAGGGCTCCGCGCGAGCGCGAAAAGTCGCCGGTGGAACGATGGAGCGGCTGCGGGACGCGGTCAAGCTACGGTATCGATGAATGCAAGACGCCGACTTTGAGTCGTCGCCGGACGCGTATTCGGTCAAGCTCGAGACCTTCGAGGGGCCGCTCGACCTGTTGATTCACCTCATCAAGAAGAACGAGGTGAACATCTACGACATCCCGATTGCGCTCATCACGCGGCAATACCTCGAATACGTCGGCTTGATGCGCGAGCTGAACCTCGACGTCGCGGGGGAATTCCTGGTGATGGCCGCGACGCTCATCCACATCAAGTCGCGCATGCTGCTGCCGCGGCCAGGCCCGGGCGACGAGGACGAGCCGCAGGAAGATCCGCGCGACGCGCTCATCCGGCGGCTCATCGAGCATCAGCGCTACAAGGCGGCGGCCGAGCTCCTGCACGAGCGCGAGACCCTCAGAAGCGCGCAGTGGGGCCGCCCCGATGAGCGGGTGGCGCCGATCGTCGGCGAGGAGTACGAGCCCGAGCTGGAGGTGGATCTCTTCAGCCTGATCTCGGCGCTGCGGGACGTGCTGCACCGGCTCAAGAACCGGCCGATGGTGTTGCTGCCACCGGAGCAGATTTCCATCGAGACGCGGATCGAGCAGCTCCTGTCGCGGCTCTCCGAGACCGTGGCCTGCGGGTTCGAGGAGCTGTTCGCCGACGCCGGGACCCGCGCCGACGTCATCGTCACCTTCCTGGCGCTGCTCGAGATGATTCGGCTCAAGCTCGTCAGGGTGTTTCAGATTGGAGGGTTCGGGGCGATCCGGGTCTACAAACGCGCGCGGCCCGCCGACGCCCCACACCCGATCGGCGACCCGGAGGCCAGGGAGAGAAAGGCTTCAGCATTGAAGATTGAAGAATGAAAGATTGATGGATTGGCATTTCTTGGAACGGCCAATGAGTCAATGATCGATCGTCAATCAGTCAATGCGGGTGAAAACCATATGGCTGACGAGCGGAACATCAGGCAGGAGCCTGCGGACCGGGAGCGGAATGCATCGTCCGAGACGCAGATCGCCGCGGCATCGGGTGAGCTGAAGGCGATCATCGAAGCGTTGATCTTCGCGTCGCCCGACCCCCTGACGCCGAAGACGCTCTTCAAGCTGCTCGAATCGGAGCCCCGCGAGGACGTCGAGGCCGCGATCGCCGAGCTCGTCCGCGAGTACGATCGCCCCGGCGGACTGCAGCTCGTGCAGGTCGCCGGCGGCTATCAAATCGTCACCCGGCCGGAGCTTCACGAGTGGGTGCGGCGCCTCTTCCACGAGCGCAAGACGCAGAAACTCTCCGTGCAGGCGCTGGAAACGCTGGCCGTGGTCGCCTACAAGCAGCCCGTCACCCTGCCGGAGATCGCCGAAATCCGCGGCGTCAACACGGTGGGGGTGCTCGGGACGCTGCTCGAGCGGCGGCTCATCAAGATTGTCGGCCGCAAACAGGTCGTCGGCCGGCCGTTCCTGTACGCGACGACGCGCGAGTTCCTCATCCGGTTTGGGTTGCGGGATCTCACCGAGCTGCCGAAGATCGAAGAGATGGCCGAAGCGCTCGGCTTCGAGCTGCCGGCCGGCCTGATTGACAGCGCGCCGCCATCAGCAGACACAGCGTCAATCAGTCCTCCAATCGAGGAATCGGACGAGAAGGTTCACTGAACCTTGGTTCCAATTACCAGATTCTCAAATGTATGTCTCTGGATCGTCTCCAGAAGATCATTTCAGCGGCAGGTATTGCCTCGCGCCGTGCGGCAGAACGGTTCATGCTCGACGGCCACGTCTCGGTCAACGGGCGGATCGTGCGCGAGTTGGGCGCCAAGGCCGACGCGGAAC
>JACOUA010000255.1 GCA_016178075.1 Acidobacteriota bacterium
GGCTCCTGAGTGTTCGGAACGTCGGGTACAAGTTCAACATCGAGCGCTGAAGTCGAATCTTCACCTTATCTTCATGTCAACTTGATGCGCTTTGCGCGAGCGCTTCGTAGATTATGTGTGAGCATCGCAGGAGGTCATCGGATGAAGAAGCAGCTCACCGGTCATCCACTGATGGTTGTTGCGCCACTTCTGCTTGGCATCCTACTGCAACCGGCCTTCGGCTCGGCCCAGTCGCCGCCGATCCGGTTGGCTGTCGTCCCTGCTCCTGTGGACACGGGTTTACTTCAGGAGCTCGTGCCCGATTTCCAGGCGCAGACGGGGTATCGAGTCGAGGTGTACTCGCGTCCGGATCTCGCCAATCTCTTTGCGGCTGCTCGGATGGGTTGGGCCGATCTCATCATCTCGCATTATGGCCATCCTGAAGTCGAATCTTTCATGACGGGAGGGTTCGGGCTGTGGCCCCACACCGTTTTCGCCAACCAGTCAGCCGTGATCGGCCCCCGCGAAGACCCGGCGCAGATTCGAGGACTGAGCGATGCGGCTGAGGCTCTGCGGCGCATCATCGCCTCCGGCTCACGGTTCGTTACAACCAGGACTCCCACGCCGAAATCCATCGAGCAGGTCCTGCTGGCCAGTATAGGGGCCTCCCCGCGCGGCGACTGGTATCTCGACCTGGGGCTGCAAGGGGACGCGGCCTTTCCAGTTGCCGACCGTCTCGGGGCGTACACGATTTTCGGGCTCCAGCCGTTCCTCACGTGGCAGGAGAAGTGCTCGCCGCTTGACGCACGCATCACCGGACCTGGTGGCCAAGCGGTCTCCACAACGCCGAAACACGACGCTAGTCCGGAAGGCAACTATGTTGATCACTCGCAGAAACCGATTGGCCGAAATCGCGCGGCGAAATCGCCTCGAGATCGTTGCGAACCGTCTGACACGTCGGGAGCTGATCAAGCTGGGTCTGGTGACGAGCGCGGGCTCCCTCGTGGCAAAGAAAGGTTTGAGCAGCCGGGTCTCGGGCCAGGCGCTCGAAAGCCCGCCGACGCGGCCCTTCCACAGCTTTCATCCTGACCTTCCCCCGAACACAATCTGGGGGTTCGACGGGATCTATCCGGGGCCGACCTTCCACGCGCGGTACGGCGAGCCGATCCTCGTCCGCCATTTCAACGATCTGCCTCAGGACCATCGAGGATTCGGGATTCCCCAAGTCTCGACGCATCTGCACAACGGCCACACGCCCTCGGAGAGCGATGGGTTCCCGTCCGACTTCTATCCCTCCATCGTCGGCGGCCCGGAGCGTTTCCACGACCACCATTACCCCAACGCGCTCGCCGGCTTCTCCTACCAGCCGCCTGGCGATCTACGGGAAGCGTTGAGCACGCTCTTCTACCACGACCATCGCGTGGACTTCACGGCACAGAACGTCTACAAAGGGCTCGCTGGGTTTTATCTCCTTTTCAACGAATGGGACAGCGGCGACGAGACCATCGGGTTCCGACTGCCGAGCGGCATGTTCGACGTCCCCATGATGTTCGCCGACAAGCTTTTCGATCAAGACGGGCAACTCTTCTTCGATCTGTTCGGCCTCGATGGGTTGCTGGGCGACAAGTTCACGGTGAACGGCAAGATTCAGCCGTTCTTGCAGGTCCACCCCCGAAGATATCGATTCCGCTGGCTGAACGTCGGCCCTTCGCGGTTCAACAGATTCTTTTTGACCGATTTGCACAACCTCGAGAGGGTCATCCCCTTCACGCAAATCTCAAGTGACGGCAACCTGCTGCCGCGGTCGATCGCCGTGACTGACGTCATCATGGGGTCAGCAGAGCGGACGGACGTGATCGTCGACTTCTCCCAGTTTGCGCCCGGCACCTCGATCTACCTCGAGAATCGTCTGGAGCAGGTAGACGGGCGCGCGGGGACGGGCCGCTTCTTCGAGCCGGGCCAGGGAAATCTGGCGCTTCGGTTCGATGTCGTGCTGCCTCGGGTGCGGGACGAGAGCCTCCCTCCGCCGTACACCTTTTATGAGGTGCCGCGGCCGACGCCCGCCGAGCTCGCCAAAGCCCGGGTGCGGACGTTCCTCTTCGACAGGATGAACGGCCAGTGGTCGATCAACGGTCGGTTCTTCGACGGGGAGACGATCCGTGCCGCCCCAATCGAAGAAACCGGGGAGATTTGGATCCTGGAAAACCAGCCGCCCCGTCAGCCTGGTGCTCGAAGCTGGGCGCACCCCATTCACATCCATCTCGAGGAGTTTCAGGTGCTCTCCCGAGACGGAAGGCCACCTCCGGTGGTCGAGCAGGGTCGCAAGGACGTGGTGCGTCTCGGCATCACTTCACAAGTCCGGGTGTTCCTGCGGTTCCGAGACTTTCTCGGACGATACCCGATGCACTGCCACAACATTCTTCATGAAGACCACGCCATGATGCTGCGGTGGGACGTCGTCAGTCGAAAACGGGAAGGTCGCGATCCCGTGAGGCGGTGAGGCGAGACCCTCGCTCGTGCGGTCCGGCTTTAGCCGGACTGTGAACTCGGTCGTAGGGTCCGGCTTTAGCCGAACCGGCTGCGAAAGGAGATCAGAAAGATGCCACTCGTGACCAGGAGAGCCTGCTTCGCCCTCGCCGCAGGTGGAGCGCTGGCAGGTGCACTTCTTGCGCGACGTGCCACTCGCCCGAACCGAGGGCGATCCGGGAGCTTCAGGAGCGCCTTTTTCCCCAATGTCCTGCTGAGTACCCACGAGAACACGGCCGTGCGTTTCTACGACGATTTGCTGAAGGGCAAGCTCGTGGCGATCACCTTCATGTACGCGACCTGCGAAGGCATCTGCCCATCAGTGACAGCGAATCTCGTACAGGTGCAACAAATCCTCGCTGACCGCGTCGGTCGAGATATCTTTATCTACTCGATCACCCTCAAGCCCACAGAAGATACGCCGGCGGTGCTCAAGCAGTACGCCCAGATGCATGGCGTCGGACCCGGTTGGTTCTTTTTAACCGGCAGGCCGGCAGACACCGAGCTGATACGTCGCCGGTTGGGCGCCGTGGATCTGGATCCGGCCGTCGATGCCGACGCCTCGAGCCACATCGGGCTGATCCGTTATGGAAGCGAACCGCTCGAACGGTGGGCGGCCTGCCCGGGCCAGGCCAAACCGTCATGGATCGCCCGATCGATCTTGTCTCTGGGCGCCCCGGGTGACGTGCAAGCGGGGTGAGTTCTAGTTCTTCGCGTCGAGCCGCAGCGGATCGCGATCCGACGCCTCCGCCTCGCGCGGCCTCGCGGGGTCGGTGTGCCGGGGTCGGTGCAGCAGGATCTTGTCGTCGCGGTCTCCCTGTTCCTGCTGACGGATGAACTCGAGCGCATTGTTCAGCGTGGCGATCGTCGACGCGAGCGCGGTCTCGGCGTCCTTGCGCTTCAACCGCAGGCCGTCGATATCACGCTGCACGTCTTCGAGCCGGGCCTGCGTCTTCTGGAGCAGCAGGTCCGCGCGCCCTTCGGCCTCGCGGACAATCCGGGCGGCCTCCTGCTGCGCGTTCTCGCGAATCTCGTCGGCCAGCCGCTGCGCCGTCAGCAGTGTGTTCCGCAGGTTGCGCTCCTGCTCGCGATGCTCGTCGAGCGCCGCCTGAACGCGCGTCAGCTCCTGTTTGACGCGGTCGTTGTCCCGCAGGGCCTTCTCGTAGTCGTCCGCAATCTCCGCGAGGAAGGCGCCGACTTCC
>JACOUA010000365.1 GCA_016178075.1 Acidobacteriota bacterium
CGAGACTTGAACCGTAGACAGTTCGCGCTCCGCCTCCAAGAACTTGTCGAGGTCGGCCAGGACCGTTTGGGCGTCGGCCGTTCGACCCTCGTGCTGGAGCAGCCAGGCCACGGCGAAACGGCGCGCATGGTACGTCTTCCCCGTCCCCGGTGGGCCGTAGAGAATCACCTGCCCCTTCCGTTCGAGTGCTTCAGCGATGTCCCGCAAGAGCGGATCGATAGGGGGTGGCGGAACCTGGGCAGCCTTCTCACCAACGATGGTGTCGTAGAGCGCTGCAGGCACGGGTGCGACAGTCACGAGCGCCCACCGGTTCTGCGGCGGGATAGTCTTCGCGTAGGAGGTATCCCATTCGACCTGCACCGTGTGTCGGAACTCCGGTCGGTCGGGCTTCCACGTATAGGCTGGCTCGATGACCTTGCCGATGGCAAGGATCTGGGACGTGCCCTTGTTCGCAACCACGAGATCGCCTGGTTCCAGTTCGCTCAACGTCCAGACCTCGTTGGCCTTCTTGCTAATCGTCGGTGTGTGGTTGTTGTAGCGGTCGCCGTACTCCTTGTCGAATCGCGCGCGGAACGATTCCTTTGATTCGAATTCACGGAGGTCGCCCACCTGGTCCCATCCGACGCAGATGTATCCATCGCGGAGACAGTCGTCCCAGTACTTAGCGTTCTCGCCTGGTGCAATCTTGACTACGCGCCGCTGATCGCGCGGGTCAGCCCATTCGTAGAAGAACCGTTCGACTTCGGCGGTCGACCACCCCTGGAATTCGGATCGCTGGCGTACCGCGTCGAGCAGCGCGCGATTGAGTCGTACGACATCCAGGCTTCGGTCGTCCGCCTCTGGGCGGTCCAGAAGGCGCAGGAAGTGTCGGAGGTGCTGTTTCGAGGAAATCGGCAGGACATCAGTCGGGAAGTAGAGGTGAAGGGTCTTGAGCCGGAGGGCGGCTCCACTGGAGAGCGGCGTGAGGTCGTCGATGGTGTTCCAGTCTGCGGCCTTGGCCCTCTCGAATGCTTGGACGAATGCCTCACGAACCTTCAGCCATGCTTCCTGCTCGTCCTTGTACTCGGGGTCGAAGTACCACCCGGGCTTGTCCTTGTGCTTGTAGATGATCAGCTTTCGTGCCGACCCGCCGCGAATGCTTCCGAGATGCTGCGTGCGGTACTCCATCCACTGGCAGAACGTGTCGTCCGACGTGTCTTGACCCAGTGCGTAACGCTCCAACGGCATCGTTGGCCACTGCTCGATGGGAAAGCGATCCGTGGCTTCCTTTCTCTCGTGTTCGCCCAGAGCGATGTGTTCACGGGCAGTCGTGCGGTCGTAGGAGGCGAGCGCCGTTTCGAGTGATGGACGAGAATTTGGCACGTTGTAGGTTCCTCGACTGCTCCGAGAGCGTCGCTTGAACAGGCTGATCCGCGTTGATTCTATGGGACGCGCGGTACCCGACCAAGCAGTCTGATCACAGCTGCGGGCCGCCACAACGTCGCCCGTTGACACCGATGCCTTCGCATGGCGCGCGAGGCAGGCGGACCGCCACGCGTTTAGCGTTTCTCCGCCCTGGCCAGCACCTCGTGAGCGTTGAGGAGGGGGAACGCAGGGGGGAACGCTCGGTCGGCGGAGTGTTCCCCCTTGGCGAGCAGTGTGTTTTGCGGTCGAGTTCCAGACATGTGCCACGGCCAGCGAGGCACAGGCGTCTGCAACCCTCTGTCGCAGCCGGACTTGCAGCAGACGCCGACGGGCGGCGGTTTATGCCGCCCGAGTCCCTTGCGATCGTCTGCGACAGGCGCCACAACGCAGCACGTGTCCGTCCACCTGACGTGCGGCCGGTGATGACATCGACCCATCGCCATGTCATGCCGCCCGCGTTGACGCCGCCCGTCGGAGCGCCACGCGCCCGGAATGCACGCGATAAAGAGACCGGTCAGTCCAGTGATGAAAGGGCCTCCATGCCCCTTGATCAAGCCCCGCACGCGCGGCAAGCAATTCGTCCGGCTTGTCACGCGCCTCGAACGCAAACGGAACGAAACGCCATACCAGTACGCGGACTTCATCGGAGAACCTGCCGAGTGCATGTTCAATTGGCTCATCGACACGGTGCTGATGACGCAACGAGATCGCGCCGCCGAAACGCTGCGACGCGGCCATCACGTACACGACTATGGATCTGTGCTCAGCGCCGTCAATGCCTCGGCGCTACGCGCCGACCCCGCGTGTGTCAGTGCGGGGCGTCGGGCATTGACCGCGCCTGCGCGCAGCTCCTGATTTGGCAGCTGCGTGATGGCCGGTGCTGTTGTCCGACTCACCCGATGCGGATGGTTGAGTTTGACTGAGGCGCTTGGGTGGCGCTATTCTTCGGACATCTCGCCGGTGCTCGCGCAGCACCTCCTCCGCGATCGCACATCCGACGCGGAGCGCTTCTGGTTGACGCCTCCAGGCCTCGACCGACAGCAAGTCAACCAACTCACCATCTGCGTTCTGGTCAGCGTCGCGCGCGTCGCGCCACGCTGACGGTCAGAACAGCGGGCCGCACACGATCGCCGCATTGGCCACCGCGGTGCTGTCCGCAACTTCTCCATGACTGCGAGCGCGTGCTCGCATGGGTCGCGAACGCGCAGCAGTCAGGTCCTGGTTGCACAGACACCGGACGATGCAATCCGTGCGCGAGGTGATTACCTCCCGCGTCTTGATGTCGGCATCACGCCCGCATCCGCGCCACTGATGGACGGCGCGCCGGCCTTACGGTCGGCGCGCTCCAGCGCGAACGTTCACGAACAGTTGATTTGCCACGAACGCGCTGGGAGGTTGCCATGAAACCTTGGCCGACAGTTACAGAGAACACAGATCACGACAACGCGAAGAGGACGCGTACGACTGCGTTGACCGAGCAGCAGGTTGCCGAGCAACTGAGACTCTCGGTTGCAACGTTGCGAGCATGGAGACATCGCGGCACTGGACCTCGCTTCGTCCGGTTCGAACGCGCGGTTCGGTACCTTCCCGCGCACCTGGACGAGTTCATCCGTGCGAGCGCAGTTGACACGAGGCCGGTTTCTGCATCAGATGGAGACTCGAAAGCCGGGGAGTTGCCGCTATGAGTCTCTGGAAACGCGGTCATCAGTACTGGACAGACTTCACCGTTGCCGGCCGCCGATACAGGAAACGGCTGGGGACGACGAATCTGCGAACGGCGACGCGCCGAGAACGCGAGCTCGTAGAAGAAGCTGGACACGGCCGGCTGGCTGCCGACGAACAAGGGCCGAAGCGGCTCTCGGACGCGATTGGCGCCTACTTGGCAGCCAAGCGGATTCGGTGTTCGCCTCGGACGATCGAGCTCGAGGAGGAACGGCTGAGCCTCGTCAAGAAGCACTTCGGCGACGTGCCGCTCTCGGCGATTACCGCGACCTCGATCGCCGAGTTCCAGCGCACGCGGCACGAGGCCGGCATCGCGAACCGCACGATCAACATGGATGTCGGTGTGCTGTCGCGCGTGCTCAAGTCTTGCGGCCGGTGGCGAGCGCTCGCAGATCACGTCCACAATCTCCCGGAACGACAGCGTCCAGTCGGCCGCGCCTTGACAGCGGAAGAACGGAAGCGGCTCTTCCACTCAGCCGCGTCGAATCCGGAATGGGAGCACGTGTACTGCGCCGCGATCGTTGCGGCTAACACCTCGATGCGTCCGGTGGAGGTGAAGCACATTCGCCGGTGCGACGTCGATCTCGTCAAGAAACTCGTGCACGTCCGGCGCAGCAAGAACGAGACGAGCCACAGGGTCATCCCGCTCAACGCATCGGCCATCGAAGCCGCTGCGCGGATGTTCGAGCGCGCGGACCTTCTCGGGCACACTGAGCCGGAGCACTATCTCTGGCCGGCGTGTCAGTGGGGGCGCTTCGACGCCACGAAGCCGATGCTGAAGTGGGACACGGCCTGGCGAGCGTTACGTGATGAGGCGGGCCTGCACGGCCTGCGCTTTCACGATTTGCGGCACACGGTCATCACCGAGCTCGCCGAGATGGGTGTGGCCGATCATGTGCTCGAATCAATCAGCGGCCACCTGTCGCGCCGGATGCTGGAGCACTACTCGCACATCCGGATCGACGCGAAGCGACAGGCGCTCGATGCCCTGGACAACCTGCGGCGCGGCGACGCCGCAAACGGCAACAGAAAGCCGGCGGTCGATGCAGAGATCGCGACGGTCGTCGAGGTCGCCGACGACCTCACGTCACAGTCACGTCACAGTTTGCTTTTGCAGGGCTCGCCACCCTCCGGTAAACTATTGATTCCACTCAATCGGAGAGATGTCCGAGTGGTTGAAGGAGCACGCTTGGAAAGCGTGTGTAGGGGAAACTCTACCGTGCGTTCGAATCCCACTCTCTCCGCCAGTTCTCACCCATCGTCACCGGATTCCGAACAATTCCTCGCGTTTTGGCCTCCGCAACCATGGCGGAGAGAAACCACGTGACATCGCAGGTGGCAGTTCGCTGAAACACCGCGAGAAATCTGACGTCAATCCGCATCATTCACCCAGTACTTCTCAAAGTTGCTGGTGCGGTACGCCGTCACAATCTCGGGCGGATCTCGATCCGGCTCAGTAAACGACACGGACGAGAAAGCGCCCCACTCGCGACAAGGACACTTTCACTTCCGAGCGGGCGCGGTTTCGCGCGGGGCCGGGGCTCCACGAAGCAGCCCTTCCACGCTCAAGTCCTCGTCGATGTCGGGCCAGTGGACGCCGAACCCGGCCCCGGCGATCTTCCAGTTGGTCCGCTGTCCCGTGTGGCGTGAAGGAGTCTGGGGAACCACGCGAGCGGCACGGTGAGGGTACGACCGTCAGCGAGATCAACACTCAGCGTGTCCTCGGTCACCCGGACGTCCTTCACTCGTTCGCCTGGTCTAGGGCCGGAGCTCGGTGAGAAGACTCGGCCGAATAGGCCGATCCCGCAGGCGGTTGAAAGCACGGCTCAGGGTTCGGTCAGCGTGGGCTCGATGCGTTCGTCACCGACAACGCGGCGAGCATAAGCGAGGCAAGCGCGAATATCTTTAGGCTCCAGCCAGGAATGGCCCTTGAAAGACGATCTCGCAGCTACACTCTTGGCTCATCAACGCCGCGACTCGACGCTGTGCTACGATTCTCGCCCTCAGTGCTCGGCCAGATCACGCAAACACGTTCGAGGTCGGTCGAGGCGTCGGCACAATTAAGAAGGATGGGTCTGTGAGTTATCGGGGCGCCATTTACTATCAGACCTCGTCCGCCAAATAGTCGAGGTTGAACCGCGTTGCCGCGATTTTTGAATACGAGGTGGACGCCCAAGGCAACACTCGTGCACAAATCTGAGAGTGGAAATAGTAAACGGCCGTGGCGTTCGCCCATCGTCATGACACGAGTGCGCTGGATGGCCGCCGGACTCATGCTCCTGATCGCGGCGACGCTGACCTATGGGCTCACCGCCACGCCGGCGGGACCACGCACTCTCCGCCGGTTTGATCCGAATCGCATGGCGGATCTCGAACTCCGCATGTGGCAGGCGTACTACACGAAAGAAAACATGCGCCTGTTCGGTCTGCTGGTCACGATGTTACGCGAGCAATACCACTACCCCTGGGTGACCGCGACCCGTGAGGGCTTTCATCTCGCGCGTGCCGCGGCAACGTTCGGCGATGCGCGGGCGAATTACGAGATCGTCCTGCCCGACTTGGAGAACGCGTACGGCACCGCGAAGAACTGGCTGCACGCGGGGTTCGACCCTCGCGCCGTGGCCCGAGCGGAACTGGCGTGGTGGGTGGCGCGGCGGACGCCGGGTGAGGACAGTCCCGAACGAGTCGGCGGCCTCATGGCCGCCGCCTACGCCTTGCTATACGAGGCGCCACGCTCGCAGGTCACGAGCGCGGCCATCCTCCGGGCCCAGGCGGCAGCGCTGCGAGACGCCGAAGCAGAGCGGCCCGATTGGGGAGCGGTCGGCCAGCTGCTGCGGGAGTCGTACCGCGATCTCCATCGAGCGCTCGCGAACGGCGCACCCGACTAACATCCGCCTTCGCAGCCAGATCGTGGTAGCTTCGTTGCCTGTTCTGGCAGGGTGACCGTCAAATTTTCGGACAGGCCACGGCTGTGGATCCTGTGTTCGTGACCGGCGGCACTTCGTATGCCGTGAAGCGCGACTGATTTTTCCGACGTCCAGTGCCGTTCGCATCTCGGCTCCTCTTGGCGGCAGCTCTCGTCCTGGTCTTTTTGACCTCCTGGATTGTCCTTCCTGCTCCGAACCGTCCGCTTCTCGCACTCGGCGTCGGCGCACCAGAACTATCCGCATGGCTGGTGTTCGGTGGCCTCGTCGTCTGCGTGCTGACCCTCGGTGCTGCCGGTCGCGACACGTTGGCGCGAGCCACCCTCGTGCTTGCAGCCGTCGCCACCGTTCTGGCATCGGTGCCGCTCGTGCGGCTTCCGTTCGTCGTGCGGCGATTCGATGGAACCATGCGGACAGCCCTTGGTGAGGACTTTCTTCACGGTGTGCCGTCCGATCGCCGCGTTCGCATGAGACGGGCACCGATCGCCGTCCTCGATCTTTTCCTGGGCATTGACGTTGGTGAAGCGCGCGTCACTCGGGACGTTCTCTTTGCGGCACCGGACGGCGTGCGCCTGACGCTCGACATCTATCGACCGGTCACCGCTGGGCGTCATCCGTCGGTCGTTCAGATTTACGGTGGCGCCTGGCAGCGCGGAGCGCCTGGAGATGACGCGAGATTCGCCACCTATCTTGCGGCTCGCGGATTCGTCGTGTTCGCGATCGATTATCGGCACGCGCCCCAGTGGCAGTGGCCTGCGCAGATCGAAGATGTTCGGACCTCGCTCGGTTGGATTCGCGAGCACGGCGGCGAGTACGGCGCCGACGCCTCGCGACTGGCGCTTCTTGGCCGCTCGGCGGGAGCGCAGCTCGCCATGGTCGCCGCGTATGAGCGGGGCGCGCTTCTCATCAGCGCGGTCGTCGGGTGGTACGGCCCGGTCGATCTGGCGGACGGCTACCGCAATCCGCCGAGACCGGATCCGCTCGATGTGCGGTCTATTGAGGAAGCGTTTCTTGGAGGAACGCCAGACCTGGTACCGGACCGCTACCGCGAGGCATCGCCCATCACGTATGTGTCTCGTCGGCTTCCACCCTCACTGCTGATCTACGGCAGCCGTGATCACGTCGTATTGCCACG
>JACOUA010000171.1 GCA_016178075.1 Acidobacteriota bacterium
CCATCAGACGGCTCACGGCTCAGGGCTTATGGCTCAGGCCGACCGGAACCCGAAATCAGATTCCGTTCCTAGGACCCGCTGAAGCCCAGCAAGGACTCGTCCGACTGTGGCTTCATTGAGGAGAGTGATCCCCATCTTGCAGCATCAGTCGGGTGACCCATTCGCGCGCACGTTCCAGCAGCGGTTCAACTACGGCACCGTCACCATCAAGGCCGAGCCGCGGGGCGCCGAGCGCGCACCGAACGTCACCGAATCACGCTTTCCCAACCGACCTTGATATGATGTCGTCGGATAGACGGCGGGCGTGTGACCCCACGTGTTCAGTCGCATCGGCTCGGGTTTCTCACGGTCGGGCAGACCGCCCGCATCCTCGGCATCAGCCCGTCGACGCTGCGGTTGTGGGAAAACGTCGGCCTCGTGTCGCCGGCGCGCAGCAACGGCCGCTATCGCCTGTACAGTCCCGAGCTCCTGGCGGTCCTGAAGCGCATCAAATACCTTCGCGACGTCAAGCTGCTCAACTTCCCCGGTATCAAAGAAGTGCTTGGGAAGATGACCAAGGCGCGGTCGAACGGTCACGCGGTCACCGATCTCGGCGCCAAGCTTCGACGCCTCCGCAAGCGGCGTGGCCTCGGGCTGGTCGAAGCCGCCCGGCAGGCCAAGATCTCGGCCGGCTTCCTGAGCGCCGTGGAGCTGTCGCGTGCGAACCCGTCGGTCGCCACCCTGCAGCGGCTCGCGGCCACCTACGGCACCACGATTCTCGATTTCTACGACCTGCCGCGGCACCCGAGTCGCCTCGTCCGCCCGCGCGATCGGCGGGCGCTGCAGACGGCGTCGGGTGTTCGGATCGAGCTGCTCTCGACCGGCGCGCGCCTGCTCGAGTCGCAGCTCTTTCGCGTGGCGCCTGGTGCGGGCAGCGACGGGTCCTACTCGCACCAGGGCGAAGAGTTCATCTTCATGATCAAGGGGACGCTGGAGATCTGGCTCGACGAGCTCGAGTGCCACATGCTGCGCGAAGGCGACAGCTTCTGGTTCGAGAGCACGCTGGGCCACCGCTGGTACAACCCGTCGAAAGACGAGGCGGTGATGATCTGGGTCAATTCGCCTCCAACCTTCTGACCGTCCAGTCATGGACCGGACTGTCGCGCGGTAACGGCCCCCAGCCCGCAAACCCGACGTTCTCGCACGGAGGATTCATGCGACAGGTGCTTGCCGTCGTCCTCACCCTGCTCGTGTGCGGGGTGGATTCCGCGTTGGCCCAGCAGCCCGCGGCCCCTGCGGCGGGCGCGATCCGGCCGAGGCTTCCAGCGGTCGTCAGGAAAACTGACGTGATCTACGGACGCATCCAAGGATCGGCGCTGCTGACGGAGCTCGCCTATACCGAGACGGAAAGACTGAAGCCAGCCATCGTGTACGTGTTCGGCGGCCGCTGGCGTGCGGGCGTGCGGGCTCGCCTTTGGACACGGGCACATGGGACTGACCGACGAGGTGCTACAGGAAGCGCGAGCCTTCATCGCCCAACTTGACAACGGCAGCCTTACCAAATAACTGGAATGTTACAGAATGAGCTGGTAGCCTGGGTGGCCAAATCCCCGAACGTGGAGGCGGAGCCGTCTCCAAGCGCGTCGCTGTCGGGCAGGAGGAACGTATGAGGTGCTTCGTGATCTGTGTCCACCGAGCGATCAGCGCGGCCATGGTCGTGGGTCTCTTGGGGATCGGCGCCGCGGCGATGCGCGCTCAACCGCAGCCCGGCCACGCCGAATGGTCCTACTTCGGCGGCGACAAGGCCTTCACGAGATACTCGCCTCTCGACCAAATCAACCGCGACACCGTCAAGGATCTTCGCATCCTCTGGCGGCGGCCTGCGGTGGATCAGGAGCTCCCGAAGGCGTACCCGGACCTGCGAATCTCGCGGAATTTCAGGTCGACCCCCATCATCATCGACGGCGTGCTCTACGCGCCAAACGGCATCGGACTGGTCCGCGCCTTCGATCCCGGATCCGGCCAGACCATCTGGGAGCAGGAGCCCTTTGGGCCGACAATCGATGAGCTCACCGGACAGAGCCCGCGCGGCGTGGACGTCTGGCGCGCCGGGTCGGGCCGTCCGGGAAACGGAAACACCGACGCGCGGTTGTTCCTTGTCCGCGGCGAATACTTGTATGCGTTGAACACCAAGAACGGCGTCGCCTATCGCGATTTCGGCGACCAGGGCCGCGTGAACCTGCACTGGAACGCGCCGCTCGCCGGTCGCTTCAACTGGACCGCCGGTCCGATCGTGGTTGGTGATGTCGTCGTCGTCGCCGGCAACACGGGTGGCGCCGGTGACGGCGGCGTGAAGAAGGAAGCCGCACCCGAAGACGTGCGGGGCTACGACGTCCGCAGCGGTCGGCTCCTCTGGACGTTCCACGTGGTCCCGCACCGCAGTGAATTCGGCAGCGAGACGTGGGGCAAGAGTTCAGCAGAGTACTCGGGCGATCTTGCGTCCTGGTGCTGCCTTGCCGCGGACGAGGATCTGGGGTACGTCTACGTCCCGCTGTCCGCGCCGACCGCCTCCGTCTATGGAGGTCACCGTCCCGGCGACAATCTGTTCTCGGACACGCTGGTGGCCCTCGACGCGAAAACCGGGACGCGGGTGTGGCACTTCCAGATGGTCCACCACGATCTCTGGGAGTACGACACGGTTGGCCCCCCGACGCTTGGGGACATCACCGTCGACGGCACGCGCATCCAGGCCGTGATGCAGCCGAGCAAGACCGGGTTCTTGTACGTCTTCGATCGAAAAACCGGAGAGCCCGTGTGGCCCATTGAGGAGCGGCCGGTGCCCCGGTCCACGGCGCCAGGCGAGACTACTTCCCCCACACAGCCGTTTCCGACCAGACCGCCGGCGTTCGACCGCCAGGGGTTCACCGAAGACGATCTGATCGACTTCACGCCGGAGCTGCGCGCCCGGGCGCGCGAGGCGATCAAAGACTTCGTCATGGGTCCGCTCTTCACGCCGCCGTCGATGCGAAGCGAGGAACCGGGCGGCAAGAAAGGCACGCTCACGATGCCGGGAGGCTGGGGCGCCGGCAACTGGAATACAGGCGCGTTCGATCCGGAGACGGGGATTTACTATGCCGTCTCCCACACTCAGCCCGGCGTCCGCGGCGTCGTCAAAACCACGGATCCCGCGGCGACGATGGAGTACGCGGGTCAGGCCCGAGACCCGCGACCCGAGGGCGGCCAGGACACGGAGCGCGGCCAGCGGCCAGCGGCCACCAGCCAGCCGCAGGCGGAGCAGAATCCCAACCAGAGCGGCCCATGGCCCGGTCCGCAACTGTCGATCGACGGATTCCCGCTGTTCAAACCGCCCTATGGGCGCCTCACGGCGATCGACATGAATCGCGGGGAGCGCCTGTGGATGGTCGCCAACGGCGACGGGCCGCGAAATCATCCGCTCGTGAAAGATCTCAACCTGCCGCCGCTCGGCATCCCTGGGCGGCCGGCGCCGCTCGTCACCAAGTCGCTCTTGTTTCTCGGTGAAGGCAGCGACTCGATCCCCGGCACCAACCGGGAGGGCATGTGGGGAACGACGTTCCGCGCCTACGACAAGGCCACGGGGAAGGTCCTGTGGGAAATGGAGCTGCCGGCGGGTACCACCGGAGCGCCGATGACCTACCTCCACAAAGGCAAGCAATACATTGTCGTGGGGATCGGCGGAAGGAATCAGCCGGCCGAATGGATCGCGCTGGGGCTGCCGTAGCTTTTCATCACGCCGTCGACACGCGCAAGTGTCTGATTGGTTGTTGACAAGGTTCCATTCTTTATGTAAAACGGGCGCCGTCGTACACCCACGACAGTGCGCGGCGCAAGCCGTTCCACAGGAGGATCTGATGCGAAAGACGATCATCCTCGGAATCCTGCTGAGCGGGCTGGCCGGCAGTGCGTCCGCACAGACGTCGACCGGGGGCCTGCGCGGGTTCGTCAAGGACGACACCGGCGCGGTGCTCGTGGGTGTCACGGTCGAAGCGTCCAGCCCGGCACGGATCGGCGGCGCCGCCGTCGAAGTCACCGACGCGCAGGGACTCTATACGTTCCAGAACCTGCCGATCGGGGAATACATCGTGACGTTCTTGCTGCAGGGGTTCAGCGGCATTCGCCGGGAGAACATCAGGGTCGAGGTCGGCCGGACGATTCAGGTCGACGTCGCGCTCAAGGTCGGCGCAGTCGAGCAGGCAGTCACCGTGACGGGCGAATCGCCGGTCGTCGATGCCGTGCACGCCGGCATGAGCACGAACTTCAACCAGGAAATGTTGCAGAACATTCCCTCCGCTCGCCAGTCCTATTTCGACATCGTCACCTTCGCTCCGGCGGTCAAGATCAATCAGGTGCCGAACGACTCGCGCTTCATCGTCTACGGGTCGAGCAGCGACCAAAACCAGTTCCAGTACGACGGGGTGGACATCTCGGCGGTGTCGAACGGCGGCGTGTGGGACTTCCCGAGCCCGGACATCATGCTGGAAGTCCAGGTGAAGGCCGTCGGCGCGTCGGCGGAGTTCCACGATTTCCAGGGCGGTGTCGTGAACATCGTGACAAAGTCCGGCAGTAACAACTTCCGCGGGCAGGGGGCCCTCTATGTCATCCCGTCCGGCGGGGTTGGCAACAACACGCCGAACGAGCGGTTCCCTTACAAAATCCACTACAACCAGCAGGCCAGCTTCGAGCTGGGTGGCCCGATCACGAGAAACCGGGTATGGTTCTACGGCATTCTTCCGGCGAACCGCGGCCTCACCACGGGCGTGGGCGTGGACCCGAAGATCGACAAGGCCGGCGGCAAGAGCTACAAGCCGTTCGCGAAGGGCACGGTTCGGATGAGCGAGCACGGCAACCTCGGCGTCGGGTGGAACACCAACATGTTCTGCTGCGGCGCGACGGCCAGCCGCACGGCGCCGCTTATCACGCAGACCGTCGAGCATGGCCACAACCCGGTCGTCTACAGCCAGTACACGCACACGATCGGGGCGGCGACGCTCATCGAGGTCCGCGGCGGCGGCATCTACATCCGTGACAACTTCACGCCGTACTCGGACGACTTCAAGACATCAGGGCGCTCCGATCAGGGGACAGGGTTCTCGAGCGTCAACGGTCAGAACGCCAGCAAGCAGTTCCACAACCGGACGAGCTTCGACGCGTCGCTCGCGCACAGCACCGGCCGCATCCCGACCGGCACACACGACTTCAAGGGCGGCGTCCAGACCGCGTTCGCGGCGCAGCGCACGGTTGCGGCGCGGATTGACGGCGTCTCCTACACGGATTTGAACGGCGCGCTTTATCAGGCGACGTTCAGCGATCCCACCGTGACGGGCGGACGCATCCGATCGGCGGGCGGGTACGTGCAGGACAACTGGACGGTCAACGGCCGGCTGGCGCTCAATTTGGGGGTGCGCTTCGACCGGACCCGTGGTGACGTGCCGGAAATGAGCTCCGAGGCGACGATCCAGGGAATTCGCGGAGCATCTTTTACCCCCGCGGTCGTCTCGTACCCGGCCGTGGCGGACATCATCCGCTTCACCACGGTATCAGCTCGCGCTGGGTTCACGGTTCGGCTCGACGACTCGGGTAGATCGATCTTCAAGTCGAGCTATGGGCGGTATCACGGCAAGCTGGCGACGGCGATGTTCAATGGGATGTCGCCGGGCGGCGCGGTGACCGTCACGCGGCAGTTCAACCCGGCGACCCGTGAGTACGACATCCCGATCAGCAGAACGGCGCCCGCGAACTTCGGCGTCGCCGCGGATTTGGAGAATCAGTACACGGATCAGGTCTTCGCAGGCCTCGAACAGCAGATCGCCGGAAGCATGGGTGTCAATTTCTCGTTCGTCTACAAGAAGGAAGGGAACTTCATCCGACTGAAGGATGTCGGGGGCACGTATGCAAACCGGCCGATCGTCGATACGTTTCGCGGCGCGACGCAGACCATCACCGTGCAGACCCTGACGAGCGGCGCCGCGTCGCGCCGGTTCCAGGTCACCAATCGCAACGACCTCGACCAGAGCTTCAAGTCGGTGGTCGTTGAACTCAACAAGCGCTTCTCGAAGGCCTGGCAGGCGATCGGCTCGTACACCTGGCAGGATTCGCAGGCGTTCGGGAGCGGCGTGGTGACGGGCAGCACGCAGCAGGACTTCAGCAGCCTCAGTCCGACCGCCGGGTTCGGTCGCGACCCGAACGATCTGATCAACGCGTTCGGCCCCACGGCGACCAACTCCACACACTCGGTCAAGGTGTCGACGACGTACGCCGCGCCGTTGGGCATTCAAACCGGTTTGCGCTACTCGTACGAGTCCGGCCGTCCGTACGGCCGCCTCATCATCGTGCGTGGGATGGGAGCGGGCCAGGGCGACGTAACGATCCTGGCCGAGCCACGCGGGACCTACAGTATGGAGCCGGTGAACGACCTGCAGGTCCGCCTGGACAAAGACGTCGCGTTCGGCGGCAGCCAGCGGCTGCGCCTGTCGATGGACATCTTCAACATCTTCAACACGGGCACGGTGCTGACGGTCCGCAACAACAGCTCGCAGACGGGCGAGGCGCTGTTCGGCCAGACGAACACGGTCGTGCGGCCACGCACGTTCCAGCTCGGCATTCGCTATCAGTTCTGATGTAAAAAAGGGGGGCGAGGCCCGGGCTCGGGGGCGAATCCCCCCATTCCGTACGAACTCTCAAAAAAGACGAGGTCTTGCCAAGGATCGGTCGATGATGCGCCGCGACTGTTTTCAGTCGGAGTAGGAATGCCCATCACTGAGCACCCCCTCCACAGATCCGGACGAGCGGGATTCCCGCATCCGGCTCTTGCCTCAGGTAATGACGCCAAGCCGCCGCAGGGGATAGGGATGACACACGCGGGCAGGTGGCAACCAGCGGTCCATGAGCCGCCGCATCCGGTCCCAGGTGACGCGGCCGGTCTGGCTTCGTCGCGACAGCGTGCGATGCCAGAGGCGGCCCACCTGGAACCGAAAGATGTGCAGCGCGTGGCTGTTCGTGGGCACGCCGTAATAGCGGATGTGCCCACCGACCACCGAGCGCAGCCATGTGCCGACTACCGGAATGGGGTCGTGCATGCGCCGTCTGAGGTCAGCTTTCACCGCACTCAGCTTTGCCTGCAATCGCTTGCGAATCGTCTGCCGGCGCACCGTGAAACGTCCGTTGCTCCTCTTCGTCCCGCAGATATGCGTGAAGCCGAGGAAGTTAAACGTCTCCGGCTTCCCGAGTCCTCGC
>JACOUA010000366.1 GCA_016178075.1 Acidobacteriota bacterium
AACGCCGCGTCTCACCGATGCTTCCCGATCCCTGATCCCCGGCCCCTGATCCCGATCCCGATTCAGACCCTGATCATCTTCCCCGGATTCATGATGTTGTCGGGGTCGATGGCGCGCTTGATGAGACGCATCACGTCGACCGCGTCGCCGTGCTCCAGCTCGACGAACAGCATCTTGCCGGACCCGACGCCGTGTTCGCCCGAGCAGGTGCCGCCCATCTCGATGGCGCGCTTGACCATCCGATCATTCAGGCGCTTCGCCTCGTCGAGCTCGGCCGGCCTCTCCGGATCGACCAGGTAAATCAGGTGGAAGTTGCCGTCCCCGGCGTGACCCACGAGCGTCGTGATGAGCGATGAGCTGGCCAGGTCGCGCTTCGTCTCGAGCACACAATCAGCAAGGCGCGAGATCGGGACGCACACATCCGTCGTCACCCCCTGCGATCCTGGTCGGAGCGCGAGCGTCGCATAGTAGGCGTCGTGCCGCGCGCGCCACAATCTGGCGCGGTCTTCGGGTTTCGTCGCCCACTGGAAGGACGTCCCCCCGTGCTCCGTGCAAATGCTCTGCGCCGTTTCGGCCTGCTCGATCACATGCCGCTCGCTGGTTCCGTGGAATTCGAAGAAGAGTGTCGGCATCGCCGGGTAGTCCAGCTTCGCGTACTTGTTGACGGCATCGATCTGGACTTCGTCGAGGAGCTCGATCCGCGCGACCGGAATACCGTACTGAATCGTGGTGATGACCGTCCGAACCGCGCCTTCGAGCGTCGCGAACGAACAGACCGCCGCCGACACCGCCTCCGGCAGGGGGTGGAGCCGCACCGTCAGCTCGGTGATGACCCCAAGGGTCCCTTCCGATCCGACGAAGAGGTGCGTGAGATCGTAGCCGGACGATGACTTCCGCGCGCGGCCCCCGGTACTGATGACGCACCCGTTGGGCAGGACGACCCTCAACCCCAACACAGCCTCCCTCATCGTCCCGTACCGCACTGCGGCCGTGCCGGACGCGCGTGTCGAGGCCATGCCGCCGAGCGTCGCGTCGGCGCCGGGGTCGACGAAAAACGCGACGCCGAGCTTCTCGATATGCCGGTTCAGTTGACGATGGGTGACACCGGCCTGCACGGTGGCGTCCATGTCCTCCGCGCTGACGCGGAGGAGCGTGTTCATGCGCGACAGATCAATCGTGATCCCACCGTGCAGCGCGTTCACGTGGCCTTCGAGCGACGAGCCGGCGCCATACGGCACGATCGGCACCTTGTCGCGCGCGCAGGCCGAGACGATCGCCGCCACTTCATCGGTCGAGGTCGGGAAGACGACCGCGTCGGGTCGCGCGGGAGGGTGATATCCTTCGCCCTTGCTGTGGTGCTCGCGGACGGCGTCGGCCGTGGACAGCCGGTCGCCGAGCAGCGGTCTGAGTTCTTCAAGGACTGCGTGGATGTTCATCCTGGGACACAAAGACTCGAAGATCACAAAGCCATGCAGAACCCTAAAGGTTTCTGCCTAATGAGTCTTGGTGTCTTTGTGTCTTGGTGTTTGCTTGTTGTAGCGATAATACCCGAACCAAAGGACTACACATCGAATCGTTCCAGTCGAAGATCGAAGCCGTGGGCGCGGCGCAGGTGAGGGCGGCCGCACAGGGGTTGCTCGGGTTGGAGAACAGCGTGGTCGTCATCGTGGGCGACTACACGAAGGTCAAGGACCAGCTCGCGGTGTACAAGGACATCGAGTTCTACGACGTTACAGGTAAGAAGCTACCGGCACCGCCGCCGACCCCATAAACGAAGAACGAAGAAGTTCGTCGTTTATCGTGAGGGAAGTCCTCGTCGCAGGTCCGCTTCCGCGGCGATAGACCCGAAGGCCGGCCACCCGGATCCCTTGCGCACCTTTTCGAAGATCTGGCGGGCCTGGCCGATCTGGCCGTTGTACAGGTACCAGTTCCCGACGCCGTAGCCCTGGGTGGCGATTTGCACCGGATCCGGCTCGTTCGGATCCAACACCTGCTCGGGCCCGAGCAGCCCCTTGTACATCAGCAGCCGCCGGTGATACGCGGTGTTCTCGAGGATCTCCATCTTCTCGCGAATCGGCTCCAGCACCTTCGCGTCCTCCGCGGTCCGTCCCAGACGCCGGTACGTCATGTACAGCCAGTCGGCGGTCGCGACGTGCATGTCGTCGTTGGTCGAGACCTTCATGCATTCCAGATATGCGGGGATCGCCCCAGCGAAGTCTCCCGTCAAGTAGCGAGCCAGCGCCAGGTGGTACCAGATGTTCGACTGCAGCGTGCTCCGAGGCTTGTTGAACTTGTTGGGCGCGCCATCCGGCTCGACTTCATCGGGCTGGCCCTTGATGAGGGCGCTGGCCTTTTCGAGATCCGCGATCGCGTGGTCGAACTCGCGCACGGTGATGTAGCGGTGGCCGCGATGGCGGTACAGCTTCGGGTTGGACGGGTCGAGCCGGATGCCCGTGGAGTAGGTCTCGATTGCCTCGCGGAAGCGGCCGAGATAGCCGAGACGCCGCCCTAGCCAGATGATGGTCTCGGAATCATTCGGGTTGCGATCGTAGGTGGCCTTCGCCGCGGCGAGATCGGCGTCGAGCTTCGGCTTCTGTTGTGGCGACGGTTCTGGCGCGAAGAGCGGCTCCCCGAAGAGCGACCGCGCCTCGGGCGGGCGAGGCGGCGCCTGCGTGTGCGCCGCGAGATGGCCGGCGAGCAGCGCGGCGAGGAGAAGACCAGCAGTGCCTTTCACGCGCGGGATTATACTGCTGGCAAACGTCGGAGAGCGTGTTTCCTCGTTCTCGTTTTTCGTTCTTCGTTCCGTTTGTTCGCCTTCTTCGTTCTCCGTTCTTCGTTGTTCGTTTCGCGATGTTCCCCGACCTCCGCGCCTTCATCGACCAGCTCCGCCGCGATCGGGACCTCGCCGTCATCGAGGCGCCGGTCGACCCTCGGCTGGAGATCGCGGAAATCCATCGCCGCGTGATCGCGGCAGGCGGACCCGCGCTTTTGTTCACCAAGGTGAGGGGCTCGGATTTCCGCTTGGTCACCAACCTCTTCGGAACCGAGCGACGCGTCCGGCTGGCGTTCGGATCGCGTCCGTTCGATCTGATCCGGCGGCTGGTTCAGGTCTTCGAGACGATCGTGCCGCCGACGCCGGCGAAGCTCTGGGCCTCGCGCGATCTGGCGCGCGAGGCGTGGCGACTTGGCACGCGGCAGGTGAGGCGCGGTCCGGTGTCGGAGATCGTCACCCGAGACGTGCGCCTGGATCGCCTGCCGGTTCACACCTCGTGGGCCGAGGACGGGGGACCGTTCCTGACGCTCGGCCTCGTCTTCACCGAGCATCCCGAAAAACCTGGTCACAACCTCGGCATCTATCGGATGCAGGTGTTGGATTCGAGGACCACGGCGATGCACTGGCAGATCGGGAAAGGCGGCGGCTTTCACTACGCCGTCGCCGAGGCGAGAGACGAACGGCTGCCGGTCACGGTGTTTCTCGGCGGGCCGCCGGCGCTGACGCTGGCAGCCGTCGCGCCGCTCCCGGAGAACGTGCCGGAATTGCTGCTCGCGTCGCTGATCCTCGGAGAGAAGCTCCCGATGTGCGGTGGACCGGGCCCGCATCGGCTCGTGGCGAATGCCGAGCTCGCGCTCGTCGGAACCGTGCCCCCGCGCGTGAGGCGCCCTGAGGGGCCGTTCGGTGACCACTACGGCTACTACTCGCTGCAGCATGACTACCCGGTGTTCGAGATTGACGCGATGGCTCATCGACGCGACGCCATCATGCCGGGCACCGTGGTGGGGAAGCCACGGCAGGAGGACTTCTACATCGGGGATCTTCTGCAGGATCTGCTCTCGCCCATCTTTCCCCTCGTGATGCCGGCGGTGCAGAAGCTGTGGGCATATGGCGAAACCGGCTACCACTCGCTGGCGGCAGCGGTCGTCAAGCAGCGCTACAAGCGAGAGGCGATGGCCAGCGCCTTCAGGATTCTCGGCGAAGGCCAGCTCTCGTTGACCAAGTTCCTGCTCGTGACCGATCGGGCGATCGATCTGAAAGACTTCCCGAGGACGCTGCAGCACATCCTCGAGCGTACGGATCCCCGCACCGATCTGTACATCCTCTCGAATCTGTCGATGGACACCCTCGACTATACCGGCCCGCGGGTGAATGAAGGATCCAAAGGCGTCTGGTTCGGTGTCGGGGATCCTGTCCGCGCCCTCCCGCGCGAGTTCATGCCGACCGCTGAGCCGCCGGCCGACGTGGCCGATGTTCGAGTGTTCTGCCCAGGGTGCCTGGTGGTCGGAACGCGTCCCTATAAAGAGGATGGCGAAGCCGCGGCGCGCGTGGCGCGGCATCCCGCGTTCTCCAGCTGGCCACTCGTCGTCATCACCGACGAGCCCGCCCGCGCAGTCGCCAGCTCGATCAACTTTCTCTGGACGACCTTCACCCGGTTCGAGCCGGCCGCCGACATTCATGCGGCGTCCCGATCGATTGTCCGCAACCACCTCTCGTACGATCCGCCGGTCGTCATCGACGCGCGGGTCAAGCCCGGTCTGCCGAAGGAGCTGTTCTGCGATCCGGGCACGGCCGCGCTCGTCACGCGGCGATGGAAGGAGTATTTCCCGTCGGGCGCTGTGGAGATGGGGGATTCCGACCGGGCCAACCTCGACCGGTGACGTTTGCTGCCCTCGATGATCGCGCGGTCGCCCCCAGTCTTATAATGCCGGGTCTGGTGCGGACGCGACGGCAGCGTGCGGGGCCAACGGGGATCCAGGGGTCCCCGGATCAATAATGAGTCGCCGCGGAGCCCAATTGCCGGTCTGTGCTGGGCGGAGCGGCCGCCCCACGCGGATCAAAAGAAGAGGATCCATGACCCATTCAATTCAGGTTCGCGTCAATGGCGTCAGCCGCGAACAACAGGTCGAAGCTCGTCTGCTGCTCGTGCACTTTCTGCGCGACGCTTGCGGGTTGACCGGCACGCACGTCGGCTGCGAAACGGGCATCTGTGGCGCGTGCACAGTGCTGGTCGACGGAAGAGCCGTCAAGTCGTGCACGATGCTGGCTGTCCAGGCCGACGGCGCCGAGGTGACGACGATCGAAGGGCTCGCGCGCACCGGATCGCTGCATCCGGTGCAGGAGAGCTTCTGGGAATGTCACGGGCTGCAGTGCGGGTACTGCACGCCGGGGATGATCATGGCGAGCGTGCAGATCCTGGAGCGGCATCCGCACCCGACGCGCGCACAGATCGTCGAAGGGATCAAGGGCAATCTCTGCCGCTGTACCGGGTACGCGCACATCATCGACGCCATCGAGCGTGCCGCCGGTCTGATGGCATCGGCCTCTTCCGCCGGGGGGGTGTGACGTGGCCACTCAGACGAAGTATTTCGGCAAGGCGATGAAGCGGGTCGAGGATCCGCGTCTCATCAAGGGGATCGGCACCTACGTCGACGACCTCCGCCTGCCCGGCCTGCTTCACGTCGCCCTCGTCCGGAGCCCGTACGCCCACGCGCGGGTTCGCCGCATCGACACGGGCGCCGCGAAGTCGATCTCCGGTGTCGTCGGCGTCTTCACGGGCGCGGACGTGAACGAGCACTGCGGCGCGGTCCCGTGCGCCGCATCGATCCCGGACCTGAAGTCGCCGCGCCACACCGTGCTGGCGGGCGACCGCGTGTACTTCGTCGGGCACGCCGTGGCGGTCGTCGTGGCCGAGAACGCGTACGTCGCGCGAGACGCGGCCGAAGCCGTCGACGTCGACTACGAGCCGCTTCCCGTCGTGACCGACCCGGAGGGGGCGATCGCAGACGGGTCACCGCTGACGCATCCGGACCTGGGAACCAACGTGGCGTACACGTCTTCGATGATCGGCGGCGATGTGGACGATGCGTTCCGTCGAGCCGATCGGGTGATCCGGCAGCGGATGGTCCATCAGCGTCTGACGCCGATGCCGATCGAGCCGCGCGGGTGTGTCGCGTTGTACCACGCCGGGGACCAGACGCTCACGCTCTGGTCCTCCACGCAGGTGCCGCATCTGATTCGCACCCTCCTCCCCGGCATGATTTCGGTTCCGGAGAACAAGATGCGGATCGTGGCGCCGGAGGTCGGCGGCGGCTTCGGGGCCAAGCTCAATCTCTACATCGAAGAGGCGCTGTGTTCGCATCTGGCGATGCGGCTCGGCGCGCCGGTCAAATGGATCGAAACGCGGCGCGAGAATGCGGCCGCCACGATCCACGGTCGCGATCAGATCGGCGACTATGAAGTCGCCCTGGCGAACGACGGTCGCGTTCTCGGGCTCAAGGCTCGCACGATCGCGGACCTCGGCTCGTATCTTCAGCTGCTCACGCCCGCCATCCCGACGCTCACCGGGCTCGTGCTCACGGGCTGCTATCGGATTCCGGCCATCCGCATGGACATCGTCGGGGTGTACACGCACAAGATGGCGACCGATGCGTATCGAGGCGCCGGTCGCCCCGAAGCGACGTATCTCATCGAGCGAATCATGGATCTGGTGGCGGACGAACTGAAGATGGACCCGATCGAGGTTCGTCTGAAGAACTTCCCGCAGCCGAACGAGTTCCCATTTCAGACGGCCAGCGGTCTCCAGTACGACAGCGGCAACTATCAGGGCGCCCTGAACGAAGCGCAGCGGCTGGCGGACTGGAACGCCTTGATCACAGCGCGGGCGGAGGCGCGCGCGGCCGGCCGGTTGTTCGGGATCGGCGTGTCGACGTATGTCGAGATCTGCGCGCTTGGCCCCTCGAAGGCGATGCCTGCCGGCGGGTGGGAGTGGGGCTGCGTGCGGATCGAGATCTCGGGCAAGGTGACGGTGATTACCGGCGCGACACCGCACGGCCAGGGTCAGGAGACGAGCTTTGCGCAGATCGTGGCCGATCGGCTCGGCGTCCCGATCGAAGACATCGTGGTGCTGCACGGTGACACGAACGTCGCGCACTATGGCCGCGACACCTATGGCAGCCGCGCCACGGTGCTCGGCGGCACGGCGATCGTCATGTGCATCGACCGCATCGTCGCGAAGGCGTCGACGCTCGCGGCGCACCTGTTGAATGTCCCGGCGGGCGACGTCGAGTTCCACGACGGACGGTTCGTTGCCCGCGGAACACCCGAGAGCTCTGTGAACTGGGCGACGCTGGCCGGCGAGGCGTACATCGCGAAGAACCTGCCCCCGGGATTCGAGCCGGGCCTGGAGGCCTCGAGTTTTTACGAGCCCGAGAACTTCACGTTCCCCTTCGGCACCCACATCGTCGCCGTGGAGATCGATCGCGAGACGGGCGAGGTCGCGATTGTGAAGTACGTCGCGGTCGATGACTGCGGCCACCAGGTGAACCCGCTTCTCGTCGAAGGACAAGTGCAGGGCGGCATCGCCCACTCGCTCGGCCAGGCGCTGTTCGAGCGGACCGTCTACGACGAGAACGGCCAGCTGCTGACCGGCGAGTTCATGGACTACCCGATCGCGCGAGCGGGCGACATCCCGCAGTACGTGATGGGGAGCACCGTCACACCGTCGCCGAGCAATCCGCTCGGTATCAAGGGAGTGGGCGAAGCGGGCACGATTGGCGCCACCCCGGCGATTGCGAATGCGGTGCTCGACGCCTTGCGGCCGCTCGGGATCAAGCATCTCGAGCTGCCCCTCACGCCCGAGCGCGTCTGGCGCGCGATCAGCCAGCATGCACCCGTGGCGGCGAGCTCCTGACCCTAGGCGCGCACGGCGCGCCTGCGAGCCGGGGTCCCCGACGCGCGTTTTTCAGCGCGTTGGGGTGGGAGGGAGCGGCGCGGGCGTAGGGGCCCCGCAAGCGACCGAGCCGGGGTCCGGGGCAGAGCCCCGGCCTAGTAGGAAGCCGGCCTCCAGGCCGGCCCTTGAAGAGTAGGCTGCGCCGCGTAAGCGGCGC
>JACOUA010000367.1 GCA_016178075.1 Acidobacteriota bacterium
AGCGGTCCTAGGCGCGCACAGCGCGCCTGCGAGCCGGGGTCCCGACGCGCGTTTTTCAGCGCGTTGGGGTGGGAGGGAGCGGCGCGGGGCGTAGGGGCCCCCGCAAGCGACCGAGCCGGGGTCCGGGGCAGAGCCCCGGCCTAGTTCGATGAAAGTCTACGATGCGCTCGTCGTGGGCGCCGGCCCGGCCGGCTTGGCTACGTCCCGGGAACTCACGCGGGCCGGCGTCACGCATCTCGTCCTCGAACGCGGAGACCAGATCGGCCATACGTGGGCGAACCTATACACCGGGCTCGTCCTGCACACCGGCAAGCACTTGTCAGCGCTGCCGGGTCTGCCTTTTCCGCCGTCGACGCCTCTCTTTCCCACGCGCAGCGACTTTGTTTCCTATCTGCACCGGTACGCGGGGACGTTCCGGCTTCCGGTCGAAACGCACGCCGAGGTGACCAGCTTCGAACGTGAACGTGGCCACTGGATCGCCCGCACAGGGGCCGGCGCGGCGTTCCGTGCCCGCATGCTCGTCGTGGCCACCGGCATCGTCTCCAACCCGCATATTCCCGGGATCCCGAACCGGGCTGCATTTCGCGGTCGGGCCTTTCACAGCGTCGAGTATCGCCAGCCGAACGGCTTCGGCGGTCGGCGCGTGCTGATCGTCGGCGCCGGAAATTCGGCCGGCGAGATCTCCGTGGAGCTTGCGCGTGCAGGGGCCGAGGTCACCGTTGCGGTTCGGAGCGGCGCGCGCGTGGTCCCGCGGGATCTTGCGGGGATCCCGATCCAGTACTTCGGCGTGGCGCTGGCAGTGTTGCCGCTCGGGGCGCAACGCTGGATCGCGGCGAGCCTGGATAGGCTCTCGTCACTCGCCCGCGGTCCGGCGGTGCTGCCTCCGCCGCAGCCCACCGTCTGCGTGGATGTGCCGCTGATTGGATTCCACCTCGCCGACGCGCTTCGTGCGGGGACGATTCGCCTGAAGGGCGGGCTGGCCGGATTCACCACAACCGGCGTTCGATTCACGGATGGCTCCGAGCAGCCGTTCGACGATGTCATCCTCGCCACCGGGTACGGCGCGGCGGTCGGGATGCTGCGGGAGTTGATTCGACTGGACGAATGTGGCTTCGCCCGGCGTCGCGACCGGGTGGTCAGCCTGGACCAGCCCGACCTCTATTTCGTCGGCCACAACTACGACATTCGGGGCGGGCTTTTCAACATTGCACGCGACGCCAGGCTCGCGGCCCGGCACCTCAGCGCGGCGTTGTGTGATAGGTCCCGAACGTCCATTGAAACGCCGCCACTACCGAGTGAAAGATGATGGGAATCGTCCCGCCGAGCCAACGCTGGTCGGACCGCCGCGTCATGCGGATGGCGTAGCGGGCGACCATCGCGCCAAAATAGAGATAACTCCACCAGAGCGCGGCCCGCCCCAGGCGCGGCAGCGGTTCGACCCAGAATCCCGCCCCGCGCGAGAAGTCGACCGAGATCCAGACCATGAGAGTGAGGACGACCGCCTGGCTCGCCAGGAGGACGGGATATCGCAGCAGGCCGGACTGCCATTGCTCCATCGGTGGCAGCCACCTGGGCGCATACACCACGACGATGAGCTGGCCGAGGACCCGGGCGAAGAGCAACACCGTCAAGAGCCAGAGGTAGACGCCATAGGCGGCCGGATCCTTCATGATCAGCGCCAGAACGTATCACGTGCGGTCAGCGAACCCCAGACGCCCGTATATCTGACCCCGTCGTCCATCGACGGCCGCATCATCGTTCTCTGCCTGGATCACGGCGTGAGGGAACGCTGGAGCGCCGGCCGCGACTTCTCCAGGTTCCACGGTTTCACGATCAAGAACCCGCCCCCGTGATCCGGTGTCCTATCCAGGTGGCCAGGTGAGTGAGCGACCGGCCAGCAGATGCAGATGAATATGGAACACCGATTGGCCGGCTTCGCGGTTCGTGTTGAACACCGTCCGGAAGCCGCGCTCGGCGTAGCCGTGCTCGGCGGCGAGCGCGGCGGCGCGCCGAACGAGCTCGCCGACCAGCACGTCATCAGGTGAGGTCAGATCGTTGAGCGTCGCGATGTGGCGCTTCGGGATGATCAACACATGCAGCGGCGCCCGCGGGTTGATGTCCTTGATTGCCACCATGTGGTCGTCCTCGAACACGATCGAGGAGGGGATTTCCCGCGCGACGATGCGGCAGAACAGGCAGTCAGCCATACGCAGATTCTAGTTGAGCGGGTCCGTGATCTGTACAGCGCCACTGGCGGGTGGCCGCGAACGGGGCGCCCCGCCGGGCGCGGAGGCGTCAGCCGTGATCATGTTTTTCGCCGAGCACCCGGTGGGGCTGTTCGCGGACAGGACCCGCCATGGCGCCTCTTGGCGCGATCGCCGCAACTCGCGGTATCCGTTGAAGGTCGGCGGCGATGCGAACCAGCCGAAGCCGGCTCAGCCCTTCTATAAGCTTCTCGATCGCAGGTCCCTGACCGAAACCGAATTCGAAGACGAAAAACCCGCCCTGGAGCTTCTCATTCGCCTGCTCGAGCAGGAGACGGATCGCGTCCAAGCCATCGGGGCCGGCAAAGAGTGCTGCCGGTGGCTCGTAGTCGCGGACCTCGGGCGGAAGGCGGCTCCGTTCAGCCACGGGTACATAAGGTGGGTTCGAAACGACGATCGCGGCCGCCTGGTCTTCAGGGATCCCGGTCGCTTCGATGAATTCGATGCGGGCATCCACGCCGTGACGCCGGGCATTCCGCCGCGCCACGTCGAGCGCCTCGCCAGAGACGTCGGTCGCGACAAAGTTCGCAGACGGGAGCTCGCGAGCCAGCGCGATGGCGACGCAGCCGCTGCCGGTTCCGATGTCGATGATGCGAAGATCACGCCCTTCGAATCCGGATGCCGTCATCAGACGCGCGCAGTCGATCGTCTGCTCGACGAGCAGCTCTGTCTCGGGCCTGGGGATGAGGACGGCGGGGGAGACCTCGAAGTCGAGCGTCCAGAATTCGCGGCGGCCGAGGATGTAGGCGACGGGCTCTCGCCGTTCGCGGCGCCTGACGAGCGCCTCGAGCCGCTCCGCGAAACCTTCCGGCGCCGCATTGTGCCGGGCAACCAGCAACCGCTCGCGCGTCCAGCCGAGGACCTCGCGCACGAGCAGTTCCGCGTCGAGCGCGGCTTCGTTGGGGTCGATGCCGGCGGCGGTGAAGCGATCGCGTGCGGATGCGATCGAGCGCTGGAAGGCCATGAATCAGTGAGCAGTGGGCGGTGCTCTCACTGCCCACTGCCCACTGTCGTCGCGTCTTTCAGCCGCTCGGCCTGGTAGTGGGTTGTCAGCTGATCGACCAGCTCCGCGAGGTCGCCGTTCACCACGTCCGCGAGGCGATGCGTGCTGAAGTTGATCCGATGGTCGGTGATGCGGTTCTGAGGAAAGTTGTAGGTCCGGATCTTCTCGGAGCGATCGCCGGTGCCGACCTGGCTGCGGCGATCGCGGGCGATCGCCTCCTGCTGCTTCCGCAACTCCATCTCGTATAGCCGCGAGCGCAGCACCTTCAACGCCTTCGCCTTGTTCTTGACCTGCGATTTTTCGTCCTGCTGGCTGACGACGATCCCGGTAGGGATGTGGGTCAGGCGGACGGCAGAGTAGGTCGTGTTGACGCTCTGGCCGCCCGGGCCGCTGGAGCAGAACGTATCGATGCGCAGATCCTTGGCGTCGATCTGCACGTCCACTTCCTCTGCTTCCGGCAACACCGCGACGGTGGCGGTCGAGGTGTGGATGCGGCCGCTCGCTTCGGTCTGCGGGACACGCTGGACACGGTGCACGCCGCTTTCGTACTTCAGCCGGCTGTAGACCTTGCGGCCTTCGATGAGCGCGATGACTTCCTTGACGCCGCCCACGCCGGTCTCGTTGCTGGACAAGACCTCGATCTTCCAGCCCTGCCGCTCGGCGTAGCGGCTGTACATCCGGAACAGCTCCGAGGCGAAGAGCGCCGCCTCGTCGCCGCCGGTCCCCGCTCGAATCTCGAGCACGACATTCTTCTCGTCGTTGGGATCCTTCGGGACGAGGAGCTGCTTGAGATCGGCGAGATAGGCTTCCTCGCGGCGCGCCAGGGACTTCAGTTCCTCTTCGGCCAGCGCCCGCATCTCGGGGTCCGATCGTGCCAGCTCGCGCGTTTCGACGATCTGGCCCAGGACCATCTTGTAGTCGCGAAACTTCTGCACGATGGGCTCGAGCTCCGATACCGTCTTGGCGTGGGTGCGGTACGAAGACACGTCGCCCTGCACCGCGGGGTCGGCCAGCAGCGTGAGCAGCTCGTCGTACCGGCGCTCGAGAGTCGTCAGTTTGTCTAGCAAACCCTCAGCCACCCGACACCGGCGGCAGGAACGCGACCTCGTCGCCGTCCTGCACGGCGGACTGCATCTTCGCGTAGTCGGCGTTCACCGCGCTGGAGATCGACGATTGGTAGGACGCCAATTCCGGGAACTCGGTTGCAAGCGCCTCCCACACCGTGGCGACGGTCGCCCCGTTCGGCACATCACGCACGAGCTCGGCCGTACCCGCGATGTCCCGCAGCCTTGCGAACAACCGAACGGTCACGCGCATGCCCGGCGATACGCCTCCAGCCTCGCCCGCTCATCGTCCGGATCGGCCGTAGCCCCCTCAATCCAGACCTGCCCGCCTTCGAAGGCTTCGCGCTTCCAGATGGGCGAGATCTGCTTCACGCGCTCGATGGCATATCGGCTGGCCGCGCACGCCTCGGCGCGGTGCCCCGACAGCGCCGCGATCCCGACGCTGACCTCGCCGATCTCCAGGCGTCCAAGACGATGGTGGATGGCGAGAATCACGCCGGGCCACCTGTCGGCCACCTCGGTGGCGATCCGGTCGAACGATTTGACGGCCAGCGGCTCGTACGCTTCATACTCGAGGTGCTGCACGCGCCGGCCGAGGTTCTCGGCTCGCACCGCGCCCAGAAACACCGAGACGGCGCCATGCGACACGCCCCGTCTGGCTGCCTCGGCCGTCAGAAGATGCGCGAGGCGCCCCGGATCGATCGGCTCGCGAACGATGGCCAGCCGCGCGTCATCCATTTCTTTCAGTATAGCCGCTCGGCCCGCTGCACCATGCCTCGCCCACTCCCCCTCGCCAGAAGTGATCGAGCGGCTGTCGTCCGCGCCCGACCGCCAGACCGCGACGCATGGCGCCAAAGACGTAGGCCTTGGCGTCGGCGGCCGCGTCGAAGAGGGGGCGGCCCAGCGCGAGATTGGCGGCGACCGCCGACGCAAAGGTGCATCCGGTTCCATGTGTATGACGCGTCTCGAGTCGAGGCCCCCGCAGCTCGCGCGCGACGCGACCGTCGAAGACCACGTCCACGGCGTCCGGTGTCGGCAGGTGTCCGCCTTTGACGATTACGGCCGCCGCCCCCGACGCCTGAATCCTCCTCGCCGCCTCGATCGCATCGGCGATCGTGCCGATCGACATCCCGGCCAGGACCTCGGCTTCAGGAATGTTGGGCGTCACGACGAACGCTCGCGGCAGCAGCTCGGCTCGGAGCGCAGCGAGACCGGACTCGTCGAGCAGTCGCTCTCCGCTGGTCGCGATCATGACCGGATCGACGACGACCCTCGGCAGATCGAGCGATTCAATCGCCGCGGCGACGGCTTCGACGATCGCGGCCGTGGACAGCATCCCGATCTTCGTCGCGTCCACACCGATATCGGTCGCGACCGCTTCGATCTGCGCCGAGATGATGTCGGTCGGGAGCGGGAGAATCGCGCTGGTCCCGAGCGTGTTCTGCGCCGTCACGCTCGTGATCACGCTCGTGCCATAGACCCCGTGGGCGGCGAATGTCTTGAGATCGGCCTGGATGCCGGCGCCCGCGCCGGAATCGCTGCCCGCGATTGTCAGGGCTCTTGTCATACGCTACCATTCGCAAATGGCTTCTTCCGCGCAAGTGCCGGGAACCATCTTCTCACGTGCCATCGGGCTGGCCGTCTCCTTCGACAAACCTCAAGGCAGGCCCTTCGACAAGGCTCAAGGCAGGGCCTTCGACAAGGCTCAGGGCAGGCCCTTCGACAGGGCTCAGGGCAGGCCCTTCGACAGGGCTCAGGGCAGGCCCGCGTCCGGCTCTGTCACGCTCGCGATCCGACTGGCGGCCGTCGCGTTTGTCACGACCTTGACCATCGCGGCCGCGCAGATCTCGATTCCGCTGCCGTTCACGCCGGTGCCGCTGACGATTCAGCCGATGGTCGTGCTGCTCGGCGGCGCGGCGCTCGGCGCACGTCTTGGGTGCGCGAGTCAGGTGGCGTATCTCGTCGCGGGAATCGCCGGTCTTCCGGTCTTCGCGGCCTCGCCGCTCCTGCTGCCGGGCGTTGCGCGACTGCTCGGACCGACCGGCGGATATCTGTTGAGCTATCCGCTGGCCGCGTGGACCACCGGATGGCTGGCCGAGCGCGGTCTGGATCGACGCTATCCAGGCGCGGTGGCCGCGATGGGCGCCGGGCTCGCGGTGATTTTCTCATTCGGCGTCGCGTGGCTGGCGTTCGTCTGGACGCCCCTGAAGCCCGCCACGGGCCTGGTGACCGCGGTGCGGATCGGCCTCATGCCCTTCCTCGTCGTGGACGTGGTAAAGGTGCTGCTCGCGGCCGCGCTCCTGCCGGCGGTGTGGAAGCTGATCGGCCGATCGAGCCCTTCTCCTCTGTCGTAAGTGCCTCGCTCTTCCCGAACACGAGGAGGAACTGGTACGGGAGGAAGCGGCCCCGCTTCAGGAGCTTCAAGCCCGCCTCAGAGGCGTGTTTGATCACCAGCTCGGGGTCGACCCGCTCGTCCATCGCGGGTCCCGGTCCTGTCCCTTCGCGCTTGAAATCGATCACCCCGAATCTGCCCTGCGGCTTGAGCGCGCGCCCGACGTTGCGGAGCAGCGCGATCGGCTCCTCGATCTCGCCGTAGACGCCGACCATCATGGCCGCGTCCAGGCTCCCGACGGGCAGATCCGGGTCGTCCGCGCGTCCCAGTCGCGTGCGGACATTCTGCAGGCCCTCGCGCTGGACGCGTCGTTTGATGGCTTCGATCATCTGCGTCTGGACGTCCTCGGCGAAGACGAGGCCATTGGGGCCGACGCGCCGCGCGAGCCTGATCGTGAACCAGCCGGCGCCCGCGCCAAGATCGGCGACGACCGAGCCGTCGGCGATGCCGAGGGCGTCCATTACCTGATCCGGTTTCTGCCAGAGGTCGCGGTCGGGTCCCTCCAACAGGCCAAGGTCCTGAGGCGGGAACAGGCGGCCGTGTCGCGGTCGCTCCTGCCCGAACAGATCGCCGATGGCCAGAGACGCCACGAGCGCCAGAGCCGGTACCAGGCGCCTCATTGCTCGCGCCCCGGCACGCCGGGTCGAGTCATCGCGTCCACCGACAGAATCCGATCGAGCTGCGCCTCGTCCAGCAAGCCTCGCTCCAGCACGAGATCACGAATGGAACGGCCGGTGCGGGCCGATGCCTTCGCGATCTCGGCCGTCGCAGCGTATCCGATGTAGGGGCTGAGCGCCGTGGCCACGGCGGTGCTTCGATCCAGCAACTCGCGGCAGCGGCGAGCGTCGGGCTCGATGCCGTCGACGCAGCGCGTCCGCAGCACCGTCAACGCTTCGCGCAGGATCGTGGTCGCGTGGATCGCGTTCCAGGCCATCACCGGCATCATCACGTTCAGCTCGAGCTGCCCCGCTTCACCGGCCATCGCGACGGTCGTGTCGCACCCAAAGACCTGGAAACACACCTGATTCACCATCTCCGGGACCGACGGGTTGACCTTGCCGGGCATGATCGACGATCCCGGTTGGACCGCCGGCAGCACAATCTCGCCGAGTCCCGCCCGCGGGCCCATGCTCAAGAGGCGCAGGTCGCTGGCGATCTTTCCCACTTCGATCGCGAGGCTGCGGAGCGATGAGGAATAGGCGACGAGGTCCCCCATGCTCTGGGTGACGCGAAACGGATTCTGGGCCGGCTTCAGATCGAGTCCCGTGAAGCGCGCCACGTTCGCGATCGCGAGGCCGGTGAACTCGGTGCCGGCGTTCAGGCCCGTGCCGACCGCCGTCGCCCCGAGATTCAGCTCGAGCAGCCGATGACGCGCGTGCGCGAGCTCGTCGGTGGCGTGGGCGACCGACGCCGCGTAGCCGCTGAACTCCTGCCCCAGCGTGATCGGCACGGCATCCTGCAGGTGCGTCCGACCGACCTTCAGGATGTCTCGAAACGCCTCGTGCTTCCGATCGAGCGACGCCGAAAGATGCCGGGCCGACTCGACGAGCCCGGCCGACGCCTGCAGCAGGGCGATCCGCGTCGCGGTGGGGAAGACGTCGTTCGTCGACTGCCCCATATTCACGTGATCGTTGGGGTGCACCTTCGAGTAGTCGCCGCGCGGTCCCCCGAGCAGTTCGGCTGCCCGGTTCGCCAGCACCTCGTTGGCGTTCATGTTGTGCGAGGTGCCCGCGCCGGCCTGATACACATCGACCACGAACTGGTCACGTAGCCGGCCGCCGAGGATCTCGTCGGCGGCCTGAACGATCGCCTGTCCGACGTCCTTCGGCAACCGTGCGAGCGCGACGTTGGCCTGCGCGGCCGCCTTTTTCACCAGAATGGTGGCGGTCACGAGCTCCGGCTGCGCTTTCAGGCCGCTGATGGGAAAGTTGTCGAGGGCGCGCTGGGTCTGGATGCCGTAGTAGGCCTCGGCAGGAACGGCCAGCTCACCAAGCGGATCGCGTTCGATGCGAAAGGCCATAGTGAAATCGCACATTGAGAATCTGGCAATTGGAAGTCTGGTAATTGATTGATCGATTGCTCAATTGAGCGATTGGCAATCTATTGTCGATTACCCGATTGATCAATGGCCCAATCAATTACCAGACTCAAAATCACCAAACCCTTAAATGATTATACTGTCCCTGATGCTACCCTCATTCTTCGCCAGCATCCTCGATCTGATCATCAAGACCTCGACCGAGCTTCCGCCCGATGTTCGAGGCGCCATGAAGCACGCGCTCATCGCCGAGCCGGCCGGCACGCAATCGGGTCAGGCCCTCACCATCATCGCGCAGAACATCGACCTGGCCTCGGACGACGAAGGCGCGATCTGCCAGGACACCGGGATGCCGACCTTCGAAGTCAGAGTGCCGCTCGGCGCCAACCAGATCTGGATGCGACGACAAATCCGCGAGGCGGTCGCCGAAGCGACTCGCCGCGGCAAGCTCCGTCCCAACTCGGTCGATTCGATCACCGGCCGGAATTCGGGCGACAACCTCGGGCCTGGCACGCCGATCATCCACTTCGACCAGTGGGACCGCGACGAGATCGACGTGCGCCTGATCCTGAAGGGCGGCGGCTGCGAGAACATGAACGCGCAGTACTCAGTTCCCTGCGACCTTCCGAAGCTGGGCCGCGCGGATCGCGACCTCGAAGGCGTTCGCAAGTGCATCTTGCACGCCGTCTGGCAGGCGCAGGGCAAGGGTTGCAGCCCGGGTGCCGTCGGCGTGTGCGTCGGCGGCGATCGTACGTCCGGCTACGTCCACGCGAAAGAGCAGCTCTTTCGAAGCCTGGATCACGTGAATGAAGATCCGCGACTCTCGGAGCTCGAAGCGGCGATCATGAAGACGGTCAACTCGCTGGGCGTCGGGACGATGGGATTCGGCGGCGAGGTGACGCTCATCGGCTGCAAGGTCGGGGCGTTGAACCGGCTGCCGGCGAGCTTCTTCGTCTCGGTGGCCTACGACTGCTGGGCGTTCCGGCGCCTCGGCGTCAAGCTCGATCCAACGACCGGCGCTATTCGTGCGTGGCTCTACCGCCACCCATCCACCCCCGTCATCCCGATGATCGATCAGGAAGGCTTCGTCCGGACAGGACGCGAGGTCAGGTTGACGGCGCCGCTCACCAGAGAAGACGTGCTGGGGCTCAACGTGGGAGATGTCGTCCTGCTCAACGGGCCGGCGCACACCGGCCGCGATGCCGTGCACGCACACTTGATGAAGCATGCGCCGCCCGTCGATCTGAACGGCGCCGTGTTGTATCACTGCGGGCCCGTTGTGACGAAAGACGGCGACCGATGGAGAATCACGGCGGCGGGCCCGACGACGAGCATCCGTGAAGAGCCGTATCAGGGCGACATCATCCGTCGGTACGGCGTGCGCGCGGTGATGGGGAAGGGCGGGATGGGTCCGAAGACCCTGGAGGCGTTGAAGGAGACCGGCGCTGTGTACCTGAACGCCGTCGGCGGGGCCGCGCAGTTCTACGCGCGCTGCATCGAGCGCGTCGACGGCGTGTCGCTGCTGGAATTCGGCACGCCTGAGGCGATGTGGCACCTGCAGCTTCGCGACTTTCCCGCAATCATCACGATGGACGCGCACGGGAACAGCCTGCACAAGGAGATTGAAGCGGCAAGCGCGGAGCGGTTGGGCGCTCTGGCGCAAGGGTAGCTTTCAGCTATCAGCTATCAGCTCGAGACGCTTCGTCATCGCGAGGCCTTCGCCGCGCTCGACGTCGCCATCCAGATGTCGCCCTCGTTCGCGCCGCGCGCGAGATAGATCGCGCGGTTGTCGCGCGTGAGCGTCACACGGTCGGTGGAGGATCTCCTCGAATGAAGAGGACTGCTGTGAACCACACACTGATGACACGAAGCCAGCTCGTGGGAGGCCTCGTTGCGTGTCTGTTCGGAGGAGGAGCCACTCTGGCAGTCCGCCAGCCGGCTGAGCAGACGCCCGCTCCCCCTCAGGCGCGGGCCACAGTCACGGTTCCGCCTCGGGTGAACAAATTGATCCCCACGCTTCAAGAGGGGAAAGCCATCTTCGGCAACTTCGTCCTGGCAGGGGCCGTGGGTCCCGCGAAGCAAGCAAGCGCGTCGGGCTGGGATTTCGTCATCTTCGAGATGAAGTATTCGGGTCCGGAGCTCGAGCTGTCGCTCCAGTTCCTCCTCGATCGCCGACAGATCCTGGCGGAGGGATCGCTGGCGCCGCCGATCGTCCCGATGGCTCGGATCCCGGCCAACGGGGAGGAAATGAACGCGTGGACCATCAAACACTCGCTGGACCAGGGTGTGTACGGGATCGTGTTTCCGCACATCAGCACCGTTGAAGCAGCCCGTCATGCGATCGCGTACTCGCGGTACGCACAGGCCGCTGGCGCGCCGGACATGGAACCCGCGGGGCATCGCGGCGTCGCGCCCACGAACGCCCAGCGATGGTGGGGCATCCCCGACTTCAAAGAGTACCATCGCCGGGCCGACCTCTGGCCGCTCGACCCCGACGGCGAGCTGATGGCGTGGATCGTGATCGAGGACGAGGAAGGCATCAAGAACCTGCCGGAGATTTTGCGTCAGGTCAAGGTCAGTGCGGTGATCGGTTCCGAGGTGGACCTCTCCACGAACATGGGGCTTCCCGGAGGGCGCTTGGCACCCGAGGTCGAGGCGAACTTGCAGAAGATCCTCGAGATTGGCAAGCAGTTCCGGGTGCCCGTGGGGGCGCTCGCGACGCGCGACAACGTCGAGCGACGCGTCCGCGAAGGGTATCAGATCATGATCACAGGCGATCCGGTGGCCATTGACCTGGGACGCAAAGCCGCAGCGCGTGCTGCCGGGGCGCGGTAACTGAAAGGCCGCCAACATGGAGACCACCATGGTGCTCAACAAATGCATGGCTGCCTTCGTCGCCGTGGCGGTGGGTTGGATTGGGACCCATCGGTCCGTTGCCCAGGAGCAGAGCGCTAAACCTGCGCGACTGAACAAAGTTATTAGTCTGTTCCAGCAGGGAAAGGTCGCCTTCGGCTCGTTCGTGCCAGCAGGCGATATCGAGGCGGCCATCGCGGCTCGCCGCTCCGGGTGGGACTTCGCGATCTTCGAGATGGAACACAGCAACTTTGATCTGCTCGGATTGCGGGACTCGCTGCAGTTCCTGCTCGATCGGAAACAGATCCTGGAGCAACCTGGTCTGGGGCCCGCGGTCGTGCCGTTGGTGCGGATTCCGGCGAACGCCGACGAGCAGAATCTTTGGATTTACAAGCAGGTGCTCGACACAGGCGTCTACGGCATCGTCACGCCTCACTTCGGCCACAGTGTCGAGGCGGCGCGGGCCGTGGTCTCGGCCGCACGTTATGCATCCGCCAAAGGATCCCCGTATGTGGATCCGCCTGGCCACCGTGGCGTCTCTCCTGGCTCGTTCGGGTACTGGGGACTCAAGAACTGGATGGAGTATTACCAGGCTGCCGATACCTGGCCGCTGAATCCCAACGGCGAGATCGCCCTGCTGCCCCTTATCGAAGATCGTGAGGGGGTCGAGCACATTCGCGACGTCCTGAGCCAGGTGAAGGGCATTGCCGGCATTTTCATCGGCGAAGTCGACATGGCGACCTCGTTTGGCTATCCCGGAGAGAACGAGCTATCAGGTGCGGCGGCTCCGACGATGCGCGAGGCGGTTGCCAAGGTGGTGGCCGCCTGCAAAGAATTCCACGTGCCGGTCGGGTCGCTCGTGAACCGCCAACTCGTCCAGGACCGCGTCAAGCGAGGGTTTCAGTTTCTTGTCACTGGGGACGCGGCGACGATCGCGGCGGGCCGGAAGGCGGCCGGGATGGTGCCGGCGACCTCCAACCACGCGGTCACGCCGAAGGGGCGACTCAATCGCGTCATCGAGGTGCTGCAGCGGGGCAAACCCGTGTTCGGCGGTTTTGTCGCCAACGGAGAGCTGAGCGCTGCGATGGCGGCCCGGGAGTCCAACTGGGACTTTGTGATCTTCGAGATGGAGCACCAGGGCTTCAGCATGCGCGGGTTGCAGAAGTCGCTCCAGTATCTCTTGTCGAGGCGTCAGATCAAGGAGGGAGGGACGCTGGCGGCGAAGGTCGTGCCGTTCGTGCGGGTCGGGCCGGGCGCGGGCGAAGTGCGGCGCAATCAGGCCTACATTCAACACGTGCTCGATTACGGGGCGTACGGGCTCGTCGTCCCGCATCTCGATAGTGTCCAGCACGCGAGGGATGTCGTCCAGGCGGCCCGCTATCCGCACCCGAAGAGCGCGCCGAACGTTGACCCGGTCGGCCACCGAGGCACAGCGCCCACGAACGCTCAGGCGTTCTGGGGCATTCCCGACTTCAAGGAGTACTGGCGTCGGGCTGGCATCTGGCCGCTCGATTCCGATGGCGAAATCCTGCTGGCGCCGCTGGTCGAGGACGCCGCGGGGGCGGCGGCCATCAAGGACATTCTGAAACAGGTCAACGGTATTGCGTGTGTGTTCATCGGCCCTGCAGACCTGGCGACGTCGCTAGGATATCCGGGGCAGCCGGATCATCCCGAGGTCCGGAAAGTCATCGATCAGATTGCGCAGGCGTGCCGGGAGGCAAAGGTGCCGTTCGGCATCACGACGAGCCGCGATCGGATCGAAGCGGAAGTGCGGGCCGGCTACCAGTTCATGGTGACGAGCGATCCTGCCGCCATCGAACTGGGCCGCAAGGCTGGAGGGCGATGAGGCGTCGGCCCATCAAGGGAGCAGAGTCGGACCGATGGGAGGCGTGTGGGTGAAGGACCCGATAGTGGTTGAGCGTGGTGCCGATCACGAATGACCGCGGCGGATTATACGATCTCCTTCAGCGAGTAGGCGGGGCCGCCCGTTCGAGCGTGAGACGACGAGTCAGGCGTTCGGTCCCCGCGCGGATGGAATCGGGCTGGGGGCCGAAGAACAGCTTGCCGTTCTCGAATCGGAAAAAGCGCTTCTGCTCGGTGCCGACGTAATCAGGCCGCCAGGCGGCCTCGACCTTGAGCGTGACGCTCCCGGCAGCCTCGTCGATCGTGCACGGCCCCGAGTAGGCGATATACGTGCTCAGAAGGGCCGCTTTCATCTGCTCGCCGATCGCGGGACTGCCGGCGGCGAACGATGGCACGTCGCTCGACATGATCTGCAGATAGCACGATCCGCCATCGACGACGATCGATCCGATCGGATGCCTGCCCCACGGGTAGCGCGCGACCGAGCCGTCCCCACGAAGATCCTCGGCGGCCAGGAGCGTCCAGCGACCCCGTATGGTTTCGGCAGCCGCCGGAGTCGACAGCACGAGTGCGAGAAGAACAGCCAGAGGTTGCATGATTGATTGACTCCGCCCCGTAGACATCACTCCTCCAAATGAATCCAATGGAAGAGACGGTGTATCCATGGGGCCAGGACGATCCCGATGACGCCGACGAAGACCAGGCCGCTGAACAGCGCGTAAACCGCCGCGAACAGTTTTGCCGTCGCCGTGTCCATCCGGTCCACCGGGCCCATGCCACTGAGGATCATCGAGGCATTAAGGAACGCGTCGATCCAGGGCAGTCCTCCCGCCATGTGGTAGCCGAGCGTACCCAGACCCACGGCCCACGCGATGGTGAGAACGGCCCACCACAGGTGGCGCCCGGCGCGGCGGAGGAAATCCGGCCACGCGAGCAGCCGATGTTTCCGATGCTCGTACATTCAACCGGAGGGCCAGCGTTCGCCGCCTAGCCTCCCTGGTCTGGCGCATCCATTGCGCGGATCAGGCCGCCGAGTCTATCACTGCTCGGCCAGTGAGGTGTGCTCGGCGTGCCGACCGCCTCGATGCGATCGGCGCCGGCAAAAGCCAGAACGACGCGCACGATCTTTTTCATGACGGTCTGGGTGTCTGAGCTGATAGCAATTTCCTGAGCGCCGGCCGTCGAAACCCTCGCGCGGCCGCGGCGGCATCCAAATCCCCGGTCGCCAGATCTTCTACCGCAGCCAAAGGGAAGTCGAGTGGTCGGTCGCTGACCAGTGCCTTGAGATAGCCGCCGCAGGCGCCGCATGTCTCGAGCAGACGCTCGGGTCGTGCACGGTCGATGGCAGCACTCGAGAAGGCGTCGCCGTGCTCATGGCAATAGATGCAGCCGCTGTGCGCGGGCCAGGCGGCGGCGCACAGCGAGCATCGCAAGACGCGGCGGTCCACCAGACGCTCGGCCAGCGCCGGCCATGACCCACAGAACGGGCAGTCCCCACGATCCCACGTCGACAGCACGTCGGGCGGCAGCGACGCCGCCAACGATCGCTGAAGGAAATACGCATAGGGACTGACGGCCAGTTCGGCGGTCAGCCACAAGAGGTCGGGAGCCAAGCCGAGCTGGATGGCCCCGTCACGAATGTCACAGTCCGCCCGGGCCAGCGACGCGTTGAGCAGCGACCCGGCGTCGAGCCGCTTCGAGTCGATGGCCTGGCTGATGTGCGCGGCGCTCGCCCCCGCGCCGGAGACCTCGAGCATGCGACAGAAATCGAGCAGCGCGTCGGTCAGCGGCCCGACCGGAAGCGTCCAGCTCTCGTCACGCAGCAAGGGGACGCCCCGTTCGAGCTTCGACCGAAGACGGCCGACGTCAAGGTTGAATGGCCAGGCCCGCACGCCCGTCGTCCGAATGGTCTCGAAAAGTTGCACGGATCGGCCGATCAGCCCGCGCTGAAGGTCGACGGCGCGCCGCAGGCTCGGGTCGGCGGCCGTCAGGAGGTCCCAGCGGCGCTCGGCCTCGGCAAGGATGCCCGTGCTGAGGGGACCGAGTGGATCAGGCACGGACGGTCAGTATCGCACGATAAATCACTGGTCGTGTGCCACTTAGAGGGGCTCAGAGGTTCGGAGCGGTATCCGGCCCCGGTTGCCGGGGGAGGGGGCGGACGCTATAATCAAAAGGTAGGGCTCACCGAGAGGAGTATCTCGACCATGATCAACGTCACCACGGTGGCCGCGTCCAAGATCACCGAGCTGCTCG
>JACOUA010000172.1 GCA_016178075.1 Acidobacteriota bacterium
CCAGCGCCAGCTCGAAGCCTCCTCCCAGGCAGCGGCCGCGCACGACGGCTGCGGTGACAGCTTCGGTCTTCAGGAGGTCCCGAATGAGCTGGTGGAACGGCGGGAGGGCGCGATCGATGACTTCGGGCCGATGCTCCTCGATGCTCGATCCGACGCTGAAGTCGGCATGCGCCGACTCGAGCGTCACCAGCCTCAGGTGGCCATGATCGCTGACCGCGCCCAGGGCCGCACGGATCTGCTCGATCAGCGCGAGCGTGAGGGCGTTGCGCTTCGGGGCGTTCAGGACGAGCCGGAGGCGCTCGCCGCCCGCCGCCGCGATCACCCGAAGGTCATCATCCATCATCAAACCGCCATCGACTTGCGTACCGCCCTCCACTGTAGCGCAGAGCTGCGCCCTCGCTGTCTCTATTCCTTGAGCGCCGAGACGACCGACGCGATGACCGCCTTCGCGTCCCCGAACAGCATGTACGTGTTGTCCTGGTAGTAGAGCTCGTTGTCGATGCCGGCGAAGCCTGGGTTCATCGACCGCTTGATGGCAAGGCAGACGCGGGCTTTGTCCGCATCGATGATCGGCATGCCGTAGATCGGGCTGTGCTGGTCCTTGCGAGCCGCCGGGTTCACGACATCGTTCGCGCCCACGACCAGCGCCACATCGGCCTGTAGCATCTCGGGGTTGATGTCGTCCATCTCGAACAAGCGATCGTAGGGGATGTCCGCCTCCGCCAGCAGGACGTTCATGTGCCCGGGCATCCGTCCCGCGACCGGATGAATCGCGAAGCGGACATCGATGCCGCGCTTGGCCAGCAGATCGTAGAGCTCGCGCAGCCGGTGCTGCGCCTGCGACACCGCCATCCCATAGCCCGGAATGACGACGACCAGGTTGGCCGCGCCCAGGATCTGCGCCGCATCCTCCGGCGAGGCGCTCTTGTAGGTTCGCTCTTCGACGGCCGCCGCGCCGGCCCGAACCGTGCCGAAGGCGCCGAACAGCACGTTCGCGAACGACCGGTTCATCGCGCGGCACATGATGATTGACAGGATGAGGCCCGACGACCCGTCGAGCGCGCCGGCGGTGATGAGCAGTTTGTTCTCGAGCACGAACCCCATGGCCACGGCCGAGAGGCCCGCATAGGCGTTCAGCAACGAAATGACCGTGGGCATGTCCGCCCCGCCGATCGGGATGATGAGGAGCACGCCAAAGACGAGCGACAACGCCACGATGAGAGGGAAGAGTGGCCAGGTGAGTGGGCTGACGACGAGCGCGACGCCGGAGAGAACCGCTACCGCTAGCAGCGACAAGTTGATGACGTTCTGGCCCTTGTACGTGATGGGCCGCGTCGGGATGACCTCCTGCAGCTTGCCTGCGGCCATCAGGCTTCCCGTGAACGTCAAGAACCCCAGAATCACCTCCACCGTCACAGCGCCGACCCGAAACGCGGCGATGGGCTCTGCGGCGTCCAGCCACAGCACGTACTCCGCCGTGCCCACCAAGCCGGCGGCCAGACCACCGAACGCGTGGGAGAGCGCCGTCCGCTGGGGGACGGCGGTTAGAGGCACGCGAGAGAGCGGCACCCCAACGATGGTGCCGACGACGAAGGCGACCGCGATCCAGCGGTAGGTGACGAGCTCCGGGTGGAGCAGCGTGCCGACGATTGCGGCGGCCATGCCCAGCACGCCGGCGATCACCCCCCGCCGCGCGGTCGCCGGATGGCTCAGCCACTTGAGCGCGAGGACGAAGAGCGCCGTGGCGACGAGGTACGCGAGCTGAATGAGATGGGCCGCGATCACCGCTGCGGCTCCTGCTTCTTGAACATCCGGAGCATGCGGTCCGTGATGAGGAATCCGCTCACGATGTTCGTCATCGACGCCGCGACCGCAACGGTCCCGAGCACCGTCGTGAGGCCCGTCTTCTGCTCGCCCGCGATGATGATCGACCCCACGACGGCGATGGCTGAGATCGCGTTGGTGAGCGACATGAGCGGCGTGTGGAGCAGCTTCGACACGCCTCGAATGACCTCGAGGCCCAGGAACGTCGACAACAGGAACACGAAGAGCATGGACCACAGATCAAGCGACACCATCGGTCTGCTCCGATCGAATGAAGGAAAAGGGATCCCGGCGTGGAATGAAGACGTGGCTCAAGTTGACGTCGAAATCGCGAGGCAGATAGGATACTCCGATTTCGAAGTGAGCATTCAGAATTCGGAAGTGAGAAACTGTCTCCTTCCAACTTCTCACTTCCCACTTCTCACTTCTCAATTTTTCGCCAGGCGGTCTGAATGGCAACACATCGTGAGCACGGCGTGGCGAGGCGTCGAGGCCTGACCCTCACGCAGCAGATCTTCGTCGGGCTGGCCGTCGGGATCGTCGCCGGCGGGCTGGTCAGCACGTACTCGCCGCAGTCGGCCGCGTACTTCCGGCCGTTCAGCCAACTGTTCCTGCGGATGATCAAGATGATCATCGCGCCGCTCATCTTCACGACCCTCGTCGCCGGCATCGCCGGCGCGGGCCACTTCAAGGTCGTGGGCCGAATGGGCCTGCGCGCGCTCATCTACTTCGAGGTCGTCACCACGATCGCGTTGGTCATCGGGCTCGTCGCGGTCAACACGACGCGCCCCGGCGTCGGCATCAGCCTGCCGATGGGCAAGGGCTCCGAAATCTCGGCGCTGGCCCAGACCTGGGATCAGGTGCTTCTCCACGTCGTCCCTGAATCGGTCATCAGGGCGATGGCGGAGGGCGACGTGCTCCAGATCGTGGTCTTCAGCATCGTGTTCGCGATCGCCCTCGGGATCATCGGGAAGAAAGGGGAGCCGGTCGTCCGGCTCTGCGAATCGATCGCCGAGACGATGTTCAAGTTCACGAACATCGTCATGCACTACGCGCCGTTCGGCGTCGGCGCCGCCATCGCCTATACGGTCGGCCACGGCGGGTTCGGCGTGCTTTGGAATCTCGCCTGGCTCGTCGGGACGCTCTATCTCGCGCTCACCGCGCTCATCCTGCTCGTCTTCCTGCCCGTGGCGGTCCTCTTCAGGGTGCCGATTCGCAAGTTCGTGAAGGCCGTGAAGGAGCCGGCCGTCATCGCGTTCTCGACCACGTCGAGCGAGGCGGCGCTGCCCCGCGCGATGGAGGTGATGGAGCGGCTGGGTGTCCCGCGCCGGATTGTCGCCTTCGTCTTGCCGCTCGGCTACAGCTTCAACCTGGACGGGACGACCCTCTATCTCTCGCTTGCCTCGATCTTCGTCGCCCAGGCCGCGAACGTCCAGCTCACCGTCGGCCAGCAGATCACGATGCTGCTGACGCTCATGCTGACGAGCAAAGGTGTGGCGGGCGTGCCGCGCGCCTCGCTCGTGATTCTGGCCGGCACGCTGGCCAGCTACAACCTGCCGCTCGAGGGCGTGACGTTGATTTTGGGGGTCGACGAGCTCATGGACATGGCGCGCACGATGGTCAACGTGATCGGGAATTGCCTCGCCACCGTGGTCATGGCGCGCTGGGAAGGGGAGTTCGCCGAAGCGTCCGATAGGGAACTCGAGCTCGCGGCCGTGCAGGGGGAGATCTGAGAATTGCGGATTGGCGATTGCGGATTGATTGTCGTTTGCTGATTGACGATTGTTGACTCAAGGACGATTCTCGGAAGTCGTCGGCATTTCCGCTCAATCGCCATTCACTCGACATTCCGCATTCGACACTCGTCAATCAATCGCCAATCCGCAATCTCCAATCGTCGATTCCGCTTACCTTACTGTCGCATACAGCAACTGGTCGGTGACAACGTCGGCCTTGATGGCGCTCCGTCGCAGCCGGGCTTCCAGCACGTAGCCCGCTTTCTCCAGCACCCGCGCCGACGCGAGGTTCGAGGCGAAAGGCACCGCGTAGACACGCGTTAGGGAGAACGCCTCGAACGCGTGCGCCGTGACGCCCTTGACCGCCTCGGTCATGACGCCGCGTCCCCAGAAGGGCTCGCCCAGCCAGTAGCCGAGCTCCGCCGAACACCGCTCGACGTCTTCGTGCAGAATGAGGCCGATCGCTCCGGCCGCTTCGCTGTCGATGTCGATCGCGAAGACCGTCTCCGGGGCCTGACCGACCACTCCTTCGAGAAACCGCCGTGCGTCGTCGATCATGTAGGGATGGGGAAAGCGATCGCGCAGATTCAGCCAGATGTTCCGGTTGTTCGCGTAGCGCGCGAGCGCGCGCGCGTCGTCCTGCCGGAAGGACCGAATACAGCCGATCGGCAGTTGCAGGAGCACTCTGGCTTATTTCACTTCAACAATCTCGATGGCGATCCGGTCGGGCCCCTCGATCATTGCCGACCGAGTGTTCCCCCATGGGTGGATCTCTTCGAGGACCTTCACGCCTTCCGCTTTCAAGCGCCCGACGCTCGCCGCGAGATCAGAGACGCGGAGCGCCCAGTGATCGACGAGCTTCCCACGGGTGCTGACGAGCCCGCCGCCTGGCCAGGGCCGAATCGAGATGGAGATGTCATCGAAGAGCACGCCGCCGGACGGCTCGCGCACAAAGCCCGTCTTGGCGAACGAGGGCCACGTCGGCGGGGCGTACAGTTGCGTGCGGCAGTCCCCGCCGGACGGCGGCGGGGGTGCGGCGCCACCCCGACCCTGCGGCCGAGTCGCCCCCAGGTGGGTCGTATACCACTGCATCGCGCAGAGCGGATGCTCGTGATACATGTGGACGTGGTTGAAGCGCTCGACCTGGCCGCTTTGCGCGTTCTCGATCATCGCCCCGTCCGGGCCCCGCAGATATCCGAACCCACCCTGTCGTGTCGGCTGCGTGCCCTTCACGCGCATGTCCAGGATCTGCTCCTGGGTCGGGAACCCGGGCAGCGTGTCGCTCGACATGTCGACGAGCTTGCCGTCGGCCGCATCCCACATCTGCGCGATCTGGAGGCCCATCGCGCGGAACCGTTCGTTGTATTGGCGCGAGTTCGGCGTATTCCAGCCGAAATGCCACACCGAGGTCTGCGGACCGGTCAGCTCCGTCGGGGAGGGCGTGTCGACCCTGGTGAAGAGCAGATAGACGTTGCCGGTCTTGACCGCCTCGTGGCCGTTGAACGTCGTCTTTTGCGCCGACTCGGAGAAGGCCCTCGGATAGTACGCGGCCGCGGCCGACGGGTTCACCGAGTTCAGGTGAACGTGATGGAAATGCATCGGTTCGATCGGCGCGGGTTGACCTTGCGCATCGGGGAGCCGATCGGCCGCCAGCCGGAAGCCGGCCGGAATCACCAGCATTACGACGAGGACGGTTCGGCCCATCATGTTCATACGCTTCACTCCATGTCTAGCCGGGGCCATTATAGTTACAGGACCGCCGGGGTGGCGGAACCGGTAGACGCTGGGGACTTAAAATCCCCTGGCCGCAAGGCCATGTGGGTTCGACCCCCACCCCCGGCACCACAGTGGTTTGAATGAGCGCCCAACGCGTGTTCTGCTTCGGCTGGTACGCACAGTTCCCAACAACGATTCTGATCAATTGATCCCCGTGAGCCGTTGAGATTTTCATCCCCGACTCTGATCTGATATAAGTGGATCCGGAAGATCTGAATCTCGATCTCGGGCCGCTTGGGAAGTTGATGTAGTGGCGGGCCCGGGTGCCCACCCGGGCTTTACGCGGACCGTGCGGGGCAACCAAGGCGTTGCCCCGACCCGTGTCGGCCCGTGTTATGGCTCCACTGGTTCTTTAACGCGCGTCGGCGCGTCAAAATCGAAGACCAGCTTCTCGTCCTGCCGGTCGATCGTGACGGTCCCGCCGTCCTGGAGCTTGCCGAACAGAATCTCCTCCGTCAGTGGATCGCGCACCTCGGTCTGAATCACCCGCGCGAGGGGGCGGGCGCCGTAGACCGGATCGTAGCCCTTCTGGCCAAGGTACGCCCGCGCAGCGGGCAGGAGGGTGATGGCGACGCGCCGCTCGGAGAGCTGTGCTTCGAGCTGCAGGATGAACTTCTCGACGATCGTCTCCATGACCTCGGGCGTCAGCGGTGAGAAGCTGACGATGGCGTCGAGTCGGTTTCTGAATTCCGGACTGAAGATCCGTTCGATCGCACTCCGCGACTTTGCCCGGGCGAGGTTGGCCCCAGCCTGCGCGAGGCCCGCCGTCGTGGCCCCCCGGCCCGCGAAGCCAACCGGGTTCACGCTCATCTCGCGGGAGCCGGCGTTCGAGGTCATGATCAGTACGACCTGACGAAAATCCGCCTTGCGGCCGTTGTTGTCGGTCAGAGTCGCCGAGTCCATTACCTGCAGCAGGATGTTATAGATATCGGGATGCGCCTTCTCGATTTCGTCGAGGAGCACGACGCTGTAGGGATGCGACCTGACGGCGTCCACCAGCAGGCCACCCTGCTCGAATCCCACGTATCCTGGCGGCGCGCCGATGAGCCGGGCGACCGTGTGCTTCTCCATGTACTCGCTCATGTCGAAGCGCAGGAACTCGTTCCCCAGGTGCAGCGCGAGCTGTCTGGCCAGCTCGGTCTTGCCGACGCCTGTCGGGCCCGTAAACAGGAAGCACCCGGCCGGCCGATCGGGCTGACCCAGTCCGGCCCGCGAGCGCTTGATCGCTTGGGCGACGAGCCTCACGGGCTCGTCCTGCCCAAAGACGACGCGGCGAAGCGATTCGTCGAGCGTGCGGAGCCGCTCGCGGTCCGTGGCCGAGGCCTGCTTTTCCGGGATCCGCGCCATCCGGGCCACGATGCGTTCGACGTGCTCGGCCCCGACCTGAACCCGCACACCGTCCTCGGGCGAGGGCTGCGCCGAGCCCTGCAGCCGCAGCATCGCGCCCGCTTCGTCGAGCACATCGATGGCGCTGTCGGGCAGCCGGTAGTCCCGCAGGTGGCGCTTGGCGAGACGGGCCGCCGCTTCGAGGGCCGCCTCGGTGTACTCGACCAGGTGGTGATCGCCGTAGCGTGATTGCAGTCCCTGCAGGATCTTGATCGTCTCGTCGATGGTCGGCTCGTCGATGACCATTTTCTGCAATCGGCGGGCGAGCGCCCGGTCCTTCTCGATGTGCTTGAAATCCTCGAAGGTCGTGGAGCCGACGACGCGGAGGTCGCCCGACGTGAGGACCGGCTTGATCATCGTGGCCAGGTCGAGCGTGCCTCCCGTCGTCGCGCCGGCCCCGATGGTGGCGTGGATCTCGTCGATGAAGAGAATCGGCATCGGCCGATCCGACAGGGCATTGATGACCGCCTTGAACCGCTCTTCGAAATCGCCCCGAAACCGTGTGCCGGCGAGGAGGGCGCCGGTGTCGAGCGAGAAGACCTCGGCCCCTTTCAGCAGTTTCGGCACGTCCGCCTCGAGGAGACGAGTGGCGAGCCCTTCGGCCATCGCCGTCTTCCCCACGCCGGCGTCACCGACGAACACCGGGTTGTTCTTGCGCCGACGACACAGGATCTCGATCGCCCGTTGGAGCTCAACCATGCGTCCGATCAGCGGATCGAGCTTGCCCTGGCGAGCCCGATCCGTGAGGTTCACGGCGTAGGCGCGCAGCGGATCGCGAGCCGACGCAGAGCCCTCGTCACCCGAACCGGCCGCCGCCTCCCCGGGCGCTGGCCGCTCGGATCGCGCCGCCTTGACCTTGGCGATGCCGTGCGAGATGTAGTTGAGGATGTCGAGCCGGGTGACGTCCTGATCCTCGAGCAGCCGGCATGCCTGGCTGCTGGGCTGCTGCATGATGGCGGCCAGAATGTCGCCCGCTGAGACCTCGCTCTTGCCGGCACTCTGAACGTGGAGCACGGCCGTCTGGAGGACGCGGCGAAAAGCCAGCGTCTGTTCGGGTTCGCGTTCGGAGCCCCGCCGGAACTTCTCGACCGACTGGCTGAGGTAGTCGTCGAGATCCTTCCGCAGCTTCGGCAGGTCGACCCCGCAGGCCGCGAGGATCTTCTCGCCCTCGAGATCGTGGGCCAGGACATAGAGCAGGTGCTCGAGTGTCAGATGCGTGTGACGCCTGGCGGTGGCTTCGCGGTACGCCACGTGGAGCAACATCTCGACCGATGCGCTGAACATGGAAAGGGTCCTAGTCTTCTTCCAGGCTGGCGCGCAGCGGAAAGTTCTGCGAGCGCGCCATCGTGTGAACGGTGTCGACTTTGGTTTCCGCGACGTCGTAGGGATACGCGCCGCAGAGCCCGCGCCCCTCGACGTGCACTTGCATCATGATGCGAAACGCCTCGGCCGGCTGCTTGAGGAACACGCTTTCCAGAATCTGAACGACGAATTCCATCGTCGTGTAGTCGTCATTGTGCAGCACGACCTTGTAGAGCGGCGGCTGTCTGGTGGTCGTCCGGGTCCGCTCGAGCACCTTGCCGCCGGGATCGGGAGCGGCCATCCAGCCTCGATCTCAGTATAGCGTCGGTTGCGGAAGGATGCGCGCCCTTCAGGGCGAGATGCGGCGGCCGCCGATCCAGACCGACTCGAGCGTCCGCAAATTGCGCACGTTTTCCAGCGGGTTCGACCGGACGACCAGCAAGTCCGCCCATGCGCCGGGCCGCAGCGTGCCGAGCTGACCGTCGAGCTTCATGCAGCGCGCGGCGTCGGCGGTTGCGGCCGCCAGCACCTGGCGCGCGCTCAGGCCGGCGTCGCTCATGAGCTGCAGCTCCAGATGCTCGAAGTACCCTTGGAATCGGCCGGTGGGCGCTCCCGTATCGGTGCCCATCGCGATACGCACGCCCGCGTCGACGAGCGTCTTCAGATTCCGGCTGGCAACTTTGAGGGCGGCCTTGTATGCCTGCGCGCTCTTGCTGGTCCGCAAGCCCTCCTGACGCTCCGGGCGCACGAGTTCGGCCAGAACGCTGGACTCGGCGGAGCGTAGGAAGAACGGATCGTCGAAAAATGCGGGCCGGCTTTCGTACACGAACGTCGAGACTTCACGGGTGAGGGTGGGGCAGACGCAGACATCACGCTGCTTGAGCAGCCCGATGAGCTCTGCATCGACTTCCTTGTCGCGGATGCTGTGGGCGATGTAATCAGCGCCTGTTTTCAGGAGCGATTTCGCGTCGTCCAGGTAGAAGACGTGAGCCGCCACGCGAAGACCCCGCTGGTGTGCCGCGTCGATGACGGCGCGGTAGATCTCGGGGGCCATCTTCGTCGTCGTACCCAGGTTGTCGTCGACGCGGATCTTGATGATGTCAGGTTTCTGGTCAGCCACCCGCTGGACCATCGCCCGGGCTTCGTCCGGCGTCTTGCCGGTGATGACGTCGCCAGCAACGAACAACCGCGCGACGTCCGGCTGTGCCCGGCTCGCATCCCGAACGGCGAACCCCTGTTCGCGATCCCCTCCCAGGCTGAAGACGGTCGTGATGCCGTAGGACGAATAGAGCCGAAGCTGACGCTTGATGTGCTCTTCGGTGTAGGACTTCGGATCGCTCCGCAGGCCGACCGTGTCCCCGACGTGCCCGTGGGCGTTGACGAGGCCCGGGACGATCGTCTTGCCAGTCACGTCGATGCGCTCGGTGCCCGCCGGGATCTTCACACGGGTGGACGGGCCGACCTGGTCGACCTTGCCGTTCGACACGATGATGGTGCCGGCCTCGATCACGGGCGCCCCCGTGCCGTCGAACACCCGCGCGCCGACGAGGGCGAGCGTTCCGGCAGGGCGGGCCGCCTGGGCTGTTAGACCGACAGCCGCGACGACCGCGGCGGCAATGGCGATGATGGCGTGTTTCATGAGGCCTCCGGCGGCGTAGTCTACCTCAGCCTTGCGTGAAGGGGAGTTGCCCCAACTAGACCGGGGCTCTGCCCCGGACCCCGGCTCAGTCGCTCGCGGGGGCCCCTACGCCCCGCTCCGCTCCCTCGCAGGCGCGCCGTGCGCGCCTAGGACCGCTATACGGCGCTCACAACGAGAACAGAATTCTCATAAGGCGCCGTATAGCGGTCCCGATGCCCACTTTCGCGCACAATTGCACAGTTCGGGGGCATCCCTGGTGAAGACCGCCTACAGGCCCGCCGATAAATCTTCGGGATATTCGTGTCTGTCCTCGGAGTCCAGCGCGTGCCCGCACGTCATCGGTCCGAGGTCCTCGACCTCGTCGTCGGAAGGAACCTTCGATGGACCTTGATACGAGCGACCGCGATCATCGTCGTCAGTGTTGTGGTTTTCGGGTGGGTGCTGCTTCCGGTCCGAACCTACGGTGTCAGCATGGAGCCGACGTATCGGGCCGGAGAGCTGGTGTTCGTCAACGCGCTCGCGTACCGGTGGGGGAAGCCGGAGCGCGGCGACATCGTCGCGATCGAGCTGGCCGGCCCCCACGTCGTGTTCCTCAAGCGCATCGTCGGGCTGCCAGGCGAGCACATCGCGTTCCGGGCCGGGCTGGTACTGGTGAACGGCCAGCCGCTACAGGAAGAATACGTGAGATATCGCGTGCCGGACTGGAACGTGCCGGATTCGCGGCTGGGGAGCGCGGAGTACTTCGTGGTCGGAGACAATCGCAGCATGCCGCAACAGCAGCATGAGTTCGGAAAAGTCACTGAGCCAAGGCTCATAGGGAAACTGCTCTTTTGAAGCGAAGCCCGAGCCTTCCGTTGCTTGCCATCGCGGCCGCCGGTCTCGTCGGCGTGTTGGTGTTTCTTGCCGGCGCCCGCAGTCCGCGTGACGAACAACGAATTCAAACGCAGTTCGACGATCTCGCCACGGATCTCAGCGTCACCGGCCACGAAACGGATCTCGTGCAGGCCGCCCGCGCCTCGCGGCTGCGGCGTTACTTCCTCGAAGAGGTCCAGATCGATCTGGGGGAGGAAGACGCCAGCATCGACGGGCTCTCGGCTTTGATCGCCACCGCGGCCAAGTTCGAGATTCCATCAGGTGGGATTCAGGTCGCGTTCGTGGATGTGCGGATCAAGATCGAAAAGGATCAGGCGCATGCCAACGCGGTCACCACGGTGCGGGCGACCCGGGTCAGCCCCGCCGACGGTAAACGTGAAGTCGACGCCCGCGAGATGATCTTCACACTCGAACGCCGCAGTGAGTTCTGGATGATCAGCCGGGTCGCCCCTGTGGACACGCTGGAGCGCGTCGGCGAGTCCGCCTCCGGCGGGTCGTAGTCCCACCACGGTGCGTGGCCCGCTCCTGGCTCCAGAGCGAGGCGTCACGCTGCCAGAGGCGACGGACGAACTGCTCACGGCGCAGCCGATCTTCGAGCGACTGTACGACGTGGCCCAGCGATGAGGCATGGATCGACCAGCCACGATCCGCGGTGTCTTGATGGCTCACGGTTCCTAGCCCCTCTAGCCGTGCAAGGACGGCTAGTGTCCCGAGCCCCTCGTCCCTATTTGATCAGATAGAACTCCGTCTGCCGACCATCGATCCAATCCCACGCCGATTCGAGCAGCACGGCATCCTCTTCCAGGGCGAACCGAACCGGCTGGTTGTCCCATTCCTTGACGTTGTGCGTCACGTTCAGCTCGATCGAATGCCATGTGCTCGGACGAAACACGTAGTCGCCGCGGACCGGCACGCCTTCCTGGTAGTCGGTCATGCCAATCGGAGGGCCGGCGGCGTGCCCGTGATAGCCGATCGGATGGCAATAGATCGATGGCTGCAGGCCTTCCTGTCGTGCCTGGAGGAGTGCCGCGAGCAGGGCCTGATTACCCGTCCCGCCGATCTTCGCCTGAGCCCTCGTGATGTCCTGGAGCCGATTTGCCGCCTTCAGGCCTTCCTTCAACCCAGGAGGGGCGTCGACTTCGCCAGGTCGCAGCACGTACGCGTTATGCTGCGTGTCGGTCGAAAAGCCGAGATAGACGAGACCGAAGTCGCAGTGCAGCATGTCGCCGCGCTGGATGACTCGACGGTCCAAGGGAACGGCATCCGAGATTCCGCCCTTCCGCCAGATTGTGACGGTCGGATGGAACCACTGGCCAAGCCCGAGGTCGGCGACCCGCTGTCGCATCCACCACGCCACATCCTCGGACGTCGTCACGCCGGGCACGATAACCTGATTGGAAAAGGCGTCCGCGATGACGCGGTGCGCGATCTTCATGACGTGGCGATACGCGTCGAGCTCCTCGGGCAGCTTGACCTCGAGCCAGCCGACCGCCAGCATTTCGGCCGATTGCAGTCGAGCGGCGTAGGTCGGGCCGAGCGCCTTCACGAGGTTGTCCTTCTCGCTTGCGGTCAGACCGTCGGCGTGGTTCCAGGCGTTCGAGGTATTGATCCCGATCGCCTGCGGCTTCCGCTCCTCGACCAGCTTGCGAAGCCCGTCCCACTGGCCGTCGTTCGCGGTTCTGACGAGCGTGAAGAGCCCGTCGTAATCGAAGCGCCCCACGGACAAGCGGTCGACGCCTCGCTCGCGGCCGCGATCATGGAAGACCAGGATGGTTCGTCGCCGCGACGAGTAGGTCGTGAGCGGCGCCATGGATCGAAAGACCGGGTCGTCGTTGTACTCGCGCGACACGACAATCCACATGTCGAGGCCTTCGCGGCGCATGAGCTGCGGGAGCACCGTGGCGAAGCGCTTCTCAATCCACCCCTTGACCAGCGCCGCCTGTTCCCGATGGGTCAGGACGCGGAGCTCGGCCGGCTGGAGCGCCTCGCTTCCCGAAGAGCCCCGGGGGTGAACGTCGCCGAGTGCTACGTCGTATACGACGGTGATGAGCACGATCGAGAGAATCAGCAATGCTGTTTTTCGCATGGGTTGCATGAACCTTCGTGCTCCGCGCTTCGGCGCGGCTCGCCGAAGTTCGCCGCCCATGTGCGTCGGCGGTGAACAAGGCGGCCGAATCCGACGAGGAGCGACAGCTATAATAGGTGATCGGTGCGCCTGCGACTGACCATCTTGCTCCTGGCGGCGTGTGGCGCCGTCGCGTGCGCCTCTCCCGACCAGCGAGCGTCCGCGGCGGCGTCCGATGGGGCCCCGTCTCGCGCGACCTCCGCTGCGCCTCCCGCAGCCCGTCCTCGAATCGTGGTCCTCGGAGACAGCCTCACGTTCGGGCTCGGCCTGCCGTCCGACGAATCGTATCCGGCCATCCTGCAGCGCAAGCTGGATCAGGCCGGCTATCGGTACGAAGTCGTCAACGCCGGCGTCTCGGGCGAGACGTCGGCCGGTGGTCTGCGCCGGCTGGACTGGGCGCTCGGGAACGACGCCCGAATCCTGATCCTCGCGCTCGGCGGGAACGATGGCCTGCGCGGGATCCCGGTCGAGAGCATGAAGGCGAATCTGTCGGCGATCATCGATGGCGCGAAGCGACGAGGGGCCGCGGTGCTCCTGGCTGGGATGGAGGCGCCGCCGAACCTTGGGAATGCCTACACGGGAGAGTTTCGGGGCGCGTTTCGCGAGGTCGCACAGCAGCAGGCCGTGCCGCTCCTCCCATTCCTTCTCCAAGGGGTGGCGGGTGTCGCCTCGCTCAATCAGGGCGACCGGATCCATCCGAATCGCGAGGGCGCGCGACTGGTCGCCGAGCATGTCTGGCGGTCACTCGAACCGATCGTTCGTGAGGACGCCGCCCGCCGATGATTCGGCTTCAGGGCGTCTCGAAAACCGTGACGAGCGGCGACCGGCCGCTCACGATCCTGCACTCAACCGACCTCTTCATTCCCTCGGGCCAGTTCGTCGCGGTCATGGGCCCGTCGGGCAGCGGCAAGTCCACGCTGCTCGGCCTCATCGCGGGCTTGGACGCTCCGACCACGGGGACGATCGAGATCGACGGGATCGACATCACCACCCTCGGCGAGGATGACCTGGCGAAGCTGCGCGGCGAGGCGATCGGGTTCGTTTTTCAGTTTTTTCATCTCATCCCGTCGCTGACGGCATACGAAAACGTCCTCGTCCCGATGGAGATCGCGAGACGCCGTGACGCGCCTCGCCGGGCGGCCGAGCGGTTGGCGGAGATCGGCCTCGAGGCACGTGGGCACCATTACCCGTCGCAGCTCTCCGGCGGTGAGCAGCAGCGCGTGGCGATCGCGCGGGCGCTGTCGAACGACCCGCCGATCCTGCTGGCGGACGAGCCGACCGGCAACCTGGACGCGGCCAACGGCCGCCACATCATGGAGCTGCTGGGCGCGATCCACGCCCGGGGTGTCACGCTCGTCCTCGCGACCCACGACGTCGAGCTCGCCGCTTCGGCCGACGTCCGACTGGCGATGCGTGACGGCCGCATCCTGAACGCAGAGTTCGCGGAGCCGCGGAGGCGCCAGTGGTCTTCGTAGCGAAGATGGCGCTACGGGAGTTGCGTGCCTCCTGGAAGCGGCTCCTGTTCTTCTTTGCCTGCATCGCCATCGGCGTCGCATCGATCGTCTCCCTGCGCTCGCTCACGCAGAACGTCAGGGTGGCCATCACGGGCCAAGCCAAGGCTCTGACGGCCGCCGACATCGTCATTTCCAGCAACCGTCCGTTCTCGAGCGATGCGCTGGCGAAGATCGAGCAACGCCTTCGTGAATACTCGGTCACAGAGCGCACCAACGCGGTCCAGACCGACACGATGGTGAGGCCAGCCACGGGCGGCAGAGCAGTGGCGCGCATGGTTGAAGTCCGCGGCGTCGAACCGGCGTTTCCGTTTTACGGAACCGTGGTGTTGCAAAGCGGCGGGACGTACGCGCACGCCTTGCTGCAGAATCGTGGGCTGCTGGTTCGGCCGGAGCTGCTGGCGCAACTCGGGCTGAAGGTCGGGGACGCGCTGATTCTCGGCGGGGCACCCTACACGATTCGCGACGTCGTGCTCGTGGAACCAGGCCGACGACTCGGCGGGTTCAGTTTTGGACCCCCGGTGCTGATGGACCGCGCGGATCTCCTGAAGTCCGGCCTCTTGTCGACGTTCGGGCGCGGCCGATACGAGATCATGCTGCGGGTTCCGGAACGGTCGGTCGCACCGCTTCTTGGCCGTCTGCGGCGCGATTTTCGCGACTTTCCCGTCGGGGCCCGTTCATACCGAACCAACGAGGACAACCTCAGTGAAGACTTGATGCGAGCAGAGAACTACCTGAGCCTCATCGGCCTCGTGATTGTCGTGCTGGGCGGCATCGGCGTCTCGAGCGTCATCCGAGTCTTCGTCCAACAGAAGCTCAAGGCGGTGGCGGTCCTGAAGTGTGTGGGCGGAACGAACCCGCAGATCCTGGCGATCTATCTCGCGCAGGTGATCGCGCTCGGCCTGGCGGGCAGCGCGGTGGGTGTCGGCCTTGCGGGCGTGGTTGTCGCATGGGCGCCTGCGTTCGTCGGTAACCTGCCGCCTGGCACCGTGGAGATCCAGTACGAGCTCACCGCCGCCGCCGTTTTGCAGGGCCTGGGGATTGGCGTGCTCGTCTCGTTGTTGTTCTCACTCGTGCCGCTGCTCCAGGTACGCCACGTCAAGCCGTCGCTCCTGTTGCGGGAGACCTCTGTCGCCCGGCGGCGCGATTGGCTCGAGATCGCCGTGATCGCGCTCGTTGTCAGCGCCTTGGCAGGCCTGGCCATCTGGCAGGCCGCCTCGATGAGGGTCGGCCTTGCCGTAACCGCAGGCTTCATCGGCGTGACGATCGTGCTGCATCTGACGGGCCGCCTCCTCGTTCGCACTGTGCGGCCGCTCGCGCGGAGCCGGTGGTTTCCCCTGCGTCATGCGGTGCTGAGGGTCGGTCGACCGGGTAATCAGACTCGAGCGATTCTGCTCGCGGTTGGCCTCGGCAGCTTCTTCATGATCGGGGTCCGGCTCCTCCAAACCAACCTGCTGGACAGCTTCAATGTGCAGGTGAGGGAGGACGGGCCCGATATGTTTCTCATCGACATCCAGCAGGACCAAGTCGACGGCGTGGTAGCGCTCTTCACGTCCACGACCCCGAGTTTGCCGCCGCCTCGGCCGATTCCGGTGCTCCGCGCCCGTGTCGCGGGGGTCCGTGGCCGCGAGGTGAACATGGAAAGCTACCAGGAGGTTCGCGGGCGCGGTTCGCTGGGACGCGAATACGTGATCACGTACCGACCGACCCTCGAGGACAACGAAACACTCGTCGAGGGCGATTTCTGGTCGGCGACCAACGACGGCCAGCCACAGGTGTCGATCGAGGTCGGCATTCATGAGCGTTTTCGCATCATGGTGGGCGACATCATGCGGTTTGAAGTCGTTGGACGGACGATCGAGGCTCGTGTGGCGAGCATCCGTCGCGTCAATTGGAGAGACCCACGACGCGGGGGCTTCATGTTCGTCTTCAGGCCAGGCACGTTCGAACAGGCCCCTCACGCCTACATCGCACCCGCCAAAGGACCGGACGATCCGTCCGTGCGAGGGCGGCTGCAACACGACCTGGTTGCCAGATACCCCAACGTGTCGGTGATCGACGTGAGTGAGATCCTCGAGACCGTTCGCAAGGTCGTACGCGGGGTTACGCTCGCGATCTCCGTCGTGGGTGCGATCGTCCTCTTCAGCGGCATCCTCATCCTCGTGGGATCGGTTTCGATGACCAAGTTCCAGAAGGTCTACGAGGCCGCGATCTTCAAGACGCTCGGCGCAAGCACGCGGTCGATTGCCGGCATGATCGTGCTGGAATACGGCGCCCTGGGCCTGCTCGCGGGCGCGGTGGGATCGATTGGCGCGCTCGCCCTGAGCTGGACTGTGAGCCGATTCGCGCTCGACATCCCGTGGGAGCCGTCGCCGATCGTCAATCTTGCCGGCATCGCGATCACTGGCATGCTCGTGTGCGGCATCGGGGTCACGTCGAGTCTCGACGTCCTCCGGCGGAAACCGCTCGCGACGCTTCGGGCGGAGTAGAGAGGAGCTCATGGCCGGCTACGAACTGATCGGCGACGACATGCAGGCCGTCATCCTGACGCTCACCGCCGGCGAGGAGATCCGCGCCGAGGCGGGCGCGATGATGTACATGACCGACGGCATCGAGATGGACGCCAAGATGCAGGGGGGCCTGCTCGGCGGCCTCAAGCGGAAGCTGCTCGCCGGCGAGAGCTTCTTCATCACCTACTTGGGGCGAGGGGCTGTTCTTCGCCGTCATGACCGGCCCGGGCCGGGTCTGGCTGCAAACGCTGCCGTTCTCGCGCCTGGCCGACCGGGTGCACTCGGCCTACCGCGCGGACGTCGAGGACACGAAGCGCGATTTGGGCGGAGCGCTGGGCAAGCTGGGCAACCCCATCGGGGGGGACTGACACGCGGATGGTGGGTCTTAGCCGTGGTATGATTTAGGTTTGTCGATCCCTGGAAATCAGCCCCGGGCAGGGTCCCATGTCTGATTTGACAGCCTACAAAGAGGCGCTGATCCGGAAGCGCGACGAGATCACCGCGGCCGCGGGTCAACGGCCTTTCCAGGCCACGATGGACAACAACAGTCGTCAGGGTGACCTCGCCGATCAGGCGAGCGGCAACAACGAAGTCCACATCCAGCTCAAGCTGAAACAAACGGACGCCAAAATCCTGCAGGCGATCGAGGAAGCGCTGCTCCGGATCGACAAGGGCAC
>JACOUA010000368.1 GCA_016178075.1 Acidobacteriota bacterium
AAGGTGTCATCTTGGGCGTCGAGGCGCCCGCCCGGCAAGGCGCGAGGAGCGCGCATACCGGGTGTATGTCAGCGACGAGCAACGCAGCCCGGCGGGATGCATCGGCGTCCAAGATGGCACCTTTATTCCTTTCCGGGCCCTTACATCGCTTTCGATGACGCTGTCACTCCTACGTCCGGGGGCGCCGACACGTCGTGAGCTGGCGCCGGCTGTTTCTCGGAGATGGCGCGCCAGACGCGCTCTGGCCAACTGCTTGCACAGGATCGCCAGACCGCCCTTCGTGGCGCAGTAAGCCGCATACCCGGCGGCCGCGCAGCGCCAGCAGGCTTCGAACCGAAGTGCACCTGAATCACATCGTCGGCCTGTGCAAACACGCCCTGCGTGGTCAGCTGGCGGCTGATCGCCATCAGGACCAGACGGACTCGAGGTGGCCAGCGTCTTCATCACGCCGTCACCGGTTTCATGCTCGGTGGAGCCGGAAGTGGCGCTCCTGGATGTCGATGGCGTCCTCCAGGAGAATCATCAGCTCCGGGAGCGAGGACCTCGCCATGGGAACCGTGTCGCTTCTCTTCTTCGCTGGCCCATTCGATGGGTGTCGAGGCATCGCCGAAAAACTGATCGATGACCCTGTGTCGGTAGACAACTATTCCGGCAGGCCGAACACGCAGAGCGCGGTATCCGCGGATACGGCCACGTATTGATGGCCGTCTACCGCATGGGTCATCGGGCCGCTGGCGACGGTTCCTCCGAGGTTCACGTTCCAAAGCAGCGCCCCGTTGCGCGCATCCAGCGCCGCCGCGACGTGCCTGACAATCATCGTCGGTTCTGCTCTCTCAAAGAGTCGCGACGACCACATCGTAAATCGGCTGGGTGCCCTCATGACCGTTGCCGGCCTCGATCGTGTAGAGCCCCTTGTACCCGAGCTCACCCTCGAGGAACTTGATGGCCGTCGCCAGATCCCAATTCACGTTCACCCTCGTGTGCATGCTGCCGGCGGTCATCGGGAACAGGGTCTTGAGACACGCGTGCAACTCTTGCTGATTCGCGGCGCCAGCGCCCCCGACATCGACGTTGGAGTAGGCTCCCGCGTCTTTGATGATCTCCGCCAACAGCATCCAGCGCGCCGGGCCGGTGAGTTCGGGAGGAGAGGGAGGAGCCGCCGCTGGAGCGGCGCCAAGCGCGGCTGCTGCGGGAGGGGGCGCGGTCGGGGCAGCGCCGCGAGCGGCCCCTGCTGCAGCACCAGGCGCGGCGCCAGCCGCTCCGCGACCGCGGCCACCGCCGCCGCCGCGGGTTTCGACCGAGACGATGATGCCTTTCGATTTGCCGTAGTCGGCCATCGCCTTCAACGTCGGAATCCCGTAGGCCTTGTTCTCGTGCGTCGGCTGGCCCTGGTTGATCATGACGCGCTGCGCGCCCAGCATCACCGCATGATCGACCCACATCTTGGTCAGGTCAATCGCCATCAAGCGGTTTCGCAGCTCCGGCGCCGACATGTTCAGCTGCCCGAATTCGAGATTGATCTGCGTCATGCGCGACTTGTGCTTCTCGATCCGGCTCCGAAGCTCCTTCAAGTACGACGGCTCGGTCGAGGGGATGTGATAGTGCTGGAATTCCACTTTGTGGACGCCGTAGTGATCCGCGAGCATCTGCGGGACGTCGAAGAGCTCGAGCGTGCGCTGCGGGCCCTCCGGCAGATCGGGCAGCCTCAGCATGCTCTGGAAGTTGAGGGTCATGATCGCGATGCGATCCAGCGTGGACTGCTTGACCTTGGCCGGAGTCCCACCCTGCGCCCAGACTCGCCGAGTGCTGGCGATGCCGGCGACCGCGGCGGCTTGAATCAGAAATTCCCGGCGTCTCATAACGCGCTCCTTTATTTAGTTGTCGTGGGGCCCCACCCACGACCTACCACGGCTCGCTTTCGCTCGCCGCGCTGATTCGTCACAACAATCCGCTTAGTGCAGCAACGTGGAGTCTACCCACGTGCTTTTTCGGCTCTGAAAACAGTTCGCGTCCGCGAGATGTTCGCAGCGATCGTCTTCATCATGTCCTTCGCTGCCCCCACGACAGCAACAGAGATCCTCATGACCAGCAGGGCGGCACATGACAACGTTGCTGCTAAAGATGCGCGACTCATAACTGAATCTCTCAAGGCCTTCGCCGCTACTTCTTCGGCAGCGCGAAGGCGATGGCCCCGGTCGGCGTAGTGGGATCGAGCACCGGCGGGGGCTCGTCCTCGCCACCGCGGCCTCCCCTGCCACCGCCGCCTCCCCTGCCACAGTTCTGGTTCGACATGATGACGAAGTACTGACGTCCCTTGGCCTCGTAGCTCACGGGGACGCCACTCGTGCCCCCGTTGAAGGTGCCGGTCCAGAGCACCTGGCCCGTGTCTTCGTCGTAGGCGCGCACCTTGCTGTCGTTGCCGGCGTGGAAGACCAGCCCACCCTTCGTCACCACGACGCCGTATCGCGCACCCACGCCGCCGGTGTTCGACGGCCCGCCGGCGCGAATCGTGGGGAGATGGTCGCCATTCGGCACCTGCCACTTGATCTCCCCCGTGTTGAGATCGTAGGCCGTCAACGTCGTGTAGGGCGGCTTGGTGAAGGACGCCAGGACGCCATAGTCGGTCATGTAGCGAGTCGGCGGCACGTCTTTCACGTCGGGCGGATACAGCGTGTTGCCGGCATTGCCGCCCACGCCCGAGTAGAACGGCCCGGTGGGACGCGGGGGCATCGGCGGCTGCGGCGCGCCGCCGCTGGCGACGACCGGTCCGGGCGGGAACCCACCCGGCGGCTCGGCGCTCCGCGGAGCCATTCGACCGCGACCGGCGGAAGGACTCGAATTCGCGAGATACGCGATCACCGAGCTGACTTCATCCTCCGTGATGCTCGAGACCGGACGCATCTCGCCTTGCCCGCCGGTCACGACGGCTTTGATCGCATCCTCGCCCATGCGATCGGTGACCCCGACGAGAGAAGCAACGCCTGGAAGGCGGCCCCGCAGGTCGGGGCCATGGCAGACGTTGCAGTGCTGCTGATATGCTGCGAAGCCCGCCTGGAGCGCGGCGCCGCCGCCACCCCCGCCCCCTCCGCGACCTCGCTCGACGGTGCGGGTTTGGACGTCTTCCAACTTCAGGATCGCCACTTGATTCACACCCACCACGAAGACCATTCCCTTCTTCGGATCGGCGGCCGTGGTCCCCCAGTTCGATCCGCCTTGATTGCCCGGCATCGAAATGGTGTCGGTCAACCCGGGTGGCGTGAAGATGCCTTCGTTGCGTGCCTTCGAGACACGCTCCCGCATCGCCTCGTACTGTTCAGGCGACGCGAGCCAGGGATTGACGTCATCAACGGTGAAGGTGTGACGCACGAACGGCGGCGGCTTGGTCGGGAACGGCTGCGTCGGCCAGGCATACTCGCCCGGCATTTCACTCTTCGGCACCGCGCGCTCCTCGATCGGCCACAGCGGCTCGCCGGTCACGCGATTGAACACGTACAGGAACCCGGTCTTGCCGGCGTGGGCCACGGCATCGATGCGCTTGCCATTGTGGCGCACCGTCACGAGCATCGGCGCCGAGACGTTGTCGAGGTCCCACAGATCGTGATGAATCGTCTGGAAGTGCCAAAGCCGCTTGCCCGTGCGCGCGTCGAGGGCCAGGAGGCAGTTGGCGAACAGATTCTGGCCAATCCGATCCGCGCCGTAGAAATCGTAGTTGGCCGACCCCAGGGGGATGTACACGATGCCCCGTTGCTCGTCGACCGACATCGAGCCCCAGTTGTTCGTGCCGCCAACGTACTTGTAGGCGTCCTTCGGCCAGGTCTCGTAGCCGAACTCACCGGGCAGCGGCACCGTGTGGAACTGCCACATCAGCTTCCCCGTGATCACGTCGTACGCGCGGATATCACCAGGTGGGTTGACAAACGCTTCGCCGGGCGCCGACCCGAGAATCAGCAGGTTCTTCCAGACCTTGCCTGGACTGTTCGATTGGATTCGTCCGGCATAGCCCTCCGCGCGTGCCAGGCCCCTCCGCAAATCGACCGTGCCGTCCATGCCGAAGGTCGGGATCGACAGGCCCGTCTTCGCGTCGATGGCCTGCAAAAAGCTGTTGATGGAAAACAGCAGCCGCCTGTTCTTCCCGTCCTCGCTCTGCCAGTAGTTGACCCCGCGGCTGGTGATCCCATTGAGCCCTTCGTGGATCCAGAGCTCTTTGCCGGTGGTCGCATCCAGCGCGATGAGCGAACCGTTCCGGCCCAACGTGTACATCACGTCGTCGACGACGATCGGGTTGAAGCCCGCGGTGGCGTACGGATAGAACCAGGCCACTTCGAGCTGGCTGACGTTGGACTTGTCGATCTGGTCGATATCAACGAAGTTCGAGCTGTCAGGACCGGCGAGATTGTCCCACCACCATTTGTCGCTGCGCGCGGCTATCGCGAGGCCGACGGCCACGACGGCGAGGAGCGCGGCGGCGATGAGCCGGACCGCGAGCCGTGAGGCCCGTGGGCGACGCCACGCGCGAACTGGTCGAACGTTCCGGTCATGAGATGCCATCTTCCTTGCCCCCTTACGTGGAGCCATCACCTCACCACAAGTGGTCTGGATGTAATCGGTTACATCACGAGGCCGCATCCTAGCAGCCCCCCCGGGGGAGATCAAGCGTTCGTCCGGGGGGCATGCACGTCCGGCTCCGCGACCATGGATAGTGATCACATGGCGAGAACAAGCGCCGTCGCGGCCACGAGGGCGACAACCAGCACCCAGGCCAGCCCGAACCCGCCGAGGTCCTCGTGAAACGCCCGCCACCCGCGGCCGGCAGCCGCCGGGCGCAGGCGCAGCAGGTTGACGAGCAGGAGCGGGCGACCGCCCTCGCCGTCTCCATCACTCGACGTCTGCAACCTTCCGAAAAACGACTGGATACTCTCCGCGGGTTCAGGACGCGTCAGCGCGCTCACGACGACGAGCGCCGCGATCCCCACTGCGAGCGCGGCGAGAAACACGTTCGCCTCCCAGTGATCCAGGCGCTGGCCTGTCAGAGAGTACAGCAGGAAGTTCGTCGCCAGGGCGCTGACGAGGCTCGCCAGCGCGCCCCACCGGTTCGCGCGCGGCCACACGATGCCGCCCAGCACGCTGATCCCCACAAACGTCGCCAGCGTTTCCGTCAGCAGGAACGTGTAGAGCACGCTCTCGATCAGGAACACCGCATAGAGCACGCCCAGCATCGTGATCGCGAAGCCGCTGATGCGCCCGACCGAGAGGTAGTGCCGGTCCGGCCGGTTCCGAACCAGCCGTCGACGATAGAGTCCTTCGGTGAACAACGCGCCGGCGTCGACCAGGAAGGCGGAGCACGTCGACATGTTCGCCGCCAGAATGGCAGCGATCATCAGGCCGAGCGCGCCCGGAAACAGCAACTGCCGGCAGGCGACGCCGAACGCATTCTCCGGGTCGGTGAGCAGGGCGGCGTCCGTTCGTCCCTGCGCAACCATGGCGGCGACGATCAAACCGACGAGCGCCCAGCCGACGGTGCAGACGCGCTTCACGAAATTGCCGTAGAACATCCCGACGCGACAGGTGCGCTCGTCCCGGCCGGTGCCCACGGTCGCGAGCTGGTGCGGCTGCGCCATGATGCCGACCAGACCGTTGACCGTCAGGATCGCGATCACCCACGGACCGATCCCCGACAGCGTGGCGAGCGAGAAGCGGAACGGTTCGAGCGATGCCTTCATCCCATCGAGCCCGCCGACGACCTGCCACCCGAGCGGCACCAGCATGAACGAGAGCACGATGATGAGGAAGCCCTGGAACAGATCGGTCCAGGCGGCCGCGACCAGCCCACCCACGAAGCTGTAGAGAATGAACATCACCGTCATCGCCACGACGATTTCATTCGCCGCGAGCGTTCCGCCGGTCGCCTGGCTGATCACTTTGCCGGCGCCTTTGAGCATGCTTCCGGTATTGATGATGAAGTAGCACAGGGCAAACACGATGTAGATCGCGCCCATCCAGGGGCCGTACCGATCCTCGGTGAACTCCACCATGGTCGTCCGCCGGATGCGACGGAAGACCGGGGCCATGATCCAGTAAAACGGTGTGATGAAGAGGTTCTTCCACTGGTACCAGATGGCGGAGGCGCCGACCTGGTAGACAGCGCCCGCGAGCGCCACCGGCATCTCGGCGTGTGTGCCGACGCCGAAGCTCTGGCCGATCATCAGCCACGGACCGAAGCGGCGCCCGCCGAGGAAGTACTCGCCGGTGCGGCGCACCCGAGCGCCGACGATCAGGCCGATGAGCGTGATGATGACGAGGTAGGCGACGAGGACCGCCCAGTCGAGAGGAGCGATCTTCATACGTGGACGCGAAGAACCTGCAACTCGCCGGCCTCCGCATCCCAATCGGCGGTCACGGTGCCGGCCGTTGTCGCACCCAGATAGCTGGCGGGAATCGTCGACGCCATCGCCACCACGCGGTCGACCGGCAGCCCCGTGAACCGCACCGTGTTGGCGATGGCACGATCGAGCGTCACGCCCGACCCTGCGAGATAGGGAGTTCCCGGCAACGAAACGCGTCCATCCTCATGCTGTTCGCAGTCGACGGCGCCGATCGCATACCGCCCTGGCCCGCGTCCGGCGGCGGCAATGGCATCTGTCACGAGAATCGTCCGGCCTGGGCCTTTCGCCCGCACCATGGCTTTCACGGTTGCGGGCGGCAGGTGATGCCCATCGACGATCAGGCTCGCGAACACCGCGTCGGCCGCCAGCAACTCCCAAATGACATTCGGGTGCCTCGGCAGCATCTGCGCACACCCGTTGCCCAGATGGGTCGCGAGCGTCGCGCCGGCGGCGACGGCGTCGCCGATCTGCTGCGGGGTCGCCGTCGTATGGCCGATGGCGGCGCGCACACCTGACGCGACCAGGTGTTCGATGAGCGTCACGGCGCCGGGGACTTCGGGCGCGAGCGTGACCAGCACGATCCGGCCGCCTGCGGCGTCCTGCCGGCGGCTGAAGTCGTCCAGGCTTGCCGCCCTCGCCACGTGCTCGCGCGGATGAGCGCCGCGCGCACCGTCCTCGGGCGACAGGTACGGCCCTTCCATGTGGATCCCGGCGATCGCCGCGCTGGACATGCGAGCCAGGACACGCGCGCTCCGTGCGAATTGCTCGAACGACGATGTGATGAGGGTGGGCAGGCAGCGCGTCACGCCGGTCGCGCGCATCCGTTCGAGCGCTTCGTCGACGCGATCGGCGGTGAGGTCGGGGCCGTTGAAGTCGATGCCGGCGAAGCCGTTCACCTGAAGGTCGAACAGCCCTGGCATCTCGAGTTTCATTATTCAATGTTGCGGTGGGGCCCCACCCCCACCGCCTGCCACGGCTCGCTCGCGCTCGCCGCGATGACTCGTTGCAACGATCCGTTCAGTGCGGCGGACATGCCACCCCGCCCCGTGCCACCGCCCGCCGTCATGTATCCCCGTCGATGATCGCGCCGCGGGTCGCCGGGCTCAACAGCGCCGCCGACTCGCGATCGAGGTAGAGCGTCGTGTTCGCGTGCGTCCGCAGGATTGAGGCCGGCGCCATCGGCGAGATCTCGCCCTCGACACAGGCCTTGACAGCCCGCGCCTTCCGCGCGTCAGGGGCGACGCACATGATCTCGCGCGACTTCAGAATCTGGCGTACCGACATGGAGATCGCCCGTGACGGGACCTCCGCCACCGACGCGAACCAGCCCTCGCCGACCTGCTGCCGGCGGCACGCCTCGTCGAGGCTGACGATGAGGTACGGCCGGTCTGTGGCAAAATCGGCCGGAGGATCGTTGAACGCCAGGTGTCCGTTCTCGCCGATTCCGACAAACGCCACATCGACCAGCGCCTCGTTGAGCTCGCGTCCGACCCGGTCCGCAACGCCAGCGGCATCGTGTTCGCCGTCCAGCAGGTGATATCGGCCGATGCCCGCTTTGTTGATGAGCCGCTCGAGGAGGTACTTACGGAAGCTCGCGGGATGATCCAAGGGGAGTCCGACGTACTCGTCGAGGTGAAACATCTCGACGCGCGACCAGTCGACATCCGGCGCGGCAGTGAGCGCCTCGAGGAAATCGATCTGCGACACGCCGGTCGCCGCGATCAGCCGCGCGCCGCCTCGTGCGTTGATCGCCTCGCGCAGCGCCCGCGCCGCGCGTCGCGCCGCCGCCCGGCTCATCGTCAGGCGATCGCTGTAGGTCACGACCTGCATGCGGCGCCTGTTCCTGAGCGGTCCATGTCACGGGGACCCCGCGCCTTGCTGTCGGGCGTGAAGGTGAGCCAGTCCGGGTGATCGCCGACGTGGACGCCGCCCAGTGGGTCTCCCTTCCGCGAAGACTGTAGTGCCGGCCCCCAGCCAAGTCAACGCAGGCCGGCGCTGGTCGGTGGGCCTTATGTCCGCGCCTGGAACGCATCGGCGATCACGCCACCAACGTCGCCGAGGACGTCATCTTCATGGTCTCGGCCCGCGATGTTCGGCACGGCGCGTCGGCGCTTCCACGGGAGTAAAGCGTCACAGGCGAGCTTGTGCACGGGTGAAGTAGCGAGCCGGTCAGTCGTGCACAAGTTTTCGCGTGTCAGCCTGCGCCAGTTCCTGCGTTGACCAGCTCATCCGTAAAGTTTTCGGTCATCTCGCCTGAAGGCGCCGTCCCCGCCCGCCGATAGCCCACCTGTATGGCCGTCCTGCCCGGCTGGAACCGGCTGCGCATTCGGCTGCTCGCGCTGCTGCTGCTGACCCTCGTTCCGGCTTCGGCGCTTCTTCTCCAAAGCAACTTCGATCGCCGACGTGCCGAGGCCAGGCACATCCGGGAAGAGGCGCTGCGCCTGGCACGCCTCGCCGCGCGCGATGAGGAGCGGCTCTTCGAGGAAACGCGACGTCTGCTCATGGGGATCGCTTCTCACCCCGACGTACGCTCGGGCGATCCAGGCCGCTGCGTCAGCTTGCTGACGACCTTGCTCGGGAGCTATCCGCAATATGGAAATTTTTTTGTCGCCGATACGGCGGGCCAGCTCGTTTGCAGCGCGAAACCGAATCGCGTCCCGGTCGACATCTCGGATCGCACGTACTTCCGCGAGGCGCTGCGGACGCGTGATTTCGGCATCGGTGACTACCAGGTCGGCCGCGTCACGCAGCGCGCCAGTCTCCACTTTGGGTATCCGATCCTGGACGCGGGCGGCCAGTCCACCGGCATCGCGGCGGCGGCCCTCGACCTCGAATGGTTCAGCGATTTCGCGGCCCACGCCCAGCTCCCCTCGAACGTGGTCGTCTTGGTCGTCGATCGCCACCGCGTGATTCTGGCTCACGTCCCGGATGGAGCAGCCAAGTGGATTGGACGCCGCGTACCTGACAACTCAGAGCTCGCTCCTTTGCTCGACGAGGGACAGGGCGCGACCGAAGTCAACGGCCTCGATGGCATGCGAAAGCTTTACGGCGTCGCGCAGATCGGTTCGGGCCGATCGCGGGTGGCCGTCGCGGTCGGCATGCCGGTGGATGGGCTCAGCGAGGCCGACCGGACGCTCTACCGCAGTCTCGCGTTGCTGGTCCTGATTGGCTTGATCACCGGTGCGCTGGCCTGGGCCGGCGTCGAGGCCTTCGTCGTCCGGCCGCTCGACTCGCTGCGCACGGCGACCCACCGTCTGGCGGCTGGGGATCTCTCCAGCCGCGCCGCGTTGAAGTCGGGCATCGAGCAGCTCGATTCGCTCGGGCGCAATTTCGATGACATGGTCCATGCGCTGCAGCAGCGCGAGGCCGAGGAGCACCTCTCCCGCGAGGCGCGTGAGGAAGCCGAGGAGAAGTACCGCCATCTCGTCGAGCAGTCGCTGGTGGGGGTGTATCTGGTTCACAACTCCGGAATGTACGTGAATCCGAAGTTCGCCTCGATCTTTGGGTACACGCCGGAGGAAATGAAGGACATTTCATTCCTGAACATCGTTCTGGAAGCCGATCGGCCCATGGTGCTGCACAATGTGGGGCGCCGACTGAGCGGCGAGCTCTCCGCGATGGAGTATTCGTTCCGTGGCAAACGCAAAGACGGAACGGTCGTGACGGTCCACGTGCACGGCGCGATGACCACGTATCGTGGGAAGCCGGCCATCATGGGCATCCTGATCGACCAGACCGAGCAGAAGCTGCTCGAGCAGCAGTTGCAGCAGTCCCAGAAGATGGAAGCCATCGGCCGGCTGGCGGGCGGCGTCGCCCACGACTTCAACAATCTGCTGACCGTCATTCAGGGCTACAGCGAGTTCCTGCACCAGCAGCTGCCCGCTTCCAGCCCCGAGCGCGAGCAGGTCGACGAGATTCTCAAAGCTGCGGAGAGCGCCGCGAACCTGACGCGGCAGCTCCTCGCGTTCAGCCGCCATCAGGTGCTGCAGCCGGAGGTCCTCAGCCTGAACCAGGTGATCGCCGGCTTCGACAAGATGACGCGCCGCCTGATTGGCGAGGACATCCGCGTCGAGCTGCAACTCGAGCCGGCGCTGGCGCTCGTCAAGGTGGATCCGGGGCAAATCGAACAGGTGATCCTCAACCTCGCGGTGAACGCGAGGGATGCGATGCCCAACGGCGGCACCCTGACGATCCAGACCGCGAACATCGCGCTCGACGAGCACTACGTCCGTCAGCATGCGGGGGCGCAGGTCGGCCCGCACGTCCTGTTGGCCGTCAGCGATACGGGTGTGGGGATGACGCCCGAGACGCAGGCCCGGGTCTTCGAGCCATTCTTCACGACGAAGGAGCACGGCAAGGGCACCGGCCTCGGGCTGTCGACGGTCTACGGGATCGTGAAACAAAGTGGCGGCAGCATCTGGCTCTACAGTGAGGTGGGGCGAGGCACGACCGTCAAGATCTTTCTGCCGCTGGCCGACACCGGCGTTCTCGTCGCGGCCTCGGCCGCCCCTGCTCGACCCGATCGCGTGGCGGGCACCGAGACGGTGGCCGTGGTCGAGGACGACCACGGCGTCAGAGGGTGGGTGTCCGAGGCGCTCCAGCAGCTCGGGTACACCGTCCTGCCTCTCGCGAGCCCGCAAGAAGCGCTCGCCCTGGCCAGCCGCCGAGCGAACGCCATCGACCTCCTGCTGACCGACGTCGTCCTGCAGAACCTCAGCGGACCCGAGCTGGCCGCGCGCCTCCAGAAACGCTGGCCGGCGATGAAGATTCTGTACATGTCTGGGTACTCGGACGAGGCCATGCTGCCGCAGGGCCTCTTGGGCGAGCGCGACAGGGTGCTGCAGAAGCCCTTCACCGCGACGGCGCTCGCCGAGCGCGTGCGCGAGACGCTCGATCGGGTCGACGTCGACCCGCGCTGACTCCGAGTGGATGGAAACCCAAACCACGTGAGGCCGGACTGAGGGGAGAGGTTGGCGGAGGGGGTGGGATTCGTTCCGGTCGATGATCCTTCCTTCAACAATTTAGGCCTGAATTCAATCGCCAGAAACTCCAAAAACACTCAAAACCCGGGGTCCAGGTACAAAACAGGTACAGTAAATCGCGGGTGGGAAACCCACCCGCGTGCCGCGTCTCACCTGACGGAAACCATCACCTTGCTCGGCGCCGCCGCGCCGTGCGTCTCGGTTTCCTACATGCCCAGCGCTGAGCTTCCAACCCAAGCTCCGTTGCTTGCGCGTCGGTCAGCGTTCCGCCACGCTGCTGCTTCAGCACGGCGAGCGCGCGACGTCGAGCGAGCCGTGTCATGAGCTCGAACTTCGCCACCGAGATCAATGCTGCGAGCGGCTTACCTCGACGCTCGATGATAAGTTCGTCTCCGCGCGAGACCCGGATGAGGCTTGCGCACAAACACTCACGAAGCGTCGTTTGGGAAATCCTGTTCTTCATAGTTGGCGGCGCTCTCGACGCAGCATCACTCGTCAAGCACGTCATCCGGCAGCGTCGGGATCAACGGTTCGCGCTCCCTGGCCCGCCGGTCGAGCGCGCGCTGCAGCGCGTCAGAGCGGTATGAGGCATATGCCTCTTTGTGCGCGTGCTTCAGCATATTGCCGTTGAATTCCCTCACAAGTGCCGTGCGGACCAGCTGGACCCGCTGGTTCGGCCCGCGGAAGCTACCGAGCAGGAGGTACTTCGGGCTTATCGGGAACTGGAGCTGCGATGCGAAGCTCGGCGCGCGATACTCCTTCGGGCTTCGAGCCTGCGCACGGGCTGGATCGACCATGAGCACCGGATTGTCCGACGTGATGAACGGCTGCTCGTCGGGCGCCTCGAGGAGATTCCACCGCATACGAACGAAAAGCGCGTCATATTTCTCTGCATTGATAAACATCTGCTTGATGTTCCACGCGTTGCTCCTTTGCTCCAGCACGACACTGCCATCCACAAGCGCCTGCATCGCGTCACGGGCCTTCTCCACCTCGATGCGGTCGCCGCCTAGACGAACGTTTGACTCCACGAGTTCTTCGATGCCGTGTTCCTCGCGAAGCATCTTCTTCGCGCTAATTCGATGGAGCTGCGCCATGAGCGAGTTCACCATTTGACGGTACAGCGGCGTTCGCGTGAGGAGTATCGACAGCAACGTCGAGAGTTCCGCCTTCTCCCGCGCACTGAAGTCGGCGATGTCTTCCCGGCGCAGCTTCTGGATGTGCGGCGCGGCGATGTTCCCCCCGCGCCGCTCGCGTGGTAATTCAGATGCAGAGGATTCAGCATCCAGACTACGGGATCGGTCTCCTTCAGCGCGAAGTACAGACCAATCAGAGCACCCTCAGACCAGTCGAGAAGTCGCGTAGGGAAACCAACATGTTGCGCCAGAAAGAGCCACTGATCCGTCTTTTTTGCTGTCGGGAAGAGCATCGTGAGAAAACGCTGCTGCCCGAGCCCGAAACGTCTGGAGCAGCTGGTTCTCTCGCGATGTTCCGTTTGTAACGCGGTACAAGCTCGGAACGAGCGGAGTGTTACTACTCGCTGGTTCTCCACGGAACCAGCGGGGCTGCTCAATGGGCCATCCCGCCGAATCCGCCCGTACGGTCGTGACGAATTCCTCGACGCTGCGGATCATGGTGTGCGGGCGCCGGGAATCCTAGCGCGGCTACGGGTCGCTGTCATCGCCTTGGTGAACCGCGGCACGACGCGCGCGTAGACGCTCTCGGGAATGCGCAGTGTCCGATAAACTCGGGCGCCCTTCTTTTCGGATAGCAAACCACGATCATACCGGGCTCGTTGCGACCGCGATACAGCTCCGGCAAAACACAATAATTCCTACAAATTTCCTGAATCGACATAGTGAGGCGCAGGTCGGATCGGAGTGCCTCGACCTCGCCCTAATCGCCCCGTTCAATCGAGCTTTCAAGTTGGCGGAACGCCGGTCGGAATTTGCAGCGCATTCGAGGCAGTTGCTGTTTTGGATTGGGAGCACAACAGCATGTCACTTCGGATCACAGCGGGCAGGAGCGACCCCCCGCTCCGGGGTCACCCCCGGGGCCGCCCAAGGCCCCAAACAGGGGGGTCGCTCCTGCCCGCTCTGGGATTGTTGCGCGCGACGCTCGGGCGGCACAAAACGCCGCCCGCCTCGGTGCCTTCCGTGACGGCACCGCTGCTAACCCGCGATCTGCAAACCAGATGGCATGGCGCGCGGACACGCGTCCACATCGACTTCCGCTCCACTTGCAAGATGCTAGCTCCTTGAGAGGTGAGCCAAGCTTCCCCTGAGTCTTTGGCTCCTGCTTTGGCTCCTCATCGGATCCCGACGAATCGGATCAGCGTGGGTACCGGTCGCACGGACCGGTGCGTGCTGCTGCGCGAGGGGGCCAACCTCGCCCTGAAGGCTTGGCCCCTCACTTGGCCCCCCAGCGGAGCGACGGCCGAGCCGGCGAGACGTGGTCGCGACGATCGCTGGATCTTCACGGCGAGCCCTCTGCGTCGTTCGACGACAACGGCCACAATCGGCGCGTGCGGCGTCAGGATTAAGGCCGGCAGTCCGCGCCGAGCGCGGATCGAAACACCGCGAAGAGCCTTAAGCCTGGCGAGCACGCACCGACGATCGCGCGTCGTCGGACGCGAGGATTTAGACCTGCCCGAGAAGGTCGAAATACCGCTCGCGGCTCATGCCGGACGTGCGCAGCAGGTTGCGAATGATGAAGACGGGAACTGATCGGTAGGTGGGGATCACCAGCGGCCGTTTGATATCTGGTTTCGTGTAGATCAGGTGATCGCCGCTCTGGCGGGCGAAGGTGAATCCATCCTTTTCGAAGATACGAACCAGGGTCTGGTAAGGAACCGGTTGGAGCGCGGGCACCTATCGCAGCCCTACGCTCATGTGCTCGACCCCCACGAGCTCGGGCTCGTTCCAGCGGTCGTTCTCGAACCGATAGCCGACCTCCTGGAGGATGTCGTTGAGCGTCCCACGGTCCCTGGCCGTCTCGAGGAATCCTTGCACCGCGTCAGCGATGTTCCGGCGCGCGTCCACCTCCGTGTCGCCGCAGCTCGACACGTCAAGCTCCGGCACGTGCGCAATAAAAGTCCCGTCTTCCTTGAGGATGCGGACGGTAAATCCCAGGTCCATTGCAGGCCGCCTCGTCGATCACCTGGCGATCCTCGACGAAGATGCGGCGGATGTCCTTCGGCGTCTCGGTCTTCATGCCGTACCCTGCTCCTTGGCGGCGGCCCACACAACTTCATCGTAGACCTTTAGGGGGCGCGATTCCAAACGTTCTGCGGCCCGCCGCGGTTCCGGCCCGGAGCTGTCGTACAGCGTCCATGTCGAGGCGCGCGATGACGTCGGCATTGACGAACTCGTTGACCGCTAGCTCCGTGCAGCAGCGCCGGCGCGACAGTCGACTTCCCGGCGCCGTTCGGGCCGGCAAGGATTACCAGGCTGGGGCGCGGGTCGCTCAAGTTAGCTCCGGCCCTCCGGACTCCGTCTTTGATCTACTCGGCAGCATCGCGCGGCAAGAGCGCAACAACCTGTTCCTTCAGCGTTGGGATCTTTGTCCGCACGACGTCCCAGAGGGCTGAAGTAGTTGTGTACGAGCCTGTCGCGCAAGCCGGCGATTTTGACCCATTCGACCTCTTGGTGCTGTTCCCTGAACTCAGCGGAGAGGTTCTTGACAGCCTCGCCAATGATCGAGAGATTCCGGACGACAGCATCTTGCGCCTGGGTATCGGCCATGAACTCGGCGAGATTGGAGTTCCCGACGTAGCGCTGGATTCGATTGGCTGATTCGAGGATATCCTTTAGCGATTCGACCTCGCCTCGCTTAGACATAGACAATGCTGTCGCGGATGCTTTTGAACTTTCCTGCCGAAAAGTTTCTCCAAATACACGATCAGATCGTAGAAGTTGTCGTACGTCGGCTTCTCGAATTCGACCAAGAGGTCGATGTCGCTTCCGCGCTTCTGTTCGCCCCGCGCGTACGAGCCGAAGAGTCCGATCCGCTTGACCGAATACTTCTTGAGCGTCTCGTCGTGATCGCGAAGAGTCTTGAGAATTCGGGCCCGCGTCAGGCCAGGCGTTTTCGTCTTCATGACCGTTGCCATTCAGAGTAGCAGAGTTAGCCCCAAGCCTTGCGCACTTCGTCTTCGAGCTTTTTCTGGAGCGTCTTCACCCAGGGCTTGTAGTGCCGCTCGGTGATTCGAACCGACGAGTGGCCGACAAGCACAGACGCGTTCTCGATCGACACGCCGTTCTCCAGCAGCGACACAGCAAACGTGTCGCGGAAACGGTGCGAGTGCGCGTCCTTGACCTTGGCCAGTTCAGCAGCCGAAAGCCTTTCGTCTCGCGCCAGCCGACGAATCGCCGTTCGAGCAGATTCTTGTACTTGCGTACCGTCTCGGCCGCGAGATGCCGCGCATTCGCGTCTTCGATGAACTTCGCGACCGCCTCAGCCACAGTTGGAACCTCAGGCTTGACGACGCCGACTTCACCGTAGGCCTCCCAGGAGTTAACTAGATCCGAAGGGGCCCTCCCAGGACCGTAGATCCAGGCTGCGCCGCACGTATACGCCTCGCCGCGAGCCTTGTCCCCGGATCGGGCACTTACAGTTCGTGAAGCAGCGTGAGGTGTATTTACAAGGCGAGTGGTGACGGCGGTAGATGGCCAGCACTCCCAGCAGTATGGCCGGAAGGAACAAAACAGGTACGGCGTATCCGACCAGGTCAGCGAATCTTGCGGATTATAATGGCTGAAATTGTGGCCGGGTGTGTGGGACGACTTCCGCAACTGGCTCGTGCACGCAGCGTGACCCGGTGGTCCACCTTCGCACTTCGCGCTACGGTGGACAACCTTCGCCTGGCTTGCCAACCGTAGCTCACGTTCTCTTGGTACGCGTGAGCGAAGGTTGGCGGAGAGGGTGGGATTCGAACCCGACAGGACCCTTTAGATTCTGTAAGTTACAGATTCCACAATGCCTGCATTGCCGTCAATGCCGGCATTGCCGTGGCGCCTTGCACGCCATTGCACGCACGGTTGAGGCTCGGAGCCGGGTCACCCCGCGCGCGAGCATCTTGCTACAGCGCCCCGGACTCGGATCGAATCGTCATGATCGCGCCGTCCGTGGAGGCCTTGCTCCCGCCCGGCGATTGCGAAGCGCTTGTCGTTGCTCCGGCGTCGCGATCTTCCGCGCCACGGCGAGCATCCTTGCACTCCCATAGGCGTAGTGGTGCTTGAGCAGGCCGACGATTCGCCGTCCGTACTCCTCAGGATCTGCTGTCGCCGACAGGACGTTGAACCACGGCGGCAGCACCTTCTCCCAGTCGACTCCGACCTGCCAGGCACCCGCCTCATCTGCGAAGAAGATGATGTCTTCCCGGCCGTCGTCGATGCGATCCAGGAGACCGAAGAGGATGCCGAAGGCCTGGCAGAGCTCTGCCGGGTCCGCCGTCTTCGCCTGTTCCACGCAGCGATCGAGAAGCCGCCGACACTCCGCGATCCAGCCCGTCGTGCCCCTGGACTTCTCAGTGAAGTTCTTGGAATTGACGTTGAAGGACTCGTAATAGTCGCCGGCCAAGCTGGCCGTCTCGAAGGCTTTCGCGTCTGCAAGCAGATTCGCCATCCTCGCCTTCTCCTTGTCGGGGCGCACTCGCCTCAGGTCGAGCGACCGCTTGGCTGGGGGCACGAGATCGATGGCGTCATCCAGCATAGAGAGAACGCGCTCGGCCCCAAGGGTGCGGAAGGCAGCCGCAGCTTGTCTCGGTCGATCTCGATCTGCCGGCGTGCCATGGCTATCTCCGGCGGGCCCATCGGCGATAGGCATCGATCCACTCCGAGCCCTTCGGTGGCGGGTTCGGCAGGGGCAGATCGACGATCGGTATCCGCTGGCGGGACCTGCCCCGTGCGCAGACCGCAACGATCTCCTCGTCTTCGGTTATGTCAATGCGCTCGACCGTGACCTCCATGCCGAGCGCCTCGGTCGAGAAGGGCCTCGCCAAGTGGTCCTCGAGCATCGTGTAGAAGCCGGCGGTCTGCTCGGACTCGTCGTAGGCATCAACCGTCGCCTCCTCGATGAGCGCGTCGAGCTTCGCAGCCGCGTGATCCTTTCGCTGCCTAGCCTTCTTGTCTGCTGCCGGCCCGATCGTGCGCGTCATGCCTCGCCTCGTTTCCTCCTGCACATGCTACCGTATCGCATCTCTTCAGGAGGCAACACCGTGCGCTACGCTGAGTT
>JACOUA010000369.1 GCA_016178075.1 Acidobacteriota bacterium
ACCGGGAGGAGCCGCGCAACCAGGAAACCAAGGAGGCGCGCTCGAAGCTGCAGTTCCAGCAGGTGGCTCCACGGCCACGTTACGCGCGCCCCGACGCCATGGAGCCGGACCAGGTGCCGTGGCCGTATCGCGATCTGGTCAGGTCGTACTTTCAAAAGGTCGGCCCACGTGGCAAGCATGATTAGCGAGCTCGATCAACAGGTCGAGATCTTTCAGCGACAGTTCAAGCTGGCCACCGACGAGATCGGCAAACGCATCGTCGGGTACCGGGACATCATCGAGGGCATCCTGGTCAGCCTGCTGGCGAACGGCCACGTCCTGCTCGAGGGGATTCCCGGCCTCGGCAAGACCAAGCTGGTCCACACGCTGAGCGACGTCCTGCACCTGCGCTTTTCACGCATCCAGTTCACGCCCGATCTGATGCCCGCCGACATCATCGGCACGCACGTGATCCAGGAGGCGCAGACCGGCGAGAAGTCCTTCGAGTTCCAGCCGGGCCCGCTCTTCGCGAACATCGTCCTGGCCGACGAGATCAACCGGGCCACGCCGAAAACGCAATCCGCACTCCTCGAGGCGATGCAGGAGAAAAGCGTCTCGGTGGGGAAGCGCACCTACAAGCTCGAGCTGCCGTTTTTCGTCCTCGCGACCCAGAATCCGCTCGAGATGGAGGGCACCTATCCGCTGCCCGAAGCCCAGCTCGATCGCTTTTTCCTCAAGCTCAAGGTGGAGTACCCGGACCTGCAGGGGCTCCATCAGATCCTCGATCGCACGACGAGCTTGGAGGAGCCGGAGGTCGATCGCGTGCTCGACGCCGATCAGCTGACGGCCATGCGGCGGACGGCGCGGGCCGTGCCGATCGCCCGGCCGGTGCAGGAGTACGCCATCCGACTGACGCTGGCCTCGCATCCAAAGCATCCGGGCGCCCCCGCGCTCGTGGATCGCTACGTCCGCTACGGCGCCAGCCCCCGCGGCGCGCAGGCGCTCGTCCTCGGCGGCAAGATTCGGGCGCTGCTGAACCACCGCATCCACGTCTCGTGCGAGGACATCCGCGCCATGTACTTCGCCGCGCTCCGGCACCGTGTGCTCCTCAACTTCGAGGGCGAAGCGGAGCAGATCGATCCGGACACCATTCTGAAGTTGATTCTGGAAAACACGCCAGAGCCGTGAACAAGAACACTCCCGTTTTTGATTCCGACTTCCTGAAGAAGCTCGAATACCTGTACATCATTTCGAAGCGGCTGTTCGGCGGACAATCGCGGGCGGAGCGTCGCGCACGAAAGCTCGGCTCCGGCCTGGAGTTCGCGGATCACCGCGGTTACGCGCCGGGCGACGACTTCCGTTATGTGGACTGGAAAGCGTTCCAGCGTCTCGAGAAGCTGCTCGTGCGCCTGTTCGAGGAGGAACAGGACCTGCCGGTCTACCTGTTTCTGGATACCAGCCGGTCCATGGGCATCACACAGAACGGCGATCTCTCGAAGCTCGACTACGGCCGGCAGATTGCCGCCGCGCTCGCGTATATCGGGCTCGCGCAGCTCGATAAGGTGACGCTCTGCGCCTTTAGCGATCGGCTGCACCGCGAGCTGCACGCGCTCAGAGGGAAGGGTCAGATTTTCAAGGCCTTCGGGTTTCTCACGGATCTGGCGGCGGACGGCGACACACGCGCCGCCGACGTGTTCACCTCTTTCTGCACGACGCGGCGGCAGCGAGGCATGGTCGTGGTGATCTCGGACTTCTTCCACCCCGGCGGATTCGGGCGCGGGCTCGACGTGCTCCGGTACTACCAGCACGAGCTCTTCATGCTCCATGTCACGAGCGGGTCTGACGCCGATCCGCCGCTCCGCGGCGACGTGCGCCTCGTGGATTCCGAGCTGGGACTCGTCGAGGAGGTCTCCATCACGCCGGCGCTCCTCCAAGCGTATCGCCGGACCTATGACCGCTTCTGCGAGGAGCTGGCCAGCTACTGCTGGAAGCACGGCATCGGATACATCCGCACCCCGGTCGAAGTGCCGTTCGAGGACGCGATCCTCAAAGTCTTCCGCAAGGGCGGATTCCTGGGATGAGCTTCGCCGCCGCGACGACCGGGCAGGTCCTGCTTCTCGCCGCCGCCATCGCGGCGGCCGTCGTGTGGTTGTTCTTCCTGAAGCTGCGGCATCCGCGCATCCTGATCCCGTCGCTCGTCCTGTGGCAGTCGCTCCTGCGCGAGGAGCGTCCGGAATCGTGGTGGGAGCGGGTGCGCCGCGCCGTGTCGCTCGCGATCGCTCTCGCCATCGCGCTCCTCATCGTCATCGCGCTTGGGCGACCCCGAACCGCGGCGCAGGCCGCAGGCGAAGATCAGCCCGTAACGTTGGTGATCGACACGTCGCCGACGATGATGACGCGGACCTCCGACGGCCGGACCCGGTGGGACAACGCGCGGGAGCGCGCGCGCGCGCTCATCGAAAGCGGAGAAGCGGCGGGGGTCGAGCTCCTCGACACCGCCGCCACCGTGGTGGTCCCCGCCGCCGCGGACACCGAACAGAAGCTGGCGGCGCTCGACCGGATGAAGGTGGCCCTGTCGCCGCGGAGCGCGATCGGCGCGATCGCACTCTCTCAGGCAAGCCGCCGGATGTACCTCGTGTCCGACGGCGTCGCGACGAGCCGCGTGGGCGACGCGGTGACGCCGGTCTCGGTCTTCGAGCCGGCGGAGAACGTCGGCATCACGGCGTTCGAGATCCGAGAAGTGCCCTCGCACCCGGCCGCGTACGAGGCGTATCTCGAGGTGGTGAACTACTCGGAGCGGCGCCGGCAGGTGGAGCTGCGGATCGGGAACCCCGCGCGGCCGGCCTCCGCGAGCGCAATCGACCTCGCGCCGCTCGAAGCGTACCGCGAGACTATCGACGCCGCCGAGCTCGAGCCGGGCGCCGTCAGAGCGGACATCGCGAGCCCGGGCGATTCGTTGGACATCGACAACACGGCCTTCGCGTATTTGCCCCGCCGGGAGCCGGCGCGCGTCCTGCTGGTGACGCCGGGCAGCGAATACCTCGAGACGTCGCTCGCGCTCGATCCGCGGGTGGCGCTGACGGTGATCCCACCCAGGCAATATCGCGACGGCCTGCAGGCGGACGTCTTCATCTTCGATCGATTCGTGCCCCCGGCTGCGCCGAGCGGCCCTGCGCTGCTCTTCGGCCTGCCGGCCGTCCCTTGGATCGACGGCGTCGGGTTGGATCTCGGCCGGCCCGTCATCGAGAACCCGTCGGTGACGACGACGTCGCCCGATCACGTAGTGACGCGATCCGTGCCCCTACGGGACGTAACGATCCGCCGGGCGATCGGTCTCGCCATCAGAAAGCGGGATCGGGCCGAGGCCGTGGCGTCGTCAGGCGTCCGTCCGCTCATTGTCGCGGGACATGATCCGCGGGCAGCCCCCGGCTTCAGCCGCGCCAAGTGGGTGATCGTCGGGTTCCCGCTGGAGGCCTCCGACTTCGGCACGCAGCTCGGCTTTCCGATCTTCCTCCGCAACGTGATGGCCTGGTTCAGCACCGAGCAGCCGCCGCTCCCGCGTGAGCCGGGTGTGGTGTCGGTGCCCGGTCAGGGAGTGGTCGTCACGACGAGCGACGGCCGACCGGTGCGAACAAGCCGGAGCTCCTCCGTGACGGTGTTCGACGCCGCGCCGGGCGTGTACTTCGCACGATCGAACGGCGAGACGACGCCGATCGTCGTCGGCCTGACGAGCCGTACAGTATCGGACGTCAACCATTCGGCGTTCCGGAACGTGCCGGCCCCGTCAGCGGCTCAACGCCTCGGCGGGCGCGAGCTGTGGCCGACGCTCTTACTGATCGCGATGGGGCTTGCGACACTGGAGTGGTTCACCTATCACAGGAGAATTACTGTGTAAGTGGCATTGAGGATTTGGTAATTGGGAATCTGGTAATTGATTCATCGATTGGCGAATTGGGTAATCGACAATTAATCGTCAATTGAACAATTCGATCAATTCGACAATCAATTACTAGACTTCCAATTACGAGATTTTAAAATGTATTTTCATGGTCTCTGGCCGTTCGCGTTTCTCCTGATCGTCCCGCTGTTGTGGTGGGTGCGGAGCCGCACGCTCACCAATTTCAACCGGCGCCAGTCGATGGTGCAGGCGGCTGTCCGGTCGGCGCTCGTGATCTGTCTCGTGCTGGCCCTGACGCAGCCGATCGTGTATCACGCCGCCCGCTGGATCTCCGTCGTCTATGCGGTCGACGTGTCCGACAGCGTATCGGCTGACTCCATCAGCACGGCCGCCTCGTGGATTGATCAAGCGAACCGGGCCGGCCGTCCCGACGACTGGCGTATCGTCGCCGTCGGCCGAAACGCGGCGGTGCTCCAAACGAGCGACGAGCTGCGAGCGCTCGCCTCCACCGCCCTTCGACCGGGGTCAGAGCAGGCCCTTCGACCGGGCTCAGGGCAGGCCCTTCGACTTGGCTCAGGGCAGGCCCTTCGACCAGGCTCAGGGCAGGCCCTTCGACCGGGCTCAGGGCAGGCCCGCGGGTCGTCGCCGGACCGATCCGGGACGAATCTGGAAGCCGGCCTGACGTTCGCCTGGCGCCGCTTTGCGCCGAACCATTTGAAACGCCTCGTGCTGGTGAGTGACGGACGAGAGACCGAAGGCGACGCCGTGACGGCCGCCGCCCGGATGGCGCGCGACGGCGTGCGCATCTATACGCTGCCGGCCCAGCCGGTGGCGCGCCGGGACGCGTGGGTCGAGCGCGTGAAGGCGCACGACGCCGTCACGGCCTCCGAACCGTTCCGTGTGCAGGTCGACGTGTTCAGCCAGACCGCGACATCCGGCACGCTCGAGATTCGTCACCAGGGCGCAATCGTGGCCACCCGTGACATGCGTCTGTCGGACGGCTCGAACCATGTCGAGCTCGACGCCCGGATCGACCGCGAGGGCGCCGCGATGCTCGACGTCTCGTGGCGATCGCCGGCCGATGCGGTCAGCGCGAACAACGAGCTGCGCCTCCCCGTGTTCGTCCGGCAGCCGACGCGGATCCTCTACGTGGAAGGGCGCCCCCAAAGCGCGTTGTACCTGCAGCGCGCCCTCGAGGAGGGCGGGTTTGCGGTCGATGTCCGATCCCCCACTGCGATGCCCACAAGCGAATCCGGGCTCGAGCCGTATGCTGCCGTCATTCTGAGCGACGTCGCGCGCTCCGCGCTCGCCGATCGCAGCATCGCGGCGCTGGCCACGTATGTCGCCGATCGCGGCGGCGGCTTCGTCATGACCGGCGGCGAGAACGTGTTCGGCGGCCCCGGTCTGAGTCGGGCCGGCGGCCCGACTGAGAGCTGGCGGAAGGGCTACGCCAGCTCCGACATCGAGCGGATTCTCCCCGTCACGTTCTCGGTCAAGGAAGATCCCGAGGACGTGGCGGTCGTCATCGTCCTGGACAAGTCCTGGAGCATGGCCGGCCCGTTCATCGAGCTCGCGAAGGAGGCCGCCAAGGCGGCGGTCGACGTGCTCAACGACCGCCATCAGATCGGCGTCGTCACCTTCAACGACAGCTTCGACTGGCCGGTCCAGCTGCAGTCGGCGGCGAACCGCAGGGATATCAAAGACCGTATCAGCTCGATCGTGCCGAGCAGCCACACGAACATCTTCCCGGCGCTCGAATCCGCCGGGCTCGAGCTGCAGAAGGCGAAAGCGAAAACCAAGCACGTGATCCTGCTCTCGGATGGCCAGACCTATCCGGACGAGTACGAGAAGCTGGTCACGTCGATGGCCGGCTCCAAGATCACCGTCTCGACCGTCGCCGTCGGGACCGAAGCGGATCGCATCCTGCTCGGCAACATCGCGCGGTGGGGGCAGGGGCGCGCCTATGCGCTGGAGAACGCCCACGACGTCCCGCAGATTTTCATGAAGGAAGTGCAGAACACCGCGCGCCAAACGCTCGTGGAGAAGCCGCTGAAGCCGGTCGTCCGGAAGCAGGCGGGGCTATTCGCCGGACTCAACCTGGCCGGGGCGCCCGCGCTCCTCGGCTACACCGCCACCCAGCCGAAAAAGACTGCGGAAACGCTGTTGGCAACGCCGACCGGCGATCCGCTGCTCGCACGCTGGCAATACGGACTCGGTCGAACGGTGATCTTCACCTCGGACGTGAAAGATCGCTGGGCCGTCGACTGGCTCCGCTGGAGCGGATACGGCAAGTTCTGGTCGCAGCTCGTGCGCGACGTCATGGCGGGCGCACGCCCCGACGCCACCCTGACGGTGACCCGTCGCGGCGGCGAGGCACGCATTGCGATCGATGCCATCGACCGGAGCGGCCTGCCTCGCAATCTGCTGTCGCCGAGGGTCGAGGTCATGCGTCAGGGCCCTTCCTCCACCGAGCCGAACCGCAGGTCGGTCATCGACTTGCAGCAGACCGGCCCCGGGAAATACGAAGCGACTGTCCCGCTGTCCCAGTCCGAAGACTACGTAGTGCGACTGCTGAACGAGCCAGCCGCCCGCGATCTCGCCCTCAACGCCAGCAGCTCCCTGGTGCCCGCTGCCTACCCCGAAGAGCTGCGGGTTCGGCCGCCAGACGAGGCACTCTTGCGGGCCGTCAGCGCGGAAGGCGCGGGAGGGTTCAAACCAGCCCCGGCGGACTTGTTCGCGCGTCAGGACGAGATGGCCACCACCCCGGTCCGACTATGGCCCTTCTTTGCCTGCCTGGCCCTTTCCCTTTGGTTGGGAGATATCCTGCTCAGGCGGGTGCGCATTCTCGAGCCGGCCTAAACTCAGGGGTCAGGGATCCCCATTCCTCTTGACTGCCCGGTCCCCGATCCCGGATCCCTGACCCCTATTCTTCTTGACGTTCCCAGCCGGCCGCGTACAATCCCAAGGATCTGCCCCGAATCGACCAGGAGCGTTTTGTATGAAGCGTGGCCTGTTTCTCGTGGGGGCCCTGTGGGTTCTGCTGCTCGCAGTGTCGGTCCAGGGATCTGGGCCGGGACCAGGCGACGGCGCCGCCGTTCCGACCTTCACGAAAGACGTCGCACCGAACCTCTATAACAACTGCGTCGTCTGTCACCGTCCTGGTCAAGTCGCGCCGATGGCGCTCATTTCGTACCAGGACGTCCGGCCGTGGGCAAAGTCGATCAAATCCAGAGTCCAGAATCGCGAGATGCCACCGTGGGGCGCCGATCCGCACTACGGCAAGTTCAAGGACGATCGTAGCCTGACCGAGAGAGACATCGAGACGATCGCGCGCTGGGTGGACAGCGGCGCGCAGAAGGGCGAGGACGCCAATCTGCCGCCGATGCCGGAGTTCGCCAGCACATGGGTGCTGGGCCAGCCCGACGCGGTCATCGAGATGCCGATCGACTTCGAGGTTCCGGCTGAAGGGGAAGTCGACGTCACCGACTTCTACGTGAAGGCGCCGTTTACAGAGGATGTGTTCATCAAAGGGGTCGAGGTCCGACCCGGCGTGCAGGCCGCCGTCCATCACGCCGGCGTGTTCGTCGTCGACCGGATGCCGGAGGGCACCAAGATCGTGAACGGCCGCGCCATCGGACCGGATGGCAAGATGCTCTCGAAGCGCGACATCTCACGCGCGAACGGCCGCACGGCGTTCGAGGAGAACCAGAAGCTGCTGTCGTTTGTGCCCGGTCGCGGGTTCGAGTCGTATCAGGCCGGCGCCGGCCAGCGGATCAAGGCCGGCAGCTACATCGACTTCTACATGCACTATCAGGCGACGGGAAAGCCCGAGAAGGATCGAACCGCCATCGCGTTGTATCTCGCGAAGCCGGGGCAGGAAGTCACCCACCAGATTTACCACTCCTTCGGGTCGGCCGGACCGACGAGCTACGTCGTCCAGGGCAAGGAGCTGACCGGCGAGGTGGCCAACGGTGACGACAGCAGCAGCGATCGTCAGGCCCTCCCGCCGATTCCGCCGTACGTGGACGACTGGAAGGTCGTCAGCATCCACTCGATCGCCGAGCCGATCACGCTGTACGGCCTGACGCCGCACCTGCACCTGCGCGGCAAGAGCATGAAATACGTGCTGACCACGCCGGACGGCAAGGAAGAAGTGCTGCTCTACGTGCCGCGGTACGACTTCAACTGGCAGCTCTATTACGAGCTCGAGACGCCGAAGAAGATTTCGGCCGGCAGCAAGGTCACAGTGACGACGATGTTCGACAACTCGCTCAAGAACAGGTACAACCCCGGGCCGGACAAAGAGGTGTACTGGTCGGAGCAGAGCTGGGACGAGATGTACGCGCCGCAGGCGCGGATCACGATCGACAATCGGGACCTGCGGAAGACCGGCGTGCTGCTGACTGAAAGACCGCAGCAGGAGCGCTAGAGGTCCGAATCGGCGAGAACAGGCCAGAGGCGGCCGGGCTCGGAAGGGCTCGGCCGCTTTTTTATTTCCACGCTGGCCCAACCACACGGCGCATTTGTTGACCTGGTGATCTGGTCAACAAATCTATGTCGCCGGTGTCGTCGTGCCGCGGAAGAGGGGTTCGGTGTCCTTCGAGAGGAGGACCCACAAGCCGTAAACCCCGACAATCGTGCCGATCGGCACCACCACGAGGTCGAGCACCGACAGGACGATGCCGAGGATTCTGGCCCACGACCGGAACTTCAGCAGCCCGATCCCCGTAATCAGCCCAGGCAGAGACAGAATCAACAGGATGATCACGATCGCGCCTCCGGCCAGCCCGATGATCGGAATGACTACCTCGGCGTCAGGTTCCCCCGAGGCCCCGACAATGCCGGCCGCACTGCCGAAGATCACCATCATCAGCAGCGCGCAGAGGAGGCCGAGCCCACCGAGCGCGATGTGGAGCACTCCCAGGACCTTGACATGTGTTTCCATGCGTCGGAAGGTATCAGTTTTCAGTTATCAGTCAACAGTTTGTAGAATGAAACCTGGAACCGGTGAAAACGCCCAGGCTCTGAAAACTGAAAACTGAAAACTGAGAACTGAGAACTCAAAACTTCTTCCATGTCCGATCCCAAACCCCATCTCGACTCGCTGCGGATTGACCGGACCTCGCGTGAGCGAAGCGGTTTCGGCTGGCAGACCTGGGCGACGCTCGTCGTCGTGATCGTCGCCGCCGGCGTCGCCATCCGCTGGTGGGTGGTCAAGGCGCGGGCCGCCGACGTGACCGTGACCGTGGTCAAGGAGGACTCGGGGAGTGGGTCCGGGACGGCCGTGCTGAACGCGTCGGGATACGTGACGGCGCGCCGGCGGGCCACCGTGTCGTCGAAGATCACCGGCAAGGTGGTGGCAGTGATGGTCGAGGAGGGGATGCGGGTCCGTCGGGGCCAGGTGCTGGCGCGGCTCGACGATGCGTCGGCGCGCGCGAGCCTGAATCTCGCCGAGTCCCAGCTCA
>JACOUA010000370.1 GCA_016178075.1 Acidobacteriota bacterium
ATCGATAGGGATGCAATGCCCGCCGAGTCCCGGCCCGGGGTAGAACGGCATGAAGCCGAATGGCTTGGTCGCGGCCGCGTCGACCACTTCCCAGACGTCGATGCCGAGCTTGTCGCACATGAGCGCGAGCTCGTTGACGAGCCCGATGTTGACGGCGCGGAAGGTGTTTTCGAGCAGCTTCACCATCTCGGCGACGCGCGTCGAGCTGACCGGGACGATCGTCTCGATCGCGGTCGCGTAGAGGGCTTCCGCCAGCCGCGCGCACGCGGGGGTCAGGCCGCCGACAACTTTCGGGACGTTGCGGGTGCGGTAGACGGCATTGCCGGGATCGACGCGCTCGGGTGAGAACGCCAGGAAGAAATCGACGCCCGCTTTCAGTGATCCCCGTTCGAGAATCGGCTGCAGGAGCTCTTCGGTCGTGCCGGGATAGGTGGTCGACTCCAGGATGATCAGCATCCCCTCGTGGAGGTGGTCCGCGATCCGCTCGACGGCCGAGACCACGTACGACATGTCGGGGTCTTTGGTCTTGCGCAGCGGCGTCGGGACGCAGATGTTGATCGTGTCGAGGTCGGCCACCGCGCTGAAATCGCTCGTGGCCTGGAGCGCGCCGGCGGTCGTCAGGCGGGCCAGCTCGCTGGTCGGGACGTCGGGAATGTACGAGCGGCCGGCGCGAATCGCCTCGATTTTCGCCTCGTCGACGTCGATGCCGATCGCCTGAAAGCCGTTCTTCGCGAACTCGACGATGAGCGGGAGGCCGACGTAGCCGAGGCCAACGACACCGACACGCGCGCGACGGCGCTCGATTCGGTCGAGCAGCGCGGCGGCCAACGGGGACAGAATCATAGACTGATTATAGTTGGCTTACCACGGGCTGTTAAGGCTTAGGGCTTACGGCTTATGGCTCATGGCTCGAGGCTCATTGGAGGGCCTGGAGCTCAGGGCTCAGGGAACGCTCTTGCCAGGGCCTTGAGCCCTGAGCCAACCTAATTCCGGCTGATGCCGCACTCTTTGATCTTGTTGAGCAGCGTCTTGTAGCTGACGCCGAGATGCTGGGCGGCGCGGCGGCGGTTCCAATGCACGTCGTGGCGCGCAGCGCCGGCACGTTGATCTCGATGACCTTGATGCGGTAGTAGAGGTCCTCGCGGAATTCGCCGCGGTTCATCATGTCTTCGAGATCACGGTTCGTCGCGGCAAGCACCCGCACGTCCACGGTCTGGGGCTTGTTGCTCCCCAGCCGCGTGAACTCGGCGTCCTGCAGAACGTGGAGCAGCTTCGCCTGCAACGGCGCCTTCATCTCCGGGATCTCATCGAGCAGGATGGTGCCGCCGTCGGCCTGCTCGAACTTGCCGATCCGGGTCGTGGCGGCGCCGGTGAAGGCGCCCTTTTCATGACCGAAGAGCTCGCTCTCGAGCAGCTCGGCGGGAAGCGCGGCGCAGTTGACCTTCACGAACGGCTTCGCCCGGCGCACCGATCGCTGGTGAAGGGCGCGCGCGACCAGCTCCTTGCCGACCCCGCTCTCGCCGCGGATGAGGACCGTGACGTCGCTGTCGGCCACCTGCTCGACGATGGTGGCGACCGTGCGCATCTGCTCGCCGTTTCCCCAGAACAGGAACGCGTTGTCCTGATCGGCGCTGAGCTGCTGGCGCAACTGGGTGAGCTCGGACACCAGGCGGGTCTTCTCGGTCGCGTTCTTGATCGCGACGTCGAGCGCGATCTCGCCCAGGCCCTCCGGGTCGTCGGGTTTCACCACGTAGTCCGCGGCGCCGAGCCGCACCGCCTCGACGATCGTCGAGGCCTGCTCGCGCCCGGACAGCATGATGGCCTGCGTTTCGGGTCGCGCGCTCTTGAGCGCCCGCAGGGTTTCGAGGCCATCGAGTCCCGGCATCATCACGTCGAGCAGCACGACATCGGGCGGCTCACCTTGCCGGATCGCCGCCAGGATCTCGTCGCCGCGCGCGTAGCACCGCGTGTCGTATCCGCGCACGGACAGGAACGTCCGCAGGTACGTCGCAAACGCCGTATCGTCGTCAACGATCGCGACCGATGGATTCTTCACAAGAAGATCTCCTTGACCGGAAGCGTCACGGCGGTGGCGGTACGGACCCGTTTGCCGCGGGGTGACCACAGACGGCCCCCGTGGGCCGCCATCACACGATCGGCGATCGGCAGGCTCATCCCTACGCCGCCGCGCCATTGTTCGAACGCTCCCCAGGTCTGTGGACTGATTTCGGACACCGACATCAGCTCCGTCGCTTCGGCTATCACCACAGCTGCGGTTGGTCGGCCGACCGTGTCACGAATCGAACAGTCGGCGATTACCTGCGTACCGTCGGCTTTTTCTCTGAGATTTACATGGAACAGCGCCACCAAGGCGGTTCGGAGTCGATCCGGATCGCCCACGATCACGACATCCTCCGAGGGTCGCTGGACATCGAGCCGGACCCCCCGATCCGCTCCCTCATGCACAGTTGCGGCCACCTCGGCCACCAGCGAAAACAGCCGCACGTTGTCATGCCGGAACGCGACAGTTCCCTCGTCGAGCTTGACGAGGTCCCCGAGCTCAGCCATCAAGGCCGACAGGCGGCTGCAGCTCCGCTCGATTTCGGAGACGAGCCGTTGCTGACTCTCGGTCAGCTCACCGGCTTGGCCTTCGACGAGCATTCGCGCGTAGCCGGCCGCCACGGTGACGGGCGTGCGGAATTCGTGCACAGCCAACGAGATGAGGCGCGGGCAGTTTTTCGATGAGGTCATAGGCGTTGAGCAGATCCTACATCCGCCCCGGAATGGAGGGACCTCGGCCGGTGTTGTATCCTTTATTGGTTTGTCGCGGGGCGCTGATTTGGGGGACCCTTGGTGCGGCACCCGGGGCCTGGGATGAACCGGAGGAAGCTCGAATGTTGACCAAGAATGCGCCGGATCTTCGCTATTCCGACGTCACGCCCGAGCGGCTGTACCTGCGCCGGCGCGAGTTCATGAAGATGGCTTCAAGCGCGGCGCTGGTCGCGACGGGCGGCCTTGGTGGCTTCGCGTGCCGGGCCGAGGCGCAATCGGGTCAGAAGCTCGAAGGCGTGAGGAAAACGAGCTTCGCCGTGGACGAGGCGCTGACGCCCTTCAAGGACATCACCACGTACAACAACTTCTACGAGTTCGGTTCGCAGAAAGAAGACCCGTCGCACAACGCGGGCAGCCTCAAGCCGAGGCCCTGGACGATCAAGGTCGACGGAGCGGTGGCGAAGCCAGGGCAGTTCGAGGTCGACGAATTCATCAAACCCCACGCGCTCGAGGAACGGATCTACCGGCTGCGGTGCGTCGAGGCCTGGTCGATGGTGATCCCGTGGGTCGGCATTCCCCTCGGCGACGTGATCAAGCGGTTCGAGCCGACGTCGAAGGCGCGGTACGTCGAGTTCACCACGCTGTTCAGTCCATCCCAGATGCCCGGGCAGCGTTACGAGATCCTGCCGTGGCCGTACCTCGAAGGCCTCCGGCTCGACGAGGCGATGCACCCGCTCGCGATCCTGGCGGTCGGGCTCTACGGCCAGGCGCTGCCGAACCAGGACGGCGCGCCGATCCGTCTGGTCGTGCCGTGGAAATATGGCTTCAAGAGCATCAAATCGATCGTGCGGATCCGCTTCGTCGAGAAGCAGCCGATGAACACGTGGCAGGTGATGACGCCGAGCGAGTACGGGTTCTACTCGAACGTGAACCCCGAGGTCGATCACCCGCGATGGACGCAGGCGACCGAACGCCGCATCGGCGAGTTTCGCCGCCGAAAGACGCTGATGTTCAACGGCTATGCCGATCAGGTCGCGTCGCTCTACGCCGGGATGGACCTGAGGAAGAACTATTGAGGGTCCTTCGCTTCGGCCTCAAGCCGCTCATCTTCCTCGCGGCCCTGGTTCCGGCGGCGCTGCTCGTGCGCGGCGCGATCCAGAACGACCTCGGCGCCAACCCGATCGAGGAGATCACCCACCAGACCGGTCTCTGGACCCTGCGGTTTCTCATGATCACGCTCGCGGTGACGCCGGTCCGCCGGATCACCGGATGGCATGCGGTGATTCGACTTCGGCGCATGCTCGGGCTCTTCGGGTTTTTCTACGCATGCCTTCACTTCCTGACCTACCTGGTCCTCGACCAGTTCTTCGCGTTCGACGCGATCATCGCGGACATCGCGAAGCGCCCGTTCATCACCATGGGGTTCGCCGGCTTCGTGCTGCTCATTCCGCTGGCGGCGACGTCGACCGCGGGGATGATGCGCCGGCTCGGCAGGCGGTGGCAGCGACTTCACCGCGTGATCTACGTCGCGGCCTTTTGCGGGGTGCTGCACTATCTGTGGCTGGTGAAAGCCGACCTCCGCGATCCGCGCGTCTACAGCATCACCCTCGCGTTGCTCCTGGGCGTGCGGGTCGTCGGGGAGCTCGCCCGGCACCTGAGCGCGCCGGCGTCTCGGTCCCGACTCGTGGCGAAATCGCCACGCCCGGCCAACGCCGGGCATTACGACTAAAGGTACCTGTCAGCTCTGGCCATCGCGGCCGCGCTCCCGCGCGGCCGGCATCCAACTAGTGTGGTGTCTCCGAAATAGCTTGTCGCACCGAGGGCGCCGATGCGCCCGGCCGGCAAGGCGCGACGACCGAGCATATCGGGAATATTCGAGGGAGGAGCAACGCAGCCCGCCGGGATGCAGCGGCGGCCGAATGCC
>JACOUA010000371.1 GCA_016178075.1 Acidobacteriota bacterium
ACTCGATTCGCGTAGCCGGCATCGAGCAGCGGCACGTCCTGGGCGACCACGGGCTCAGGCTTGATCCGTGGCTGCAGCGCGAACGTCAAGGTCGTCAGCGGTTCCGTCAACGTCACCTTGCGCTTCTCCTGCCGGAATTCCGGATAGGTCACCGAGACCGTGCCTTCGAAGCCGACCTCGGGACCATCGATCACGAAGTGACCCTGAGCGTCTGTCACCGCGGTGAAGCGCGATTGCTCGACGAGGACGTACGCCCCGCGAATCGGCAGCTCGTCCGGCCCTCGCACGGTGCCCTCGATACGTGAGGGCTGAGCTTCCGCGGTTGCGACGACGAAGAAAATAAAAAGGACGCCGACACTCAAGGTCGCTTTCATAGCCGTTGATCGTACACGAAGGCCTACACGGGTGCAGTACGCCGCGGGAATAACCGGGTCTGGGGTGCCATCTAACCAGACCGGGGCGCTGCCCCGGACCCCGGCTCGGTCGCTCGCGGGGGACCCCTACACCCCGCTCCGCTCCCTCCCACCCCAACGCGCTGAAAAACGCGCGTCGGGGACCCCGGCTCGCAGGCGCGCCGTGCGCGCCTGAGCCCGCTATGCGGCTCGCGTACACCTTCGGCACCGCGCGCGTGCAACATCTTCGTACCGAGCCGCATACCGGGCTAATCAGTGAATCTGGTGCAGCAGCCGACTCCACCGGATGCGCGTGAAGAACTGTCCCACGAGCGACGGCAACCTCGAGAGCCCGGCGCCGGACCCGACGGCCTCGTCCGGCTCGTAGGAGTAATAGATCATCAGGGCCCTGCCCTTGATGTAGCTGCCGGGCAGAAACCCCCAGTAGCGGCTGTCCTGCGAGTTGTCGCGGTTGTCGCCCATGACGAAGTAGTGGCCCGCCGGTACGCTCACCGGCCCGTACTTGCTCCGCACGTCGAGCGACAGCTCGCCCTCGTCCGGCACCGGCTGCGTGTAGTGCGCGTACGGCTCGCTGATCGCTTTGCCGTTGATGAGCAGATCGTGCCCCTTGAGCTCGACGGTCTCGCCGGGCAGGCCGATGACCCGCTTGATGAAATCGCGATCGGGCTCCTCCGGATACTTGAAGACGATGACCTCGCCGCGGCGGACGTCGTCGATCGGCAGGAGCGTGCCCTCGAGCCGGGTGAGCGTGGGAGCCAGCACGAACTTGTTGACCAGCAGGTGGTCGCCGATGAGCAGGTTCGGCTCCATCGAGCCGGTCGGGATCTTGAACGCCTGCACGACGAAGGTGCGGATGAAGAGCGCGAGTATCACGGCGATCACGATCGACTCGAAGTACTCGCGCGCGGTGGATTTCTTGAAGGCGGCCATCGTTTTTCGACTATCGACCAAAGACTATCGACTAGAGACTATTCTGTCCCCACTTTCAGCACCGCCAGGAACGCCTCCTGCGGAATCTCGACCCGCCCGACCCGTTTCATCCGCTTCTTGCCTTCTTTCTGCTTCTCGAGCAGCTTTCGCTTCCGCGTGATATCGCCGCCGTAGCACTTGGCCAACACGTTTTTCCGGAGCGGTTTGACGCTCTCCCGGGCGATGATTCGGCTGCCAATCGCCGCCTGGATCGCAACCTCGAAGAGTTGGCGCGGGATGAGCTCGCGCATCTTGGCCGCGAGCTGCCGCCCGCGCGCGTAGGCCGCGTCGCGATGGACGATGACCGACAGCGCGTCGACCGGGTCGCCGTTGACCAGGATATCCAGCTTGACGAGCGGCGACTCCAGGAATCCCGTCACATGGTAATCCAGCGAGCCATAGCCCCGCGAGACGGTTTTGAGTCGATCGTAGAAATCGAGCACGACCTCGTTGAACGGCAGTTCGTAGCTGATGAGCACGCGGTTCGTCGAGACGAATTCGAGCGACTTCTGAACGCCGCGTTTCTCCTGACAGAGCTGCAGGATCGCCCCCACGTGCTCGGACGGCGTGAGGATGGTCGCGGTGATGACCGGCTCCTCGATCTTCGAGATTCGCCCCGTCTCCGGCAGCTTCGCGGGGCTGTCGATCTCGACGACCTCCTGGTCGGTGGTCGTCACCCGATACAACACGCCCGGCGCCGTCGTCACCAGGTCCATGTTGAACTCGCGCTCGAGCCGCTCCTGCACGATTTCCATGTGGAGGAGGCCGAGGAACCCGCAGCGGAACCCGAAGCCCAGCGCTACCGAGGTCTCGGGCTCGTAGAACAGCGATGCGTCGTTCAGACGAAGTTTTTCGAGGGCGTCGCGCAGTTCCGGGTATTCGTGCCCCTCCACCGGGTACAGTCCCGCGAATACCATCGGCTTCAGTTCCTTGAAGCCGGGAAGCGACTGCGGCGCCGGATTCGCGGCATCAGTGACGGTGTCGCCAATCTTTGCGTCGCTGACCCGCTTGATCCCCGCTGTGATGAACCCGACCTCGCCCCCGCCGAGCTCGTCGACCACGAGCGGTTTGGGCGTGAAGATGCCGACCTGCTCGACTTCGTAGTCCTGCCCCGCGGCCATCAGACGGATTTTCATGCCGGCGCGCAGCACGCCGTCGACCGCTCGCACGACGATCACGACGCCGCGATAGGGGTCGTACCACGAATCGAAGATGAGAGCCTTGAGGGGCGCGCCGAGGTCGGCCCCCGGCGGCGGCAGCCGTTTCGTGATCGCGTCGAGGATCTCCCGCGTGCCGACACCCTCTTTGGCGCTCGCCAGGATGGCGCCGGAGGCATCGAGCCCGATGATCTCTTCGATCTGACGTCTGGTTTCCTCAGCCTGCGCACCAGGGAGATCGATCTTGTTGATGACGGGGATGATCTCGAGGTTGTGCTCCACGGCCAGGTACGCGTTGGCCAGCGTCTGGGCTTCGACGCCCTGAGAGGCATCGACCAGCAGGAGCGCCCCTTCGCACGCCGCCAGCGAGCGTGTCACTTCATAGGAGAAGTCCACGTGGCCAGGCGTGTCGATCAGATTGAGGATGTACTCATCGCCGCTCGAAGGACGATACTTCAGGCGAACGGGATGGGCCTTGATGGTGATGCCGCGCTCGCGCTCGAGGTCCATCGTATCGAGCACCTGATCTTCCATCTCGCGAGCCTCGATCGCTCCGGTCATCTCCAGCAGCCGGTCGGCCAGCGTGGATTTACCGTGGTCGATGTGGGCGATGATGCAGAAATTGCGGATGTAGCGGGAATCCAAGTAACGAAGCTCCGCCTCAAACGGCCGCCTGGAGACGAAGCCCCGCGGCGAGGCGGAGCTTCGTTACTAGGCTTGCGCGGCCGCGGAAGCGGCCGCGCCTAAGCCGGGCTTCCACCCCAACGCGGCTGCCGCGTTGGGGACCCCGGGCTTGCACGGCAAACTGGACAGATTCGTACACATTCAAGCCGTGCAAGCAGGCTACCGATCCTCCCTTGGAACGAACGGGCGAGGCACATCCGGGCCGGTGTAGTCGGCTCGCGGCCGGATCAGCCGGTTGTTGGCGTACTGCTCGAGCACGTGCGCGGTCCAGCCCGAGACGCGGCTGACCGCGAAGATGGGCGTGAAGAGATCGATCGGAATCCCGAGGACGTAATAGGTGGATGCCGAATAGAAGTCGACGTTGGGATTGAGCCGCTTCTCCTCCTTCATGAGCGTCTCGATCCGCTGCGACATGTCGAACCAGGCGCGCTGCCCGGTCTGCTCGCCGAGCTCGCGCGACATCCGCCGCAGGTGCGTCGCCCGGGGATCTTCGGTGTGATACACACGGTGCCCGAACCCCGGGATCTTCTCTTTCCGCGCCAGCTTGGCCCTCACGGTCTGCTCGATTCGATCGGGGGCGGCGTCTGGGCCGACCTCGAGGAGCATCTGCATCACATCTGCGTTCGCGCCCCCGTGGAGCGGCCCTTTCAGCGTGCCGATGCCGGCCACGATCGTCGAATAGAGGTCGGTCAAGGTCGCAGCCGCGACCCGCGCCGCGAAGGTCGACGCGTTCAGCTCGTGGTCCGCGTGCAGCACCAGGGCGACGTCGAAGGCGCGCGTCGCGGTCGAGCTCGGCCGATCGCCCGTCAGCATGTACAGGAAATTCGCTGCATGGCCCATCACCGGGTCCGGCTCGATCGGGCCCTTGCCCCCCGTCACGCGTCCGATCGCCGCCACCAGGCTCGCCAGCCGGGCGGTGAGCCGCACCGCCTTGCGGTACTGCGCCTGCGGCGATCGATCGTCGATCTCGGGATCGTAGTGCGCCAGCGCGGACGAGAGCGTCCGGAGCTGATCCATCGCGTTGGCCGGCGGCAGGACCTTCAGCAGCCGCAGCACGGCTTCAGGCAGCGGGCGCGCGGCGGCCAGCTGCGACTGCAGATCGCCGAGCGCAGCTCGCGTCGGCAGCTCGCCGTGCCAGAGGAGGTAGCAGGTTTCCTCGAAGCTGGCGTGTCTGGCGAGGTCGTGGATGTCGTAGCCGCGATACGCCAGGATTCCGCGGTCGCCGTCGATGTAGCAGATCGCCGACGAGGTGGCGACGACGTCCTCCAGCCCTCCCCGGGGTTTGGGTCCGGCCAAAGCCGGACTCGTCTCCGTCGTCATAGGACCATGATAGCACTCGGGATTCGGGGGTCGGGATTCGGGATTTGTTGGTAGTGGGTCAGTTTGGTGTAAAGCCCAGTTGAGGCCGCGCGAGCATGGCTCTGGAAAAACGCGCCGCAGGCCAGACTGCCGCGCAGGTCAGAACTTGACCTGCGCGGGTCGCTGAATGCGATGCCGAAGGCGTGTTTTTCCGCGCGGCCGAACGGGGCGAGCACCAAACTGACCCACTACCCAGAGCTCTAGCTCTGCGATGGGGAGAGGTGATGACGTGATCGACGATTTCGAGAAGCTCGCGGAAAACATCGGCCGATGGCTCGCGGCCCACATGGACGCGGCCCGGGCGCAGGGGCTCGTCGTTGGGATGAGCGGCGGCGTGGATTCGGCGGTCGTGGCCAGGCTGTCGCAGATGGCCGCTTCGGACCGCGTCCTGGGC
>JACOUA010000372.1 GCA_016178075.1 Acidobacteriota bacterium
GAGCGCGCATACCGGGTGTATGTAAGCGACGAGCAACGCAGCCCGGCGGGATGCATCGGCGTCCAAGATGGCACCTTTATTCCTTTCCGGGCCCTTAGGTCTGATCGATGAAGAATGGAATCGCGCGCAGGCCGACCGCGATCGTCACGCACAGCAGGGCGGGCAATGCGAACCACTGATAGACGGGGGCGTCGCTGAGGTACGACCGGCTGATGAGGACGCCCTTCTCAATCGCGTCGATGGTGCGCGACGCCGCCTCGAGGTCGCGCGGGGTCGAGGCATTGAAGTAGCGGCCGCCGTAGCGGCGCACGCTCTGGAACAGCCGCTGCACCTGCGGCTTGTTGCGGATCTCCTCTTCCAGATCGACCCCCACCATGTGCACGCGGATGTTCGCGGCGTTCGACTCGCCGAGCACCTCCATTGGATCGCGCCCGTGGTTGTTCTCGCCGTCGGTGAAGAGGACGACGACCTGGTTGCGCCGCTCGCGGCCCTCCGACTGCCGCGCCAGCAGATGGTTCGCCAGCGCGAGCCCCTCGCCAATCGACGTCATGCCTTCTCCCCGCAAGAGCTGGTCGTCGACGAGCTCGATGTAGCGAACCACGTAATCGCGATCGAAGGTGAGCGGGCTGATCACGTACGCGTTGTCGGAGAACACGACGAGCGCGACGCGATCGTCGCGGCGGCTCATGACGAGCGTCTTGATGGCGTCTTTCGTCGCGGTGAGACGATTCGTGCCGGCCACGCGCCCGCGCGTCGCGTCGCGGCTCGAGAACGTCAGGTTCTGAAACGATCGCGGAGGCTTGGGCCGGCTCATCTCCTCGAGCATGCTCGACGAAAGGTCGAGCGCGATGACCATGTCCACGCCGCGCGAGCGGATTTCCGATTGCGTGTACGGCAGGACCGGATCCATCAGGGCGCCGCCGATCAGAATCAGACCGACGACGAGGATGCCGGCTGGCAACCTCCGGAGGATCGACGCACGATAGACCGTCGCCGCGAGCCACCGAACAGTCGTCGACGCCGCGAACCGCCGGCGGCCGCGCCAGCGCACCACCCCGACGGCGGCCAGCGCCGCGAGCAGCCACCACGCGAGCTCCGGTCGGAGAAACCTCACCACTTCACCACTTCACCAAATCACCAAATCACCAGATCACCAGATTCCGATGACCTGGTCCACGTCATCGATCGTTTGCCGACAGGCGTCAGCAGAGGGCGTCGCGTGTGGGGGCGCGTAGCGGGCGCGTTCGCACGCGACGAGCACCGACGTGACGAGCTCGACCGGGACCTTGGCGGCGCGCGTCGAGAGGGCCGACGCGATCTCCGCAGACGTCAGGCTCGGCCCCGGAACGCCGCAGACATCGCGCACGTGCTCCCGGACGAGCGTGTCGAGGCGTGTGAAGGCCTCACGGCGGCCGTCGAGGCTGCTGAAATCCATCGCCCGGACCGCCTCGACCGATGCCCGCTCCGCTTGCCGTACGGTCCGCGCCGAACGGCGCGGAGCCTTCGCGAGATGCGCGCGGCGCCGGCCGACGACGGCGGACGCGGCCAGCGCCGCCGGCACAATCGAGACGATTGCGAGGCCGATGCCGACCGGTTGCAGCATCCCGAACACCGCCGGCCGTGCGTCGGCGGGGCGATCGGCGCGAATGCCCGAGACGTCCTGTTCGTCCGCAAGCGCGCTGCGGAACGCGATGGCCTCGCCCGGAATCCGGACCTCGCCGGCCGGCACGGCGTCTTCGACCCGTTGACCCGGCCTCGTCCTCGCGTATCGCACCACCATCGACCCCAGCCTTAGCGTCGGCACATCAACCCGGTACGTCGTCAGCACATATCGGAAGCGGTACACAGTGGTGCTTTCGCGACCCGGCGCTCGCGAGCTGTCGCTGGCGACCAGCTCGAGCCCATCGAGCTTCAGCCTGTCGCCGGACAGATCGTCGGGAAGCAGCTCGACCCCCCGCCCGCAGGTGAGCTCGATGGTGTAGGTCGCCCGATCGCCGACGAACAGTGCCGTTCGGTCAACGGACGCCCTGACACTGACATCCGCGCTTTGGGCCGCCGCCGTCGCGGCGCCAGCCGCCACAAACGCCACGACGGCCGTGACGGTCACGAACGCACCCAAACGCGACACCACGAGATGGCGCGGCGTCATTGCGCCATCCTCCGGGCGAAGAGCGTCAGCAGCGGCTCGATCGGGCTCTGGTCGGTCTGCACGAACACGTGATCCATCGGCACGTGGTAGAACGCGCGCGCGAGCGCCTCGCGCCGATGAGTGATCTCCTCGGCGTACGTGCGGCGCGTCCGCGGACTGAGCCCGACGGCGACCTGCCGGCCCGACTCGACGTCGCGCACCGTCAGATAGCCGCGGCCGGCGGGCAGCGCCGCTTCGCTGCGATCCTCGGGGACGACTGCGATGACGTCATGCCGCGCCGCCAGCATCGCCAGGTCCTTACTCCCGAACAGATCCTCGTCCGTGATGAAGTCCGACACGATGAAGACGACGCTCATGCGCTTGAGCGTCTTGATCAGATGCTGGATGGCCGGCAGCAGGCGCGTCCCGCCGCGCGAGCCGTGCGGCGAGCGTGGGGATGAGGTCGTCGACCAGCATTGCTCCAGGACGCTCCATGCCGCGGCGCGTGTCCGTCGCGGCGGCGCGTAGGTCAGCACCCGATCGGCAAACGCCAGGAACCCCGTGTTGATCTGGTCCGAGAGCGCGGAAAACAGCAGCGAGCCGGTGATGATCGTCATCACTTCTTGCTTGGAGCGGGCGGCGGTTCCGAGCTCCATCGAGCGCGACACGTCGATGGCGATCATGACGTTCAGCTCGCGCTCGGCGTGCGTATGCCGCACGAACGGCGCGTTCATCCGTGCCGTGACGTTCCAGTCGATCCGCCGCACATCGTCCCCGATCCGATAGGGCTGATGCTCGTCGAAATCGAAGCCGGGGCCGCGCAGTGGGCTCGTGTAGGCGCCCACGCGCAGATTGCGAATGCGCTTGGCGGTGTACACCTCGATATAGCGGAGCTCCCGCAGCACGTGCTCGGGAATCATGGGATCGGCACCGCCTGGAGCAGCTCCTCCAGGACCTGGTCGGCGCTCACGTTTTCCGCCTGCGCCCGAATCGACCGCGCGATCCGGTGCCGGGCTGCGTCGATGTAGATCTCCTTCACATCCTCGGGGAGCACGTACGTGCGCCCATGCAGGAAGGCGGTGACGCGCGCGAGTGCCAGGACGTGTTGATACGAACGCGGCGACATGCCGAGCACGAGCATCTCGCTCAAATCGCCGCGGCCCACGGCCGCCGGCGCGCGCGTCGCCCGGCCGATGCGGACGATGTACTCCATGATCTTGTCGTCGACGTAGACGGCGTCGCGAATGAAGACGCGGAGCCGCGTCACGTCCGCGGGCGACACTCGCTGTTCGATCGTCTGGTCGGTGAGCCGCACGTGGAGCATCTGCACCTCTTCGGCGGCGCTCGGATACTCGACGCGCAGCATCATCGAAAAGCGATCGAGCTGCGCTTCCGGCAGCGTGTAGACGCCTTCCTGCTCCACCGGATTCTGTGTCGCCAGCACCCAGAACGGATCGTCGAGCGGGAAGGTCGTGTCGGCCAGCGTCACCTGCCGCTCCTGCATCGCCTCGAGCAGCGCGCTCTGCGTCTTCGGCGTCGCGCGGTTGATCTCGTCGGCGAGGAGGATATGGGTGAAGATCGGTCCCCGCTCGATCCGGAACGCCGCGGTCCGGGCGTCGTACACGCGCGTGCCGAGGATGTCGGCCGGCAGCAGATCGGGCGTCAGCTGGATGCGTTGAAAGCGCGCCGAGATCGCGTGGGCGATCGTCGTCGCCGTCAGCGTCTTCGCGACCCCGGGCACGCCTTCGAGCAGGATGTGGCCGCAGCCGGCGCGCGTCTCGCGGCGCGCCGTCGCGAACGGAATTGCGGCAAACAGTCCCGTCAGCAGCCGCCGAATCAGGACGTGCTGGCCGACGATGACCTTCGCGATTTCCGATTCGAGACCGTCGACGACGGCGGCAGCGCGCTCGGCCGACCACTCGTGCGTCACCGCCAAACCGTCGCGCGTGCTCATAAGAGAAGCCAAAGCGCCGCGCCGGCCATGGCGGCGGCGGCAAGACCGACCCAATGAATGTCCCGATATTCGGTCGTGGTTCGCCAGCCGACCTGTTTACGCTCCCCTTTCGCGACCTCGGCGAGCGCGCGAGCGAGCTCGGTTCCGGTCGTGGACCGGATGAACCGCCCGCCGGTGGTCGCCGCCACGCGAACGAGCGTCGCTTCCTCGAACGTCGTCGTCACTCGCCGGCCGGCATCGTCGAGCAGGAACGTCTCTTCGCCCCCGGTCGGCAGCGGAATCGGCGCGGCGGCGTCGGATCCGATGCCGATCGTATCGACGCGGAGCCCCTCTGATCGAAAGGTCTCGAGCGCGTCGCGGAGCTCGGTGCCGTAGTCCTCGCCGTCGGACACGACGAGAAACAACTTTCGCGACACCCGGTCGTCCTTGCGCGCGATGTCTCTGGCGCTCCTGAGCGCGGCACCGATGTTGGTGCCGAACATCGCGGAGGTCTCGCGGGCGTCCTCGTCAAGCCAATCCAGGTAGAAGAGAACGCTCTCGGTGTCCGCCGTCAGATAGGACAGCACGACGGCGCTGTCGGCAAAGCCGACCACGCCGATGCGATCGATCCCTTCAGGCTTCTGCCGCAGGAAGTTCCGCAGCTCGAGCGCCGCCCGCGCGAATCGCGACGGCGCGACATCGCGCGCCCGCATCGACATCGACCGGTCGAGCATCACGATCAGGTCCTGACGTTCGTAGTCGGCGACGCGCCGGGCGAGCAGCACCTGCGGGCGCATCAGCGCGAACACGAGCGCGGCGGCCGTCAGCGCCGCGGCGGTCAGGACGCCCGCCTCGCGGCGCCACGTCGAGCGGCGCGACAACGCCCCAAACCGATCCGCCACCGGCACACGGCGGCGGAAGGCGCGCGTCGCCTGCCAGTGGATCGCCCAGCTCGCCACGAGCACGGGGATGACCAGCCACCAGCGGAGCAAATCGGGACGGAGAAATCTCATCCGACGCGCTTGACCGGTTTGGCGCCGGGCTTCGGCTGCGGCCGGAGCAGCTGCATCAGCTGCTTCGGCAGGGTCTGCGGTTGTTTGCGGAGCTCGGCAGCGAGCCGTGCGACCAACTCGAAGTCGACCTTGGTGTCCCAATCGGCCGGCGCCGCGTCGAGCGCCCGCCGGAATTCCTCTGCCGCACGGTTGAACCACGCCAGCCGCGGCTCGGGCCTCTGCTCGGCCCGCCCTTTTTCAAAAAGAGCCGATCCGGACCAGAAATGCGGCTGCGCCCCCTCCGGCGCGCGCGTCGCCACCTCGATGGTGTCGTCGTAGCGTTCGAGCCGGTGCAGGATCCAGAGCTGGTTCGCCATCACGTGGCTGTAGTCGGACGCGAAGAGCTGCTTGGCGGCGGCGGCGCGATCGAAGCGGGCTTCAGCCTCGGCGTAATGCGTCAGCGCCTCGTTGAACCGGCCATCGGCCAGCGCGGCATCGCCCTCGGTCACGGGACGCGTCCAGCGCGCGTAGCCGATGGCGGCGATCCCGCCGAGCAACACGAGGACCATGAGGGCCGCGCCGAGCGATCGCACGTGATGCATTATCACCTTGACTGACCGCCGAAAACCATACACCCTACGCCAATCAAATGGTAGGACCAAAGGGCGGGAAGGCGAGATCACGGAGGATTCGATGAGTCCGAGGGCGTGGTTCCGGTGTTCAGCGGCGATGCCCCTGTTCGTGGCCATCTCGGGTGGAGTGCTCGCCAGCCAGCTCGCGTCGCGTCCGGCGCCCGACTGGATCGCGCGGATGGAACGGCCGGAGCGTGTCGCGGGCCTCAAGATCGACTACATCATCCAGAAGCTGGAGCTGAAGCCCGGCCAGGTCGTCGCCGACCTCGGCGCCGGCCCGGGCGTCATCGCGCTGCCGATGGCCAAAGCGGTGGGGCCGACCGGGAAGGTGTACGCCGTCGATATCGATCAGGCGTTCATCGATCACATCAACATGCGGGCGAAGGAACAGAACGTGACCAACCTCAAGGCGGTGCTCGGCAAGCTCACCGACCCAGGCCTGCCGGCCCAGGACGTCGACGTCGCGCTGTTCCACGACGTGCTGCATCACATCAAGGATCGGGCCGAGTATCTGAAGAACACCGCGAAGTACGTGACGCCGGGGGGAAAGATCGCGATCGTGGACCTCGATCCGAAGACCGGTTCACACCGCAACGAACCGGCACTGACGGTCAGCAAGGATCAGGCGAAGGCGTGGCTGGCCGCCGCCGGCTTCAAGCCGGTCCAGGAGTTCGACGGCCTCACCGAACGCAAGTGGTTCGTCGTCTACGCCAGGTAGTAGGTCCACACATTGAAAATCCGATGATTGAAAATCTGGTAAGTGATTGAACGATTGCAGAATCTGGTAATTGTCGACTTATTGACGATTTCAATCAACAATAAATCGTCAATCCTCAATCCATCAATCCTCCAATCAATCACCAGATTTCAAATCACCACATTTTCAATGTCACCGATTGGCTGAAGTTGGCCTCTTGAGCGCCCTGAAGAAGTCGGGCAGCAGAAACGTCTGGAAGCCATTCCCGCCCACCGCGATGATTTCCTTCTTCTTCAGATTCAGCGCCACACCCGCGGCGCCGGCGAGGCGGATCCCCGGGCCCTTGATGATCGCCCGCGGGGGGATGTCTCCGTTGTCGTCGGGCGCGTAGACGGCGATGAACCCCATCTGATCCAGCCGCCCCGAATCGCTGTCGTCATCGTCGTCTTCTCTCCCCTTGTAGCCCTCGCGCGGCTTGTCGAGCACGTAGGCTTCCATCTGCTTCATGCGCGTGTTCTGCTGCGCGAGGAAGATGTTGCCGGTGCCGGGATCGATCGTCACCTGGCGGAAGTGCGCGAGCTTCGAGTTCGGGCCGCCGATGAACTGCTTCGGCGCGACATCGCCGTCCGCGAGCCGATCGAAGACGAACAACCCGACCTTGTCCCCGTTCCCTTTGCGGCTCGAGGCGACGATGACGTTGCGGACCGGATCGACCGCCAGACCGACGATGTCGAGCAGACCGGTCTTTGGACCGCTGATCACGCGCTTGGGCGCGACGTTGCCGTTCGCCAAGCGATCGAAGACGACGACCGCGCGCATGCTCGGATCGGCGGTGAGGATCTCGTTGTTCACCGGATCGACGGCCACCGTGTGCGGCCGGACCAGACGCGTGCGCGTGCCCTGGATGGCGCGGACCGGCGGCACTTCGCCCTTGGCGTCGCCCTTGAAGACCAGGACGGCGCCGCCCAACGCCACCGGAATGACGATCTCGTCGTTGATCTCGTCGTAGGCGATGCCGTGCATCGTCCGCGAGAGGTTCGTGGCTTGACCTTCGATGACCCGGCTGGGAGCGACGTTGCCGTTTGCCAACCTGGCAAACACCGAGATTCTCGGCACGCTGACTCAATTGGGCACCAGGATGGCGTCGCGCTTGGTGTCGTACGCGGCGGCCGATGCGTTGGTGAAGCCGCAGGTCGGCGTGTCTTTCGGGGCGTTGCGCAGGATGCGCTTCGGCCGCACGTTGCCGCTCGCGGTGCGCGGGAAGACGACGGCACTGTGGTCGCCGTAGTTCGCGACCCAGAGCTCGTCGTTCTTGGTGTCGATCGCGACCGACACCGGGCCGACGATCTGCGTCAGCGCGCCGCGGATGACGCGGACCGGCTGGGCGTTGCCTCGATCGGTGCGCCGGAAGGTCCGCACCGACGAATCGCCGTAGTTCGCCACGGCGGTTTCGTCGTGGATCA
>JACOUA010000173.1 GCA_016178075.1 Acidobacteriota bacterium
CCGCAGTGGGTGCCGTTTGTCCAGGTGCCCATCCTGCTGGCGGGCTTCTACTACGGGATGCGCGGGCTGCACAAGGCGGGAACCGAGCTTTTCCCGGATCGCGATCAGCTCCGCCGGACCTTGGTCCCGCCGGCGGCGCTGCTGCTCGGCGTGACGTTGGTCTTTTTGAAGCTCTTTATTGGGTAACACGATGCTGAAAGCAGCGACGCTCAAGGAAGCGGCCGCGGTCCTCGTCGTGGTGTCCCTCCTTGTCGGTCTGCCACTGTACCTCTGGTACTGGCGGTCCGTCGGCCTGCCCCATCGGTATCCGGCGGGGTCGAAAATCATCACCCTGACCGCGATCGCCGATGGAGGTGTGTGGACACAAGACGACGTGATCGGTGGCACCTATTGGTGGAAGAAAGCGAGCCGCACCAGTGAAATCCCGCTCAAACAGGGAGACCACGTCGTGGTTCGCCTGCGCAGCGCCGACGTGCTCCACAGCTTTGCCATTCCCATCCTGCGGCTCGGCCCTGTAGAGGTGCCAGCCGGTCACACGGTCGAAGTGACATTCGACGCGAACCGTGCGGGAGTCCTGACGTTTCTTTGCTGGCAAGTATGCAGTCCCGAACATCCGAGCCTGCGAGGCCGCTTTCTCGTCGAAGGCAGGACGACCGACACCGGTTGGTGAGGTGCGGCCGCTGGGAGACTGTCGATGAGACTACAAGAGCTACAAGCCCAGATCGATTACTTCTACTGCGATGAGTGTGAGAAACACGTCCCGTGCGTTCGCCTGGAGCCGGGGGTCTGGGAAGTGCAGTGCGCCCGGTGCGTGGGCGAATGCGGGCTGTGCGGGTGTCATCTCGCAGGTTTCTGCTTTGGCAAGGACAACGCCCCTGTGAAAACGCACATGTACGTGGTCAAGGCCGTGGGTTGAGAAGTTCTGATCGGACCGCTTCAAGCAACGGCGCGGGGAACCCCGGCCGGTCAGTTCGGCCGGGGCAGACCCGGCGGGGTGAGCGCCTCGATTCGCTCGAAGACGCCTGCCACCACTCGGTCGCATCGCGGGGCCTCGAATGGAAAGGCCGCCCTCGTCATCCCCGTGATCGAGGGAGTGGACGGCACATTGTGGCCCGATTGTGGCAAAGGGCCCGCCGGCAGGAAAGAGAAATCGGCAAAAGGCTCAGCCTTGAGGAAGGACAGACCATGACGCCGAGAATGGTTCGCTGGTTCTGGGTCGCGATTCCCATGCAGATTCTGGTGATCGGTCTGTTGGTGGCGCGAATGGAGGGTGCCCAGCAGTACCCCGTCGCCGCCAAGGCGCGCCTCGGGCACAAGCAGAACGGCCCCGACCTGATCACGTCCCATCTCGGCCCGCTCCACTTCTACCAGCTCGCGCTGCCGGTGCCCAAGCCGAAGCCGGGCTCGTTCGACGCGGCGGGCGCCAGCCGTGGCAGCGCGGTGTTCGCGGGGAAAGCACGTTGCGCGACGTGTCACGTCCCGCCGCTCTTCACGGAGTCGGGATGGAATACGCACAAGGCCACGGAGATCGGAATCGATGATTTTCAGGCGAACCGATCCCCGGATCGGAGCTATCGGACGGCCCCGCTTCGCGGCTTGACGTCGCACGCCAAGGGCGGCTTCTACCACGACGGGCGATTCGCGGACCTGACGGCCGTCGTCGAGCACTACAACCAGTTCTTCAAGCTGGCGCTGACCGACGCTGACAAGCGCGACCTTGTCGAGTACCTGAAGTCGCTGTGAGTCATTCCTCCACGATAGTGGTTTCGCGACGACAAGGGGGCGCCCCATGGCGGCATCGACCGTCCGGCTTCGGCGACGCGACGAGGTCGCCGAGCGTACGATGGCATTTCATGTTGACAAGCCACCGAGCTTTCGGTTCAAAGAGGGACAGTCGGTCGATCTCACCTTGATCGACCCTCCCGAGAGCGACTCAGAGGGGAACACCCGCACGTTCTCCATCGCCAGCGCACCGCAGGACCAGCAGCTCATGATCGCTACGCGGATGCGCGACACCGCGTTCGAGCGCGTGCTCGCCTCTCTGCCGATCGGTGATATGGTAGTATGGTTAAGATATGGTAAAAGCTACCTTCACGCTCGATGAGGCCACCTTCGCCCGCCTCCGGCAGGCGGCGGCGCGGTTGAGCAAGCCGCAGAGCGAGGTGGTACGGGTCGCGATTCGCGACTACGCCGACCGCGTCGGCAAGCTGAGCGAGGCCGAGCGGTTGCGGCTGCTCAGAACCGTCGACGAGATCATGTGTCGCCGTCCGTCCCGATCGGCGGCCGCCGTCGACGCCGAGATCCGCGCCATCCGGGCGGCGCGGCGTCACGGCGGCCGCCGACGTCCCGCTGAGCGGACGTGATCCACCTCGACACCTCCGTGCTCGTCGACGCCTTGACGGGCCCGAGACGCTCGCTGCCCCGGATTCGAGAGGCGATCGAGCGGGGAGAGCGAATCGGCCTGTCGGCGCTGGCGCTCTATGAGTGGCTCCGAGGTCCGCGAGTCGAACCAGAACTGGCCGATCAGGAAGCGCTGTTCCCGCGACAAGAGAGTGTGCCGTTCGGCGTACTCGAGGCGGCCCTCGCCGCAGACCTGTATCGCGAAGTCTCTCGGCCGCGCGGCCGGGAGATCGATCTGGCGGTGGCGGCCTGTGCCATTTTGCACGGCGCTTCGCTGTGGACGCTCAATCCCCGGGATTTCCGCGACATTCCGGACCTGCGCCTGTTCGAGCCGCCGACGGGCCCGTGACAGCAGCCGACGCACACCACCAACGCGCGCACGCGAGAGAACATCCCCTTGGGAGGCCGCTGGACGTAGCCGAGCGTTCACGCGCTTCCCGCCGCGACGGCTGGCGGCCGCCGATCTCCCGTTCCTCTCGCACCGTGCCACCCGCTCGGCCGTGGTGCAGCAGCGCCGGGCCGATCGTCGTGAATTGGTCGGACGGAAGTTCTCAAGAACCTTCACGACTCGTAACGGGAATCCAGCAGACGCGTGACGCGGCGGGTCGATCACGGAACTCGACTCGCTCCCGCGGTCGGTCGATCGGCAGCCGTGTCTCGCCGCGAGGGGAGAAACGCGATCAGGTCCGCGGCCAGGCCGCTCTCGAGGCGCGGCCAGGGGAGACCGCCCTTCCGGAGTTCCTGCTCCATCTTCGCGGAGTGGTTCCACATCGACGCGATGATCGCGATCGGATCGTCGAGGCGCGGCACGCCGCCCAGATCGGGGCCCCATCCCGCCCTCGCAGCGCGGTCCGGCCACCGGAACCCGGCGTCGACGCACAGCGATGCCAACACCACGACTCGTCGCTGCCAAAACGTTCCATTCGGTCAACTGTCGTAATCGCGCATCGTGTATCC